>NZ_BAAAFI010000047.1:0-209163 GCF_039523455.1 Algoriphagus jejuensis | reverse complement strand
GGTGTGGAAATATGGAAAACTCACGCCCTTCCTGTATACTTGGCCTTAAACCAATCCTGTCCTAACTTTTGGGGGATGCTCATGTGGCGCTGGTACTTTTTAGCGTAAGTAATAAGCTGATGGCCCAAGTTAAAAATGATATAGTCGTTCTTTCAAATGGTGAAATGAAAGAAGGAAAAGTAACCGGGGTTACAGACAGCAAGATTAAGTTTAGATATGCTGGAGAGGAGTTGGAATATGAATTTTCGAAATCGCAAATCTCCAAGATTGAATTTGGGAGTGGACGTGTGGAGACTTTTGGAGGAGATTCTGGCAGTGCACCGACACCAACAATAGTTCCCGTGCAACGATCTGCTGATCCTGCGCGCGCTCGACACACACAACAAAACGGCAGTACTTCCTTTTGATTTCGTGTCCAATGATGGCGGTATCGACCCGGAAGCGATGAGTAAATTGGTGCAGAGTAGTACGGCTAATTTCGTCAGAAATGAGTATCGAGCGATTACACTTCAAGATCCAATCACCACCAACGCTATTCTTGGCAAGAATAATATCGGCCATAGCAATATCTCGAATTTTGCTCCTGAGGAATTGGCAAAAATCTTGGGTGTTGAATTTGTGATCTATGGGATGCTGAGTATTACCAATAAAGGGGCGTCTACTTACGGAGGTGCTAGAACTTCCTATAAGGCGAAGGATTCCGGAAATAGCACCAAAGGAAACATTTTTACCTCATCAAGTTCCACAACGACCATCGACTACGACACTACGGTGGATTTTCGAATGTTTAATGATCGAGGCGTCAATCTATATGCACAATCCCGACATGTCTTTGGTACCAACATGGATGCATAGAAGGCGGGGGTAGAATATATGGCTAGAAGAACTCCATTTGGTTCGAAATATGGAAAAAAATAGTTTGGGGTGGAAAAGCGCTCCATGTCTCCCCCCAATGAAAAGGCCGGGAAAGATTTCTTTCTCGGCCTTTTCATTGGGGGATTTTCCTATCAGAGGTATTTTGAAGAAAGTTGGGCCACTAGATCGATGTAGCTATCGGCGGCTTCGGACTTGCTTTTGCCTTTGAATGCCATCCAGCTCGAGTATTTGGCAGCGGCTTTGAAATCAAATCCTCCGGGCCTTTCAGTTTCGTTGTCTCCCTCGGTCGCCTGCTTGTAAAGTCCGTATAGTTTTAACAGTTCCTCATTGCTCGGTCGAGTGGTGAATTTTTTAGTCAGTGCGACAGCGTCTTCCAGGGTCGTAGGCTTCATGGTTTATGAGTTTAGTTGTTTTTAGATTCCAAATATGCCACCAAATTCTGATTTCAAAAACATCATAAAATGAAAAAGCCATTCCGGATTGGAATGGCTTTGGTACAGTATAAGAATTGTTACCTCTTGTTTATGAAAACGTAATCACGCTCGGTAGCACCAACGTAAACCTGACGTGGTCTGCCGATTGGCTCTTTGTTTTCGCGCATCTCTTTCCATTGGGCTATCCAGCCCGGGAGACGACCCAAAGCGAACATGACGGTAAACATATCGGTTGGTATACCCAGCGCACGATAGATGATGCCGGAGTAGAAATCAACGTTTGGATAGAGTTTTCTGTCAATGAAATATTGGTCATTCAATGCGGCGTGCTCGAGTTCCTTAGCAATCTCCAACACAGGATCAGCCACTCCCAATCTGCCCAATACTTCATCAGCTGCTTGCTTGATGATCTTGGCTCTAGGATCGAAATTCTTGTACACTCGGTGTCCAAAACCCATCAGACGGAACGGATCATTTTTGTCTTTCGCTTTGTCGAGGTATTTTTTGGCATCACCGCCATCTGCTTTGATTGCTTCCAGCATCTCGATTACAGATTGGTTTGCGCCACCGTGTAGTGGTCCCCAAAGCGCATTGATACCTGCGGAAATCGCCGCGTAAATGGATGCTTGCGATGAACCGACCATTCGTACAGTAGACGTGGAGCAGTTTTGTTCGTGATCGGCGTGAAGAATCAACAGTTTGTCCAAAGCAGTAGCTACGATTGGGTCTGATTCGTATTGTTCGGCAGGTAGCGCAAACATCATCTTCAAGAAGTTGGCACAATAATCCAGATTGTTGTCAGGATAATTCACCGGATGCCCGATCTTATTTTTGAAAGCCCAAGCCGCGAAGGTGGGCATTTTGGCCAGCAATCGAACTATACTCAGATTTATCTCCTCCTCAGTCTGATTCGGATTTAATGAGTCTGGATAAAAAGCGGAAAGCGAGCAAATCAGAGAAGAAAGGACACCCATCGGGTGGGCATTGGATGGGAATCCAGCCAAAATTTTCTTGATGTCTTCGTGTACCAGCGTGTGCTGGGTGATTTCTTTGGCAAAAGCATCGTATTCTGCCTGTGTGGGCAGTTCGCCGTAGATCAACAAATAGCTGACCTCAAGGAAAGTTGATTTTTTTGAAAGCTCGTCAATTCGGTATCCGCGATACCTCAATATCCCTTCCTCGCCGTCAAGAAATGTGATTGCACTTTTGGTAGCTCCGGTATTTTTGTAGCCTGGATCTAGGGTGATCAAACCTGAGACATCTCGTAGTTTACCAATTTCAATTGCACTTTCATTTTCAGTACCTGTGATTACAGGAAATTCATATTCTTGTCCGTTGTAGGACAACTTGGCGGAATCAGACATAGATCGTTTTTGGATTACTTATTTAGAGGAAAACATCAAAACACGCCCTTAAGTTAATAAAATCGAAGGTTTTTAAGGGGATTATTATAGAGGATGATTGTATATTATTTCGAAAGCGATTTCGTAGCTGCTATTGGTTGGTTGAATTTTGCGGTATCTGCCTCATTTTGCGTTGGAATTCAAAAAGGCAGCAATGGGTTACAATTTTTTGCGGGAATAAAAAAAGCCCAAAAGGGCTTTTGAAATTCTTAGTCGCAGAAATGCGCAAATACTTCCACCAAGTGGTCGCCGATCATCTTGGCATTTCTCCCTTCGATGTGGTGACGCTCGATGAAATGGACAAGTTCGCCATCCTTGAACAAAGCCATCGCAGGAGAGGACGGAGGATAAGGCAATACTAGTTCTCTAAGTTTCTCAACAGCCTCGCGGTCGTTTCCTGCAAATACAGTAGCCAGGGTAGTTGGTTTCTTTTCGGAATTCTCTATGGCATAGCGGATCCCCGGTCTGGCAGCACCAGCGGCACAACCACAGACCGAATTGACTACCACTAGCGTGGTGCCCTTGTGATCTGGACCCAAATGCTCAGCAACTTGCTCGGAAGTTCTGAATTCCTGGAATCCAACATTTGAAAGTTCAGCTCGCATTGGAGCTATCAGTTCTTCAGGATACATATTGTTATGTTTTTAATTGTTCGTTTTTTATAGAAATCCCAATTCTAGTTTGGCCGCCTCAGACATCATGTCCTGCGAATACGGCGGGTCAAAGGTCACTTCCACTTCCACGTTGTTAATGCCTTGGATTTGCTGGATTTTATCCTTGACTTCGGATGGGATATATTCCGCAGAAGGGCAATTGGGCGAGGTCAGCGTCATCAACACATAGACGTTGTTGACAGGATACACCGTGATCTCATAGATCAGGCCCAGATCATAGACATCCACAGGGATCTCCGGATCATAGACCTGCTTGATGGCCATCACCACTTTGTCTCTCAGGTTGCTTACCTGTCCATTTTCTAACTTGCTTTCCGCTTCCATTTTCAGGCGTTTTGTTTGGCTTGAAATGCCACCGCGTACAGTTTCATTTGCTTGATCATCGAGGCCAGACCATTTGAACGCTGGCTGCCGATGATGTTTCCCATTCCGATCATTTCGATGAAATTCAGGTCTGCTTTCAAAATTTCCTCGGGGCTTCGATCGTTTAAAACCCGGATCAATAGAGAAATCAATCCTTTGGTGATATCAGTATTAGAGTCGGCTTGGTAGTGGACTTTTCCCTCGATTTCATCGGCAACCAGCCAAACTTTGGACTGGCATCCTTTGATGAGGTTTTCGTCTTTTCTTTCTGTTTCAGGAAAAGCTTCCAAGGTGCCTCCAAGTTCCATGATATAGAAAATCGTCGACTCCCGGTCCTCTCCAAGTATTTCAAACTCGGAAACTATCTCTTCCTGTATGTCTTTAATACTGCTCATTTATTCTTAAATCTAGCGATTTGGGCGATACCCTCCGCCAGTTTTTCGATTTCTGATTTGGTATTGTAAACCGAAAACGATGCTCTCACAGTTCCTTCAATCCCAAATCTTTTCATCAGTGGTTGCGTGCAATGGTGACCGGTGCGGACTGCAATCCCTTTCGCGTCCAACATTTGTCCTACGTCAAAAGGATGCATTCCGTTGATGTTGAAAGATAAAACCGAAACCTTCTCTGCGGCTGTTCCTATTGGGATAAAGCCTTTGATGTCATTCAGCAGTTCGTTGGCATGCGCCAAAAGTCCGTCTTCGTGGGCTTTGATCGCTGGCTTTCCCAGGGATTTGATGAAATCCAAGGCTGCTTTGAAAGCGATCACGTCGGCAATATTCGGTGTGCCTGCTTCGAATTTGAAAGGAATGTCGTTGTAGGTGGTCTTTTCGAAAGTCACTTCCTTGATCATTTCCCCACCTCCGAGAAATGGCGGCATCGCCTCCAGCACCTCTCTTTTTCCGTACAATACGCCCAAGCCAGTCGGGCCGTAAAGTTTATGTGCCGAGAAAGCCAGAAAGTCGCAATCCAGTTCCTGGACGTCGATTTCGAGATGAGAAGTAGATTGCGCTCCGTCCAACAGGACTTTGGCTCCAACAGCATGCGCGGCTTCGATCACCTTTTTCACCGGATTGATCGTCCCCAACGCATTGGAAGCATGGACGATACTGACCAGTTTGGTTTTGGGAGAAAGCAATTTCTCGAATTCCTCGAAAATAATTTCTCCGGCATCATTGATCGGAATGATCTTCAGGATTGCCCCGGTTTCCTCGCAGAGCATCTGCCAAGGCACGATATTGGAATGATGTTCCAGCGTGGAGATGATGATTTCTTCGCCGCTTCCGATGAACTTCCTTCCGAAAGTCTTCGCTACGAGGTTGATGCTCTCGGTGGTTCCTTTGGTGAAGATGATCTCCGCAGATTCTTTAGCTCCGATAAATTGCTGAACCGCTTCTCTGGTTTCTTCATAATATCGGGTAGCTCTGTCAGCCAAAGCATGCGCTCCACGGTGGATATTGGAGTTGTCGAGGCGATAATAGTTTGCCAACGCATCCAAGACCCCCAGAGGCTTCTGAGTGGTGGCGGCATTGTCAAAATAAATCAAGGGCTTGCCGTGTACTTCCTGATGAAGTACAGGAAACAAGCCCCTGATTTGGTTGATGTCTAAACTCATGGTGGGATTAGAATTTACTTCCCAATCGCTCCTGAACAAGCGAATCGCAATACTCGCGGAAGCTTTCCACTGCTATTTTTTCCAACACTTCTCCTGCGAAAGCGTGCAACAACAAGCCCTTAGCTTGGAGTTTGTCGATTCCTCTTGTTTGAAGATAGAACAGCGCTTCCTCATCCAGCTGACCTACGGTACATCCGTGGGAGCATTTCACGTCATCCGCCCAGATCTCCAACTGAGGTTTGGTGTTGACGGTTGCGTCTTCGGAGAGGAGGATGTTGTTGTTTTGCTGAAAGGCGTTGGTCTTCTGTGCGTCCTGACGGACAAAGATCTTTCCGTTGAAAACTCCTCTGGAATGGTCAGCCAGAATGCCTTTGTACAATTCGTTGGACTCCGCATGTGGAATGGTGTGGTCCACATTGGTATGATTGTCAACATGAGTCTTTCCATTCAGGAGGTAGATCCCGTACATATTTCCTTCGGAATTGCTCCCGATTAGATTCAAGTTCAGGTTGTTTCTGACCATGTCTCCGGAAAGGGAAATATTCACGGAATTGAATGTCGAATCTTTTTGAATGTCGGCTTCTATTGTACTTACCTCAGTGACGTTTTTACCTTCGTTTTGCAGTCTGTAATAGTGAATATGGGTGTTGATTCCACCTTTCACTTCCACCACCTCATTGACAAAGTAGCTGGAGTCTCCGAGGCTTACACTTTGGTCGATGAAAGTCACTTCTGCGAAATCTCCCACTTCGATCCAAACTCTTGGCTGGATGACTTGGCCAGTATTGGCTTGATCGAAGGAAAGCAGGAGAATTGGCTTTTCAACCTGGGTTTTCTTTGGAACCGAAATAAAAATCCCATCTTGGAAAGAAGCTTGATTCAGTGCTGCGAAGGCGTCTTTTTCAGGTTTGGCGATAGAGCCAAGTACTAGATCAGTCTTTTCAGAAATCAGGGAAATCTCGATTCCCTCGATGTTGGAAGAGAGTTCAGGGAGGAACTGTCCATTGGAAAAGACCAATAGGTCTCCCTCAAAACCTTCGTAAATCGCAGCCTTTACTTGCTCAGCGGTCACTGCTAGCGGCATGGCAGGAGAGAAGTCGGTGATTTTCTGCTCCAGCTTTTTGCTGATGTTGGTAAACTTATATTCTTCAGCTTTCACCGCCGGAATTCCCTGTGACAGGTAAGAGCCTTTGGCAAGTGTCCGGATTGACTCAAAGTTTTTGGGGGCGGATTCTAAAAGGCCGCTGAATGTATCTTGTTTAGTCAAGGTACTCATGATTGTGGTTTTAGATTCAGACAGTGGCTTGGGAATCAATTTCTTCTTTAATCCAGTCGTAGCCTTTTTCTTCCAGTTCCATAGCAAGCTCTTTGGTGCCAGACTTTACGATGCGGCCTTTGTAAAGCACGTGCACGTAGTCGGGAACGATGTAATCGAGCAAACGCTGATAGTGGGTCACCACGATCGTCGCGTTTTTGTCTGATTTTAATTGGTTGACTCCGTTGGAGACGATTCTCAAGGCATCGATGTCCAGTCCTGAATCGGTTTCGTCCAAGATAGACAAGGTCGGCTCCAGCATCGCCATTTGGAAGATCTCATTTCGTTTCTTTTCTCCTCCGGAAAAACCTTCGTTCAGCGATCTGCTCAGTAACTTTTGGTCGATCTCGACGAGCTTCATTTTCTCCTTCATCAAAGTCAAAAATTTCACAGCATCCAAAGGCTCCAAACCTCTGTATTCGCGAACTTGATTGACCGCTGTTCGGAGGAAATTGGTAGACGAAACACCAGGAATCTCTACGGGATATTGGAAAGCCAGAAAAACACCCTCTCTGGCACGATCTTCAGGAGCAAGATCAAGGAGGTTTTTCTCTTTGAAAGTAACTTCGCCTTCGGTTACTTCATATTCTTCACGGCCTGCCAACACTGAAGCCAAGGTGGACTTGCCGGAGCCGTTTGGTCCCATGATGGCATGCACTTCGCCGGCCTTTACTTCAAGATTGATTCCTCTCAGGATTTCATTTCCCTCGATCGATGCGTGTAGATTTTTTATACTTAACATAATTCGAAATTTGACTTTTGAAATTTGAGATCAAGAAGCGTTCAAATGCTATTTGAACTTATTTCCTCGATACTCGCTGTCTTTAAAATATTTCATAAAACCTGAAATTGACTTAGGAATTTCAAGGCTCGCTGAGACCATTTCTTGAAGTTTTTCTTCAGAAATATAAATTTTGCCAAAGGCTCTAAAGCACTGTGGCCTGGCTTTTCCCGCGGATCCATTGGAAATGCCCAGGGAAGGGATGAATACTATATTTCCTTCTCTTTCAAAGCCTTCGGCAATATTGTCTGAAATAGAACCAGTGAGACGTTGATTTGATTTCGGAGGAAATCTTTTTCGAAACCATCCTGCAATGTCAGTTCGGAGATTTCTTTGGACAATGCTCTGACTTGTTGCCAGATAACCAAATCTTCAAAGCGACTGATGGTTCCGATAATTTCAAACACCGAACCTTAAATTTCTAATCTTTTAACCTACCGACCCCTCAAGAGTCAGCGCCAGCAGCTTCTGTGCTTCGACAGCAAATTCCATTGGAAGTTGATTGAGGACTTCTTTTGCGTAGCCATTGACGATCAGCGCGACTGCATCTTCAGTGGCGATTCCACGTTGGTTGCAATAGAAGATCTGATCCTCGCCGATCTTGGAAGTGGTCGCTTCGTGCTCGACCTTGGCACTGGGATTATTGATGTCGATATATGGGAAGGTGTGCGCACCGCAACGATCTCCCATCAAGAGGGAGTCGCATTGGGAGAAGTTTCGGGCGTTGTCTGCACGCTTCATCACCTGCACCTGACCTCTGTAAGAGTTTTGGGATTTTCCTGCGGAAATACCTTTGGACACGATTCGTGATTTGGTGTTTTTTCCGATGTGAATCATCTTGGTACCCGTGTCTGCCTGCTGATAGTTATTGGTCACAGCGACGGAGTAGAACTCACCGATGGAATGATCACCTTTCAAGATGCAAGATGGGTACTTCCAAGTGACTGCGGACCCTGTTTCTACCTGGGTCCAAGAGATCTTGGAATGATCTCCTGCGCAGATTCCTCTTTTGGTTACGAAATTGTAGATGCCGCCTTTGCCATTCTTGTCACCTGGAAACCAGTTTTGGACGGTGGAGTATTTCACCTGCGCATGTGCGCCGGCGTAGATTTCCACGACAGCGGCATGTAGTTGGTTTTCGTCACGAGAAGGAGCCGTGCAGCCTTCCAGGTAGCTGACGTATGATTCGTCATCTGCAACGATCAGCGTCCTCTCGAACTGCCCTGTGTTGGCGGCGTTGATTCGGAAGTAAGTAGAGAGTTCCATCGGACAACGAACGCCTTTGGGGATATAGCAGAAGGATCCGTCAGAGAATACTGCGGAGTTTAGGGCTGCATAGTAGTTGTCAGTCATCGGTACGACTGATCCCAGATATTTTTGGACCAGTTCGGGATGCTCCTTTACAGCTTCGCTGAAAGAACAGAATACGATCCCGAGTTTGGAAAGTGTGCCTCTGAACGTGGTAGCAACCGAAACGGAGTCCAATACGGCGTCAACGGCGATGCCCTGCAATCTCTTTTGCTCATTCAAAGAAATGCCCAATCGCTCATAGATAGCGATCAGTTCGGGATCAACTTCATCCAGGTTTTTGGATGTTTTGATCTGTTTTGGGGCAGAATAGTAACGAAGCGCTTGGAGGTCAATTTTCGGATAGTGAACATTGGCCCATTCCGGTTCGGTCATAGTCAACCAAGTCCGGAATGCCTTCAATCGCCACTCCAATAGCCATTGAGGTTCTTCTTTTTTAGCAGAGATCCAGCGAATGATGTCTTCATTCAGGCCAATCGGAGCCTCATCGGCTTCGTAATTGACTGACCAGCCATGCTCATATTCTTTGGATGTTAGTTCTTCTAAAATTGAGTTGTCTTTGCTCATGTGCTGAGTTATTTAGACTAATTATATTTTGAATGCGAAGGTACAACATATAATTAAAATATAATGTTCGCGGCCATTCGAATTATCTATGAGCGATGTCAAAAACGAAAGAAAAAGTCTTTAAATCACGCTGATTTTCAATAAACCTGTAGAAAAAATAAAAATCCGGACTAAGCCGGAATTAAAAGTAACGGGAGAAATTTCGTCGAAAATTCTTTATTTGTTTTTAATCTAAATAGAGCTATTTCTCTTTGTCAAAAAACTGAATTGGTCGGTTGATACTTTCCTCCAGTACGATCAAAGTCTCTGTTCTATCGATTCCCTCTACTTTTTGGATCTTGTCAAGGACGAGTCTGAGATGGTTGGTATCGCGGCAGATGATTTTCGCAAATATGGAATAGTTGCCAGTAGTGTAATACGCACTGACGACCTCGGCGATTTCCTTCAAGCTCTCGATGACCGTGTCATATAATGAGCTTTTCTCGAGGTAAATTCCCAAAAAGGCCGAGATATCGTAGCCCAGTTTCGAAAAGTCAATATTGAGCGTCGCGCTTTTCACGATCCCCATATCCTCCAATTTTTTCATCCTCACGTGCACAGTTCCAGAGGATACAAAGACCTTTTTGGCAATTTCAGTGTAAGGTGTTTTTGCGTCTTCGTTGAGCAAAGAGATAATTTTTAGGTCTATGTTGTCGATATCTAAAATTTTGTCCATTTTCCTGTGTAGGATTTAGATGATTGTTAATGAAGGATGCTGTAAATTACAAATTGTTCAAAATATTGCAAAATATTTTTTTCAATTTGTAATTAATCGTAAAATCCATTTACTTTGGGGCTATCAAACAATGGCGATTGAAAATTTGGTTTTTTAGCTAATAAATTGACAGATAGCTCTGATCCAATTTAAAAAACGAAACAATCACTAATCGATTCGAAACTTTTAATCTCTAAAGTTATATTTGGGTTTATATTCTGAAAAGGGTCTCGCTAGTGGCGAGACTTTTTTGTTTTTCGACCCTCTCTTTTTTTTGAGCGGTGGGACACGCTTTGGTTTGCTTCCTTACTTTTAAGCAACCAACCTTACTTTCCCATGAAGAAAATTACGCTTATGGCAGCCGCCTGCTTTGCGTCAGGCGTCGCTGCTGCTCAGGTTAGATCCTTTGAACCTGAAAAACTTTTTCCTGAGAAAAACGAGAAATCGAAATTTTATACCGTATCGGGCGAAAGACATGGCCCTTCATTCTTTAAGAAGTTCGAATTCCCGGAAGTTGAATATCAGCCTGGCGAAAAGCTGACTTTCGACAAATATCACACAGTGGATGTGATGTATGCCTGGTATGAAAAATGGGCCGCAAGCTACCCTGAGATCGTGGATCTATATGTCATCGGGCATTCATTCGAAGGTCGGCCGATCTATCAGATGACCTTGACCAATAAGAAAACAGGGAAAGACACAGACAAACCGGCGGCCTATTTTGAAGGTGGGCGTCACTCTGGAGAGATAACATCAAGTGAGTCTATTCTTTGGCTCACCAAGCACCTGATAGAGAGTTATGGAAAAGATTCGGAGATCACCGCTTTGATCGATTCTAAAGCGATCTACCTCCGACCTCAAAACAATCCTGATGGCTCAAATCTATACCTCCGCACCGAGCAGAGAAACAGAAGTACTGTCCGGCCAAATGACAATGACCGAGATGGCCTGCTGGACGAAGATCCCGAGGAGGACATGGATGGTGATGGCATCATCTACCAGCTAAGAAAGAAAGCCGTGACTCCGGAGGAAAAGGAAAAAGCCAATTTCGTCATCGACCCCAAAGATCCCAAAGGTCGACTGATGGATCGGACTTTTCCGGGAAAAGGAGAGTATCTGATGTACACAGAAGGGTATGACAATGACGGAGATGGAAGCTACAATGAAGACGGCATCGGCGGACTGGATCTGCACCGCAATTACCCGGAAAACTGGAGGCCGAATTCCGGTGGGGACCTGACTGGCCGAGGCTACACCCAGGGAGGAGCAGGAGAGTACCCTTTAAGTGAAATAGAAACTCGCACTACGGCGTTGTGGATGCTTAGCCATCCGAATATCTCGGTAGTCAATTCCATGGATACCCGGGTGCCAATGCACCTGAGACCACCGTCCACTTCCAAAGGAACCGACCGAATGTATCCTGAGGATTTGGCGATCTATGAGGAAATGGATCAACTCGGACTGTCCTTCACAGGATACCCTTGGGCTGGCGACGTGTACGAGACCTATTCTACCAGATACAAAGTCAACTCGATGACCGGAGATCCGCTGAAGCCGGAGCCGCTTTTCGGTCACGGACCTGACTTTGGCTACTTCTACTATGGCAGTATCTGGTATGGTGATGAGCTATGGAATGGCGGCGCGATGAAGGACTACGATGGCAACGGGATCTACGATGAATACGATGGGCTGATGTGGGACGACGAAGCCAACGAAAGCAAAGGCTTCAAAGTATGGACACCAATGACTCATCCGACATTGGGTGAGGTGGAAATAGGTGGTTTTCATCCGAAGTTTTTTGCTCAAAACGGACCGCCTTGGCAGTTGGAAGACTGGGCCAAAAAGCAGGCCCTGTTCAACCTGGCCATGGCCAAAAAGCTTCCTCAGCTCACGATAGCTGATATGAAAGTGAACAAGCTTTCCGACGGGGAATTTGAAATTACCCTCGAATGGAGCAACACAGGACAATTGCCTGTCGCTTTGGAACAGGCCAAACTCGTGAAGATCGTCCAGGAAGATCGAGTCTCCTTGGACTTTGATAAGGAGCTGACCAAAGGCTACGAAGATGCCAAGGTGAAAATCACCGCTCCAACGCTGCATGACAAAACCATTTACTCAGGATATACCGGGGTAGGGGAAAAGAAGTCGGCCACCTTCAGAGTGAAGGTCGAGGGAAATGAGGCAGTCAAAGGAAAGATCAAGCTTTCTTCAACCCGCGGAGGCTATTTTGAACGGGAATTTACGCTTAACCAATAATCAATTACCATGAATAAGAGGTATCCTTTTTGGCTAGGTTTGGCATTCATGTTTGCGACGCAATTGAGTTTTGCGCAGCAAAAACGATCGCTGACACATGCCGACTATGACGGTTGGGAGAGTCTATCTTCTGACAAAATCACAAAAAACGGTCAGTACGTTGGCTATCAGATCAGTCCACAAGATGGCGATTCTAGGTTGGAAATTTTTTCTTTTTCCAGACCTACCCAAAAAACAGTGATCTCACGGGGGGTCGGATTTTCGTTTACTGCTGACGATGCGTTCGCAGTGGGGAAGATTGCTCCACAAAAAGATTCTGTGCGTGTACTGAAATTGAAAAAGAAGAAGGCGGACGATTTGCCAAAAGATAGCCTGTTCATTCTCCAGCTTTCCACAGGAAAGCTGGAAAAGCTTGCCCGGGTCAAATCGTTTGCGACACCATCGGAAAAAGGGAGCTGGATTGCGGTTCATTTCGAGAAAGACACGCCGGCAAAGAAAGACCCTGCTGACTCTATCAAGACCCAAGAAAAGCCGAAAAAGACTGATGGAACCAAGCTCTTGGTACGCTCGCTGAACGGAGAGAAGTCCTGGGAATTTGAGCGGGTGAAGAGCTACGCTTTTGCGCAAAATGGCGACTATCTCCAGTACGTGCTGGCAGAGGAAGATACCTTGGACAACAGCGCGCTTCACGTGCTCAATCTTTCAACGGGCGAGAGCAAAATGGTTTTGGAGAAAATGACGACCTATTCCGATCTCACTTTTTCTCCCCAATCCTCCAAGTTTGCCTTCGTGGCGACAGACGATACACTCAAAGCCAAAAAGCCGATCCACACCTTATATATATATGATGTGGAGAAAAGCGAAATGCAGCAGACATTGGAGAAATCCGATGTGGAGTTGGCCAACGGACGAATCAGTGGCGATGGAGCTATTCGTTTTTCGGAGGACGAGAGCCGGATGTTCTTTGGCGTAGCTCAGGACTACCAAGACTTTGACTACGAAAATGACACCACGATCCTCGACGACGAGCGGGTGAGTTTGGATATCTGGGGCTGGCAAGATGCTGAAATACAGCCGATGCAGTTGAAAAATAAGTCTCGGGAAGAAAAGAAAACCTATTGGTCAGTCTTGGATCTAGCGGCAGGAAATGTCGTCCAGCTCGCTACGGAGGAAGTGGAAAATCTGAGCTTCGAAAACAAGATTACGCATGACAAAGCCTTGGCTTATTCGGACGATGCATATCGGAGAAATTACAGCTGGGATATTCAGATAGGCCGAGACCTTTATTGGGTGGATTTTAAAACCGGGGAGAAAACGCTGATCGAAACCGATGTGCCGGGATTTGCAAGGCTTTCACCGGAAGCAAAATATGCCTATTGGTATGATAGTCGGGATAGCTCTTGGATGGCATTTGATCTGGCTGAAAAGAAAAAAATCAACCTGACCAAGACTCTTCCGGTTCCATTTTTCGAAGAACTGCACGACTCACCCTCGCTGCCAGGAAGCTATGGTTCTGTGGGTTGGCTAGAAGGTGACGCGGCGATTGTGGTCAACGACCGTTTTGATATCTGGAAGATTGACCCCAAAGATCCATCCGCAGCGATTCAGTTGACTCAAGGTGAGGGAAGAAAAAAGAACATTGTTTTCAGACGGGAAAGATTGGACTTCGAGGAAACTTCGATTGATCCAAAATCTCCGTTGATCCTTTCGGCTTTCAATGAAAGAAGCAAGGATGCAGGATTCTACAGCGGGAGTTGGGATGGGAAGTCCTCGCCAAAAGCTTTGCTGATGACTGCCAATAACTATAATGGATTGACGAAAGCCAAGGACTCGGATCAAGTTCTGATCAGAAGAAGTACTTATCGGGAAAATCCGGATTTGTACCTCACGGATTTGACGTTGAAAACGCTGACCAAAGCTTCTAATCTGAATCCACAGCAGGCAAATATCAAATGGGGAAATGTGGAGCTGATTTCGTATTTGACGTTAGAAGGAGATCAGTTGCAGGGATTGTTGTTCAAGCCAGAAGGATTTGATCCGGCAAAGAAGTACCCGATGATGGTCTACTTTTACGAAAGAAACAGCGACACTTTTCATAGCTATCGGACTCCCGCGCCCAGCCGCTCGACGATCAATATTCCCTATTTCGTGAGCAATGACTATATGGTTTTCGTGCCGGACATCAAGTATGAGTTGGGGCTGCCGGGGCAAAGTGCGCTGAATTGTATCGTGCCGGGTGTGCAGGCGGTGATCGCCAAAGGCGGTGTCGATACCGACAACATGGCTATCCAGGGCCAAAGCTGGGGCGGGTATCAGGTCGCTTACCTGATCACCCAGACCAACATGTTCAAGGCGGCTGGAGCCGGTGCGCCAGTGGTGAACATGACCTCAGCTTATGGAGGGATCCGTTGGGGCACTGGCATGAGCCGCATGTTCCAGTACGAGCAGACGCAATCCAGAATCGGTGGGACGCTTTGGGAAAAGCCGATGTATTACCTTGAAAATTCCCCACTCTTTATGATGGATCGAGTGCAGACGCCTGTGCTGATCATGCACAACGATGCCGATGGTTCCGTGCCTTGGTATCAGGGGATTGAGATGTTTATGGCTCTGAAGCGACTGAACAAACCAGCTTGGCTGCTGCAGTACAACGGTGAGGATCATAACCTTACTCAACGAAAAAACTCCAAAGATCTATCGGTTCGATTGAGCCAGTTCTTTGACCATTACCTGAAAGGAGCTCCTGCGCCGCTGTGGATGACCGAAGGTCTTCCGGCAGTCGAAAAAGGAAAAACCCTCAAATACGAATTGAGTAATTAAAGAAAAAGCCCCGAATTCTTCACGATTCGGGGCTTTTTCCGCTAGCGATTCTCACGCATTATTCCTTTCCGTGGTCGTAGTAAAATTCGATTTCAAATCCGGAAGGATTGCGAATGTTACTTTTAATGATTGATGTACCTGAATTCTCTTCTGAATTAAATTGGAAATTCCCATAGTTTACATACTCGGTGTCCACCAGAATAGCCCCGGTGGACTCTTCGACTAATCGAAAAATCGGGTATTGTTGATAGCTATTTGGCCATCCTCCAAAACCAACATTGGTGACAGGGATAGTGATTGGTTGATTCAGGTCCTCTCCCAGTTCAAATGCCACTGTTTCAAAGACGGGCTCGTACTCCGTGTTTTTCCTCTGTAGTATAATCAACCTTACTTTTCCATTCCCTTGAACCACTTCCTTGAGGGCTGCCTCCGGTTTGATCGTCAAGTTTTTGATAAAAAAGGCACCGATCTGAACTTCTTTGGTTACCGTGTTTTTGATCGCACCAAGGGAGGTCGTGGTCAGGGAAACAGAATATGTTTTCGCCTCTTCAAATACGACAACTTGGGGGAATTTTTCATCGGAAGTTTTCCCATTGCCAAAATCCCAGTGGTAACTCATGGCTCCATCTGGTAGATTGTCGAACTCAATGTGATTGAAAATTCTGGGGAATTCTGTTGCAACTTCGAAATCAGCCTCAATTACTGGGTATTCAGGTTCTTCCTGACATCCAGCCAAAAGGACGACAAGCATCAGAAGAGACAACTTTTTTATTTTTAAATACATTGTTTAATAATAGTTTGATGATTGGAAATTAGTTTTTGAAAACTAAGGCGTTTTTTTTCAAAAAGTAGACGAGAGTTTTATTTTTTGACTCCAAATTTCAAACAGCCACCGCAGCCTTGATATGCGGGTGTGGATCATATCCAACGAGTTCAAAATCCTCAAACTTAAACTCGAAAATATCCTTCACCTCAGGGTTGATCTTCATCATTGGCAATGGTCTCGGTTCTCTGCTGAGTTGCAATTCAGCCTGTTCTAGGTGGTTGGAATACAAGTGGGCGTCGCCAAAAGTATGGACGAAGTCGCCTGGCTCGAGGTCGCAAACCTGCGCAATCATCATCGTAAAGAGTGCATAGGACGCGATGTTGAATGGTACGCCCAAAAAGACATCGGCACTGCGCTGATAGAGTTGACAGGAGAGTTTGCCATCGGCCACATAGAACTGAAAGATCGTGTGGCAAGGAGGCAAGGCCATGTTGTCTACGTCCGCCACATTCCATGCGCTGACAATATGCCTTCGGCTGTCCGGCTTGGTTTTGATCTGGTGAATTAGATTTTTGATCTGGTCGATTTCTCCACCTTTGCCATCAGGCCAATGTCTCCATTGGTAGCCATAGACTGGGCCGAGATCTCCATTTTCATCTGCCCATTCGTTCCAAATGGATACGCCGTTTTCTTTGAGCCACGAGATGTTGCTTTCTCCTCTGAGAAACCACAGCAACTCGACGATGATGGAGCGGAGATGTAGTTTTTTGGTAGTCACGACAGGGAATCCTTCCGCCAAATTGAATCGCATCTGATGGCCGAATACGCTCCTTGTGCCGGTTCCGGTGCGATCGGTTTTGGTTGCTCCTTCGCTGAGGATTCTTCTCATCAAATCGTGATACTGTTTCATAGTTTTTTGGGGGATTTCTGGTCGGCAAGTTAAGCTTTTGAGGTAAAACTTATAAACTATTTTAGCGTCGGCGGGCTAGCTGCCGCGTTGGTTTTTCTGAATTTACTGCTCCATTCCGTCCCAGGTAAACGTCGCCGTCACCGGGTAATGATCCGAATAGTCTACCTCTCGGTGGGTATTGAAATAGACCGGAGTCAGTGTGGGATCAGCGAAGATGTGATCGATTCGAAGGAAGAAAAGAATTTTGTTGTACGTGAATTCAAATCCGCGGCCGGCCTTTTCAAAGGCATTATCCAGACTTTCGCTCAGCTTGAAATAGGCATAGGAATATGGGATTTCGTTCAGGTCTCCCATCAGAATCACCCGATGTGGACTATTGCTCAAGTGCTCAAAAAGTATCGAAAGCTGCTGAGCCCGCGCCAAACTCCCGCGATGAAGTTTGCCCAAAGTCTGTCGGTAAACTTCCTGAGCCCTTTCGTAGTCATTGAGTACTCCTGGCGTGATTGCCATTGATTGAAGATGCGTGTTGTAGATACGCAGCGTGTCATTTCCTACTTGGATGTCGGCGAAGATGGCTCCATTTGACTCTTTGTTGTCAAACACGATCCCGTGATTGACAATTGGATATCGGGAAAATATCGCCATGCCGTAGGAGCGCTTTTTGGGGTTCCCTTCGATCACATGATGGACATAGTCGTATTCCCCATTCTTGCTGATCAGCTGGAGGGCATTTCTGGTGGCGGAGGTGAAATCTTGGCGAAATTCCTGAAAGACCTTGATATCTGCCGGATGTTCAGCGAGCCAGGTGAAAACGTTTTGATCAAGGTCCGCTGTTGTCTCTGTTTTATAAAAGAAGTTGGCGGCATTATATGTCAAAACCTTTAGGCCCGGGTTCGCCTCGTCTTTGGGATGAATCTGAAAAGTAATGAGAATAAATTTATACCCGATGATCAAAGCGAGCAATGGAAAAAATGCCAGTCTCCTCCAAGACAATATTAAAATTGCCAAAATAAATCCATTGACAATCAGCGTGATTGGAATAAAAAATGGCAATAATCCGATGTAGCTGAATATTTCCGGAGAGATAAAAACGGTCGCATAAAGGATCAGAGATACAATAAAGACCGGTATGGCAATGAATTTCATTTAGGCTGGGTGGAGAGCAAAAGAAATAAACCCGAGTTCAAAAGTGGCAATTTTAATGTCATTTTTCTCATTAATTGATTCCTTTTGGATAAATCATCTTACCCTAAGATCAGATAAAAGGTTGCGGAAACTTGGGTTAGGGGCACGTTCAAATGTGAGAATCTATTTTCGCCGCATCTTTGGAATCAAGTGATTTAGGTTAATTTTACGTAATTACCCAACAAATTAATCATCTACCTCTCATGAAAAAGTTTTCAAAAAGCTGGTTGGCCGCCCTCGCTATTGCAACCGTTTTTGGGTGCCAGCCTAAGGCCACAGAGACTGCCGAAGGAACTTCTGCCGATGAATCCGCTGCTGCAGAAGTGACTGAAAGCGAACAAAGACCAAGTCCATTAATAGTGGAAGAGGGGCAAATTGGCGACAAAGCAATCAAAGTCCACTATGGCTCCCCGTCTGTGAAAGGGAGGGTGATCTGGGGCGATCTGGTACCCTATAACATCGTATGGCGAACCGGCGCAAACGAAGCCAGCTATGTCGAAATCCCTCAGGACATCAGCGTAGAGGGCAACGCTCTGGCGGCTGGCAAATACTCTCTCTTTACCATTCCCAAAGAGACGGGGGCTTGGACGGTGATTTTCAACTCAGATTGGAATCTGGAGCACGGTCATTTTCAATACGATGATAAAAAAGACGTGCTCAGAGTTGAGGCGATGCCGATTTGGGAACAAACCTCTACAGAGCAGCTTACCATGAAAATCGAGTCTCCGGGCTTAGTGATCCGCTGGGACAAGTTGAAGCTGCCGATTTCGATCCAATAAGCTAGGCGCTCAATGCTATCCCTGGTCCAACGGCTGGGGATTTTTTTGTTTTTGGAGGGGACTTACTTTCTTGATTGTGGTTTTGAAGACCAACTTTAGCAAAACGTTATCTAACAAAATGACCTGGTATAATGAAATACTTTTCGTTCTTTTTTGTTCTCGCTATCACTGTTGGTTTGGCGATATTGGTTTCTGTGCCGATTGAGCAGATTCCGCCGATTGCTTCCCTAATAGATCCAAATCACGGATTTTGGCAAAACACCATCAGTGAGGATCAACTTGCGACGGAGGAGATTGATCTCAAAAATCTCACGGCTCCGGTGGAGGTGGTCTACGACCAAAACCTGATCCCTCACCTCTTCGCAGAAACTGAAGCCGATCTCTATCGCGCTCAGGGCTATGTGACTGCGCAGCATCGGCTCTGGCAGATGGAGTTTCAGACTATGGCTGCGGCTGGGCGAGTCTCTGAGATCGTTGGGCCAATCGCCCTTGAGCTCGATCGGATGACCCGTCGCAAAGGTCTTGCGTATGGCGCCGAGTTGGGGATGAAATATCTACAGGAAAATGATACCGAGACGCTTGCGCTGGTGGAAGCCTATGCAGACGGCGTCAATCAATACATCGCCCAGCTGACTGACGCGAGATTACCTGTGGAATACAAAATCCTCAACTATCGTCCCGAGCCTTGGTCTGCTTTCAAATCTCTACTTCTGCTGAAATATATGTCGGATATGTTGGTAGGTGATAGAGATCTTGAGTTTTCCAATCTTCGGAAGATCCTGGGACAGTCCAAGTTAGATAAGCTTTTTCCGGAATTTTCATCGGATGGCGATCCTGTGATCGAAGCGGAGCGGTTTTGGGATTTTGAGCCGATACCGGTTATCAAGCCGGACTCGATTCCCTATCCCGAGGATATGTTTAAAGTTTCCCCGCTTCCACAGCCTGTGGAGGGCACTGGATCTAACAACTGGGCTGTGGCTGGGGAAAAGACGAAAAAAGGAAATCCGATTTTAGCCAACGATCCGCATTTGAGTCTAAATTTACCTTCGCTGTGGTATGCCATGCAGCTGAGCACGCCTACAAACTCGGTGAAAGGCGCAACGCTTCCGGGGGCCCTGGGAGTTATTTCCGGGTTCAATACCGATATCGCTTGGGGTGTTACCAATGCAACCCGAGATACGCGGGATTGGTACCGAATTACTTTTCAGGATGATAGTCGATCGTCCTACAAATACGGGGATGAGTGGAGGCAGGCAAGTACGCGAGTCGAGGAGATTAAGGTCAAAGGGCAGCAATCTTTTTTGGATACAGTGGTGTATACGCATTATGGCCCAGTGGTCTATGACCGCACTTTCCGTAGTGAGCGGCAGGATTTGAATTTTGCGTTAAAATGGACTGTTCACCAAGGTTCTAATGAGCAAAAGACATTCTTGCTCTTGAATAAAGCAAGAAATTACTCGGACTACAATGAGGCTTTAGATCATTATTCCGCTCCAGCCCAAAATTTCGTTTTTGCATCGAATACCGGTGACATCGCTATGAGGGTTCAGGGTAAATTTCCCTTGAAATGGCCCGGCCAGGGAAAATTTCTGATGGACGGAGCCGATCCGCGAACGGAATGGCAGGGCTATATTCCCAATGAGCAAAATGCCAACACGCTGAATCCGGAGCGGGGATTTGTGTCCTCGGCAAACCAATATCCCACCGACTCGACCTATCCTTACTATGTGTTTGACAATAGCTACGAGCACTATCGAAATCGCCGCCTCAACGGCAGACTGAGAGAAATGGAACAGATCACGGTGGAAGATATGATGGGGCTCCAATTTGACGATTACAACTTGCAGGCAGCAGAGGCACTTCCTGTATTGGTTCGGCTTCTGGGAACCTACAGAGCTGAGTCACCAGAGGCGGAAAAATACCTGCAGGAGCTTAAGGATTGGGATTTCTATGCAGATCCTGATCAAAAAGGACAAACGTTGTATACTGTTTGGGCTGAGGAAACCTTCGAAAGCGTATGGCGAGAGCTATTGAAAAGCGATGCACCGGTAGTTCGTCCATCTGCGTATCGAACCATAGAATTAATGGCCAAATCTGCCAATGATTCTATTTTTGATACACCGTCGCTTCAGGGAATGCAGTCTGCGGAATACCATGTCAAAGCAGGATTCGACTCCATGCTGGTAGCTATGGCACGACGGGAAGCCGAGGAGAGCGACTATGACTGGGCGAGCTACAAAAAGACTACGATTCAGCATCTGGTTCCGAACTTCAAATCCTTTTCAGTGGGAAATGTTTACACAGGTGGAGGATCAGGACTTTTGAATGCGACCGGTAGTCGGCATGGCGCGAGTTGGAGGATGATAGTGGAGTTGGGTTCAGAGGTGGAGGCATTCGGGATTTACCCGGGCGGGCAATCAGGCAATCCTGGCAGCAGATACTATGGGAATTTCATTCCTATTTGGGCTAGGGGAGAATACCTGGATTTTGGGCTGCGGTCTGTCGGAGCGAGTGAAAATGTGCTTTTTAAAACAACTTTAAAATAAGCTGCTGATGAGATTCATCTTTCTGACTATTGTTATTGCGATTCTTGTGGTGTTTTTGAATGCTGTCGCACCCTTTTGGATCGTCATGATCGGAGTGGCGACGCTTAGTGCCTTGATCTTTCCTAACGGTATCGGGGGATTTATGGCAGGAGGACTTGGCATGGGACTGACTTGGCTCGGGCAATGCATCTATTTGGGGATTATGACCGACAGCCATCTGCCAGACATGATGGGAGAATTGATGGGGATCGGCTCGGGAGTGACACTGGTTGCGGTGACCGGAGCGATAGGGTTCTTCCTCGGTGGGTTTAGCGCCTATACCGGTGTTCTATTTCGGAATATGCTGCAAAAAACACCTCAGAATGTGTACAGGGGGTGAATTAACCCTGTTTTTGGGAGCAGGCTTTTTTTCGTCAAAAAAGTGTTTTTATTTTTTCAGTTAATCGGAATGAGTACCTTTGTTACTCATTAGTCGCGGATTTTTTATGCTGGAATCAATTATCACTTCAAAGACCCGATTGCGGCTATTGATAAAGTTTTTTGTCAATTCCCAAAATCACAGTCATTTGCGGGGGCTGGCGGAGGAGTTTGGTGAATCGACCAATGCGATACGCAAAGAATTGAACAACCTCACCGATGCCGGGATTCTGATTAAGCACGCTGACAAAAATAAGATCGAATACCAAGCCAATACCCATCATCCGTTTTACATAAACATTCGTGACATTATCCGAAAGTACCTCGGACTGGACATGCTCTTGGAGCAAATACTGGAAAGAATGGGCGAGGTGGAGCAAGTAATTTTGATCGGAGATATCGCAAGAGGTAGCGATACGGGAACGATTGACGTTCTGGTAACCGGAGACAGCCTCAACGAGGACTATTTTCATCACCTCACCAAACGATTGGAGCAATTAATTGATAGGAAAGTGATCTTTAATCTATCCGATGGAAGGTTTTCCTCGGATGGCTTGATTCTTTTTGACCGGCTGACCGGAATATAGATTTAATAGAATAAAGTAAGACATGCTAGGCTCAAGAATTGTGACTGAAAGGGCGAAGCTGTGTAGAATGCAGTCGATTTCAAGAAAAGATGCCAATTTAGCAGGCCGAAAAACCGAACCTTTAAATTCGAAGGAAACCCAGTGAACTATTTCCTAACCCTTATTTTACCCAAGCGGACAGCATTGCTTATTTTCTTCATGCTGTTTATTAGCACAGTATGGGCACAAAGTCTCAGCGATCTCAAAAATCTGAAGGTAGATAACCTCTCTGACGCACAGATTGAGCAGTTGATCAAGCGTGCAGAGTCGAACGGACTGACGTCCTCCCAGATTGAAGCGATGGCCAGAGAGCAGGGGCTTTCGCCGATAGAGGCCAATAAGCTCCGAGAAAGAATTCTGGGATTGGAAAGAGACGCAGGCTTCTCCGGAGCACCAAATTCTACGGCTACTACCGGACGGAGCTGGACTGGTGGACAGGCAGTTGACCCTTTTGATTCACTCAGAACGGCTGATCCTTACTATGATTTAACCCCGTTCCAAAAGAAGATTTTCGGTTATAAATTGTTTCACAGCCGCGGTCTTGACTTTAACCCAAGTCTGAATATTCCAACGCCACCGAACTATGTAATCGGTGCTGGAGACCAGCTATTGATAGATATCTATGGAGCTTCTCAGCAATCGTTTGATTTGACTGTGTCACCTGAAGGGAGAGTTTTGTTGCCGAGCGTCGGCCCCGTGCAGCTGGGAGGGAGTACGATTGAGGCGGCTACTGCGCGCTTAAAAACTCAATTTGGAAAAATTTATTCTGGCTTGATGGGCTCTAACCCCAATACCTTTCTGCAATTGAGATTGGGCAATATTCGCTCCATTAAAGTGTCGATGGTGGGCGAACTTTCAAAGCCCGGAACGTATACTTTACCTTCCTTTGCTACCGTTTTCAATGGATTGTACGCCGCGGGCGGACCGAATGAAAATGGTGCGTTTAGAAATGTCCAAGTATATCGTGGAAGCCGACTAGTTGCCACGGTAGACATCTATGAGTTTTTAGCCAAGGGAGAACAAAGCTCAAACATTACGCTGCAAGATAATGATGTAGTGATCGTGCCCCCGGTAGTTTCGCGAGTCGAAATCTCTGGGCCGGTTAGGAGGGAGGGCTTTTTTGAAGTCAAGCCGGGAGAGAATCTTCAGGATTTATACATCTACACAGGTGGGTTTTTACCAAATGCATTCACCGGTAGACTCACCGTAAGGAGAATAGAAAATAATGCCAAAAAGGTGATTGACGTTCCTCAGGCCAATTACGGTGAGTTTCATCCGCTAGATGGAGACGAGATTCTTATCGGTGAAGCAATGGATCGCTATACTAACCGGGTGCAAATCTCCGGAGCTGTTTTTCGACCGGGTGAGTACGCCCTCGAGGAAGGTGGATTGACAGTCAAAGAACTCTTGGAAAAAGCGGATGGTCTAAAACAGGATGCTTTTTCCCAACGGGTGACCTTATACCGGACGAGTGGTGATTTGACTTTGGCAGCCGAATCGCTGGATCTAGAGGCGATTTTGAATGGAACTCAACAAGATGTTGCGTTGAAAAACGAGGACCTTTTGTTCGTGCCAAGTCGGTATGATATCCAGGAGGAGTTTTACGTGAAGATTTCCGGAGAGATCAATTTTCCGGGAAACTACCCTTTTGCCTCGCAAATGACCGTCGGCGATCTGATCCTAAGGTCTGGAGGACTATTGCAGTCTGCGACTAATTCTTCCGTCGAAATCGCCAGGAGAGTAAGAGATGCTAGCTCCGGCAAAGTAGCTGAGATCATCACCTTTGACATCTTGCCAGATCTAGAGCTTTCAGAAAAGGAAAAGAACCTTCCCTTGATGCCTTTTGACCATGTCTTTATTCGCCGAAGTCCTGGCTTTGAGAGAGAGCAATTGGTAAGTGTAGTAGGAGAGGTGATCTATCCGGGTGATTTTGCCATTTCTAGTGCTGATGAGCGGATATCTGATCTGATTAAGCGTGCTGGAGGGGTCAATCGCTTTGCCTATCCCAAAGGAGCAAATCTTGTACGTCGAACGGTCTATCATAAAAATCTTTCTGACGAAGAGCTCAAGGAAATGATTATGAAAGACGTCCGGTCGAAACTGAACCCAGAAAAGAATCGAAAGGGAAATGAGGCCGAAACTTTGCTTTTTGAACGATTGGACGAAAAGATTACAGAGATAGAAGACTTGAGATTGATGGAGGAGAGAAAGACTTCGGAAAAAAGCAGGATGGATTTCTTTGCCAGGGATTCGCTCTTTTTGGACTCGGCTGTGAATGCAGCCAGATACAAAGAGGAGGATCTGGTTGGGATAGATCTTGAGGCTATCCTGGCGAATCCAGGCGGGCCGGAGGATTTGCTCCTTCAGGAGGGAGATGTCATTCAGATTCCCAAGCAGCTCCAAACGGTTCGGATGGTTGGTGAAGTCTTGTTACCGACAACGTCCCGCTATGTCAAAAATCAGGGTCTACGATCTTATATATCCAGAGCGGGGGGATTTAGTGAGAAAGCAAGAAAGACCAAAACTTACGTGATCTATGCCAACGGGGATGCACGAAGAACCCATTCCTTTTTAGGCGTAAAATTTTTCCCCAAACTGGAGCCAGGTGCAGAGATTGTCGTCCCTGCGAAACCAGACCGCCAGAGAATAACGCCAGCCGCTTGGCTTGGCATTGCGTCAAGCTTGGCGACCATTGCTATATTAGTACAAACCATGGTGAATAACTCCAATAACGGTAACTAGTAACTTATGAAAATTGCAGTAGTAGGAACAGGCTATGTAGGGTTGGTGTCGGGTGCTTGTTTTTCCGATGTAGGAATTGAAGTGACCTGCGTGGATATCGATCAGAAAAAGATCGATAGTCTTATGAACGGCGTTATGCCAATCTATGAGCCGGGATTGGCAGAGATCGTACTAAGGAACTTTAAAAGTGGTCGACTTCGTTTCAGCACGGATTTGGGAGAAGCGATCCAAGGTGCATCGGTGGCATTTATTGCGGTAGGCACACCTCCGGGAGAAGATGGGTCCGCTGACTTGAAATATGTATTGGCTGTGGCGGACGAGATTGGACGAAAAATGACTGATCACATAGTCGTAGCTACCAAAAGTACCGTCCCGGTCACTACCGGCGAAAAGGTTAAATTAGCGATCCAAAATGCCTTGACAAAAAGAAAGTCAGACTTGACTTTTTCCGTTGCATCCAACCCTGAATTCTTAAAAGAGGGAGCAGCGGTGGAGGACTTTTTGAAGCCAGATAGAATCGTGATTGGTATCGACGACGAGCGCGCGGAGAAGATTATGCAGCGCTTGTATAAGCCATTTCAACTAAGCGGTGAGCGGATTATTTACATGGACATTCCATCTGCAGAGATGACCAAATACGCCGCTAATGCGATGTTGGCCACCAAAATTTCTTTTATGAATGACATCGCCAACCTGTGTGAGCTGGTTGGTGCTGACGCCAATATGGTGAGAAAAGGGATTGGATCAGATCCTCGTATCGGCAAGAAATTCATTTATCCCGGTGTGGGATACGGAGGTTCTTGCTTTCCGAAGGATGTCAAAGCAATCATCAAAACAGCCAAGCAATATGGCTATGACCTGAGAGTGCTCAAGTCTGTGGAAGAGGTGAACGATGACCAAAAGCATGTGTTGGCAAATAAGGTAAAAGCGCATTTCGGGGAAGATCTCAGCGGAATGACGTTTGCGATGTGGGGTTTGAGTTTTAAACCGAATACCGACGATATGCGCGAAGCTCCTGCGGCGGTCATCATCGACGAGCTAAGAGCTGCCGGTGCAAATGTGAGGGCCTATGATCCTGTAGCTATGAAAGAAGCGGAGGCGCACTATCTCTTTGACAAAGTGACCTACTGTAAAGATGCTTATGATGCTTGTTTGGATGCCGACGCGTTGCTTTTGGTGACCGAATGGTCTGAGTTTAGAATTCCAAGTTGGGATGTTGTCGGGAAGCTGCTCAAAAACAAAGTGGTATTTGATGGACGGAATATTTACGAACGAAAATACCTCGAGTCAATGGGCTTTGTCCACTATGGAGTGGGGGTTAAGTGATTTTTCGCGAAAGCCTCATCTATTGGTGAGCTTCACTGATAGAGAGATGTCAATAATGTTTAAAGTACATAGGGTCAGGGATTCAAGGTTCGTCCTGCGTTAATCCAATAAGTTAGCATACGGAAGGGTGTCAAAGGGAGAATTTGTGAAATGTCATGACTTATATCCAACTGGTGAAATTTTCAATAGAAGATAAAATATAAAGCAAGTTAGATGATCTAAGTGTGGGAAGTAGTCGTCTTCAATTGACCCTATAGATATATTCCACATAGTTAGATATGAATTTTCCATTTTCTTGAACCTAACAACTGAATTTCGTTTGTTTACCAATCCTATAAAACACACCTCATTTTCGTTGGGGTATTTCAAGCTGTGAATAATCGTGGTTAAAATGGAGTGATTTCGAATTTAGTTTATATTACTTTTAACATTGACTACTCTATACAGCAAGAGTTGTTGCACGTCGTAAATATTGGATAACACCTCAATTTTCACAGTAATAATCTAAGTTATCCTAGGCTAAAGATAAATTTTGCTCAATTTTTTGATAGAGGTTTGTATAAAATTCGTCGTGTAGCACTTGCAAAAATTTATAATAAATCAACGTATGAGTTCAATACAAATGGTGGACTTGAAGTCCCAATATGATTTAATAAAAACTGACGTAGATCAGGCGATTCAGAATGTAATCGATAAAGGGGCGTTTATTAATGGTCCTCAGGTAAAAGAATTTTCAGAAGCTCTGGCAGACTATACAGGGGCGAAATTTGTAATAACATGTGGTAATGGCACCGATGCATTGCAGATAGCAATGATGGGTTTGGGTTTTGAGCCGGGTCAGGAAGTCATCGTTCCCACCTTTACTTATGCAGCGACCGTAGAGGTGATTGCACTTTTGGGATTGAAGCCAAAGTTCGTCGATGTGCTGCCCGATACCTATGACATGGATCCTGCCGAGTTGGAAAATGCATTAGGGCAGAATGTAGTAGGAATAGTGCCTGTGCATTTGTATGGGCAATGTACCAACATGGAGTTTATTCTCGATTTAGCGAATAAGCACGGAGTTAAAGTCATTGAAGATGGTGCCCAGGCGATTGGAGCGGAATATACTTTCTCCGATGGAAGAAAAGCACAAGCGGGAACTATGGGTGATGTAGGAACAACTTCATTTTTCCCCTCAAAAAATCTGGGGTGTTATGGCGACGGAGGAGCGATGTTCACCAATAATCCTATCTTGGCAGAGAAGCTTAAGATGATCGCGAGTCATGGCCAAAAAAAGAAATATTATCACGAAACGATTGGGGTCAACTCCCGACTGGATACGCTTCAGGCTGCGATCTTGGGCGTGAAACTTGGACATTTGACAAGATACTCTGCTTCCAGAAATGAGGTAGCTGATCGCTATGATCAAGCACTAGCAGCAGTTAGCCAAATTAAAATTCCATCAAGAATACCGAATTCGACCCACGTTTTTCACCAATATACCATCCAGGTCGATGGCGGAAAGAGAGACAGTCTGAAGACTTTTCTTCAAGATCATGGAATTCCAAGCATGGTATACTATCCGATTCCCCTGCATTTGCAGCCCGCTTACGTTCAATATGGCTATAAGAAAGGGGATTTCCCAGTGGCTGAAATGCTATGCGAAACAGTCTTGTCGCTGCCTATTCATACTGAAATGGATCCAGCAGTGCAGGCATTTATTATTGAGAAAGTGAAACAATTTTTTGCAAAATGAAAGAATACTACGCACACGAAACCGCATTCATAGACGAAGGTTGTGAGATCGGAAAGGGGACAAAGATTTGGCATTTTTCCCATATCATGTCTAATTGCAGGCTTGGAAAAGAATGCAATATCGGTCAGAACGTCGTGGTGTCTCCCGAGGTGGTGTTGGGTAACAATGTCAAAGTCCAAAATAATGTGTCGATCTACACCGGAGTAACCTGCGCGGACGATGTCTTTTTGGGACCGTCAATGGTATTTACTAATGTCACCAATCCCAGAAGCGCTGTCAATCGCAGAGGCCAATACTCTAAAACCCACGTCGGAAAGGGCGTTTCCATCGGCGCAAATGCGACAATCGTCTGTGGTCATGACATCGGTGAGTTTGCCTTCATTGGGGCGGGTGCGGTCGTGACTAAGTCCATCCCAGCTTATGCGCTGGTGGTAGGCAATCCTGCGAGACAGATCGGATGGATGAGCGAGTATGGGCATAAGCTTGTGTTTGATTCCAGCGGGTTAGCAGAATGTGCCGAATCGGGCCAAAAATACCAATTGAAGCACGGCATCGTTTCAAGAGTGGTCGAATGAATGGTTGTAACGCCTATTTAAAAAACTCAAACTGTTGAAATGAAGAATTTTGCATTAATCGGTGCCGCTGGATATATCGCTCCACGACACATGAAAGCCCTTAAGGATACAGGAAATGTACTATTGGCAGCCTACGACAAGTTTGACAGCGTGGGAGTGATGGATAGTTATTATCCAGAAGCTGATTTTTTCACCGAATTTGAGCGATTTGATAGGCATGTAGAGAAGTTAAAGCGAACGGATAAGACGATAGATTTTGTAAGCATTTGCTCGCCAAATTATCTGCACGATTCTCACATTCGATTTGGATTGCGTGTTGGGGCAGATGTGATCTGTGAAAAACCACTGGTGCTCAATCCATGGAATATTGAAGCGTTAAAAGAAGTCGAATGCGAACATGGAAAAAAAGTCTTTAATATTCTTCAGCTTAGACTTCATCCCTCGATAGTTGCATTGAAGAAGCGGATTGAAGAAGGTTCAAAGGATAAAATATACGACATTGATTTAGCTTACATTACCTCCCGGGGGCATTGGTATTATGCCTCATGGAAAGGGGACGAGAGTAAGTCGGGAGGAATTGCCACAAATATTGGGGTCCATTTTTTCGATATGCTTACTTGGGTTTTTGGAGCAGTAAAGAAGAATGTGGTGCATATACATACGCATGATCGTGCTGCTGGATATTTCGAATTGGAGCAAGCCCGAGTGCGATGGTTCTTGAGTATCAATGTTGATACTTTGCCAGAATCAGTGAAGGCAAGAGGGGGTAGAACTTATCGCTCACTGACAATGGAAGGGACTGAGATTGAGTTTAGCGATGGGTTTACAGAACTCCATACTCATAGCTACCAACATATTCTAAATGGACAGGGGTTTGGATTAGATGAAGCAATGCCCAGTATTCAAATCGTTAACGATATTAGGCATATGAAAGCGAGCGGCTTGGTAGGTGATTACCATCCTATGGCAGCTGGAGAATTGGCAAAGCATCCATTTGAAAACTAATAGCAGTATTAGGAACAAGGTGTGACAATTTCTAATGAATAATAGTTTTGCAAAATCAAATAGAAATCACCATAGGACTTCTTTTTGTAAAATCCTCCCACGTTTTAGAATTCGGAAGTAAATTATTTGTGCCGATTTTGGTCCATTGTCTCGCAATGAGATTCTTGAATTTAACGGTAGTCGCTTCAATAAGAGTATTCACTTGGCTTGTTATTCTTTGAATTAAAACTTAATTAAGCAAATGGCCCAACCTCAGGATGATAATCCCCAACAAAAAGTGGCAGTTACAGAGACCAAATCCGACCGACGAGCTAGCTTGCAGGAAGATGAGATTTTAGTTAAGGACCTTTTTCTAAAAATAAGAGAATGGTGGGACTACCTATTTAACTATTGGTGGATTATTTTATTGTCGGGGATAGTAGGTGCATCTTTGGGGTTGGTGTATTCTTTAAGTAATCGGCAAATCTTTACAGCAGAGATTACTTTTGTATTAGAAGAAGGCGACGGTGTCGGTGTTGGCGGACTTTCGCAATATGCGGGAATAGCCTCTATGGCAGGAGTAGATCTGGGAGGCGGAGGCGGCGGTATTTTTCAAGGTGATAATATTCTTGAACTATACAAATCGCGCAGAATGATCCAAGAAACTTTGTTAGCTAAAGATACTTTCCAAGGTAAAGAACAATTACTAATTGATCGGTATATCGATTTTAACAATTTAAGAGAAGATTGGGACAAAATCCCGAGCCTTAAGGATATTCGGTTTGACAATTCAGAAAAATTTACACGAACCCAAGACTCCATTGTTGGGGAGTTTGTAGATCGGATCAATCAAGGAACGTTGAAGGTGACTAAACCAGATGCTAACCTGTCTATCATCTCAGTCAAAGTGAAATCGGAGGATGAATTCTTCGCGAAATCATTTGCGGATAATATTGTTGACAAAGTCAATAACTTCTATGTCAAAACCAAGACTAAAAAATCGATGGAAAATCTCTCGATTTTGCAGAACCAAGCTGATAGTGTGCGTGAAGTCCTAAATGCCAGTTTGGGAGAAGTTGCACAAGCGCTTGATGCCAGTTTTAATTTAAATCCTGCTTATCAAACCTTAAGAGTAGCTTCTCAAAAGAAGCAAATTGATGTGCAGGCAAATAGCGCCATCTACCAGGAAATAGTAAAGAACCTTGAGATGGCAAAGATTTCTTTTCGGAATGCCAAACCTCTGATTCAAGTGATAGATGTTCCTGTATTTCCTTTAAAAAAGGAGAGGTTTGGTATAGCCAAAGGAATCGTACTAGGAGGTGTATTATTTGGAATTTTTGCGGTAGTATCCTTAATCGCTAGAAGAGTTATTTCTCAGATTATAGCTTAGCATGAAAATAGCCAATCCTCCTGTAAATTGTATATTAAGCGCAATAAGCAATTTTGACACTTCGTATTTTTTCACATCAAAAACCTGAGATGTTGGATCTTTAACTAGGAGCTTATGCATTAATAGGTGCCGGTGCCGTTTTGGTGAAAAATTGGTTTTTAGCTCAAATGGGAAACCTACCGGTGAAGCAACAGGAGTTAATATAAATAGGAAAATAACCAAGTTAGAAAAGTTAATAAATGAAGAATTTTGCGCTAATAGGTGCTGCTGGATACATAGCACCTAGACATATGAAAGCAGTAAATGATACGGGAAACATTTTACTAGCTGCCTATGATAAATTTGACAGTGTTGGGGTTATGGATAGCTATTTTCCAGATGCTGATTTTTTCACTGAGTTTGAGCGGTTTGATCGGCATGTGGAGAAACTGAAGCGGACTGAGAAGAAAATTGACTATGTAAGTATCTGTTCACCTAATTACCTGCATGATTCACATATTCGTTTTGGATTGAGAGTCGGAGCAAATGTGATCTGTGAGAAGCCACTGGTCTTAAACCCTTGGAATATAGAGGCATTAAAGGAGGTAGAAAATGAACATGGAACAAGAGTATTTAATATTCTTCAACTAAGGCTTCATCCATCGATAGTTGCTTTAAAAAAGAGAATTGAAGAAGGACCGAAGGATAAAGTTTATGATGTCGACTTGGCTTACATTACTTCGAGAGGGCATTGGTACTATTCTTCATGGAAAGGCCAGGTAAGTAAATCAGGCGGAATCGCCACCAATATTGGAGTTCATTTTTATGATATGTTGACTTGGGTATTTGGATCGGTGAAGAAGAATGTGGTTCATGTTCATACCCATGATCGCGCAGCAGGCTATTTTGAGTTGGAAAATGCTCGAGTTCGATGGTTTCTGAGTATCAATGCTGACACGCTACCTGATCATGTCAAAGCCAAAGGCAGAAAGACATTTCGCTCATTGACAATGGAAGGAGAGGAAATTGAATTTAGTGATGGATTCACCGAACTCCATACGCATAGCTACCAGCACATTTTGGATGGCTATGGTTTCGGGCTTGCAGAGGCGATGCCAAGCATTCAGTTGGTACATGATATCCGTCATATGATACCAATCGGACTGCAAGGGGATTATCACCCGTTGGCAGCAAATGAATTGGCCAAGCATCCATTTACAGCAGTATGATGGAAGCTATGGCGAATACCCCAATATTTCTGTCTAGACCCTACCTTGATGAGGAAGATATCCAAGCTGTCGTTGACGTATTAAGATCAGGGAATCTGGTTCAAGGGGACAAAGTACTAAAGCTGGAACAGAACATAAACGATTTAACAGGGTCCAAATTTTCTTCTGCTGTTAGTAATGGTACTGCAAGCCTGCATTTAGCGCTATTGGCACTTGGAATTGGGCAAGGCGATGAGGTAATAGTTCCAGCATTTTCTTACATCGCTACTGGTAACGCAGTGGAGTTGACAGGTGCCAAACCAGTCTTTGTCGATGTCCATTTAGAAACATTCAATATTGATGAATCTAAACTTGAAGCAGCAATAACCTCACACACCAAGTGTATTATGCCTGTGCATGAATTTGGATTGTGCGCGAATATGGAAGTCATAATGGCAATTGCAGCCAAGCATAAATTGTTTGTGGTCGAGGATGCGGCTTGTGCAATTGGAGCATCACATTATGGTAAATTTGCAGGTACATTCGGTGACTTTGGATCTTTTTCTCTTCATCCTCGCAAGTCTGTAACTTCTGGTGAAGGAGGGATATTGACTACTCAAAATCCAGCTCTTGACAGGAAAATAAAAACACTTCGAAATCATGGGATTGCGCCTGATCGCATTCCGATGGAATTTGTCGCAGCTGGGTTTAATTACAGATTAACAGATTTTCAAGCGGCCCTAGTTTCAAGTCAAATGAGAAGATTGCAGCAAATTTTTCAGCACAAAAACGAGCTAGTTGAGCTTTACAACCAAGGTCTTAAGCAAAATGGAATTGTACTTCCATCTGTCCCAGATGGAAATGTTCACTCTTGGCAAACCTTTCATATTTTGTGTAAAGACGAATATTTCCGTAACAGCCTGATAGATCATTTGAAAAGTCATCAAATATTTACCAACTACGGCGCACAATGTATTCCGGCAATGACTTATTATAAAGAGAAATATAAATATGATGTTGCCAAGTTATTTCCAAATTCTTTCAAAGCATACACTTGTGGTTTGGCTTTACCTATGAGTGAAAGACTAACAAAGGAAGAAGTCCAAGCAGTTATAAATAGAATCAATCAATTTACAAATGATCAAAAATAAGAGAATTTTTATTACCGGTGGAGCCGGTTTCATCGCCAATACTTTAATCGGACACTATGTCGACCATAATATGATTACTGTATACGATAACTTTCACAGAGATACACTATCTAATAGCCGATATGCCAATCACCCAAACATCACTATTATCAAAGGAGATGTGCTGGATTTGGAGTTATTGACATCCAGCATGGCGGGAGCAGATATAGTGGTGCATGCAGCAGGCATTGCGGGAATTGATACTGTGATCAAGAACCCTGTGAAAACCATGCGAGTGAATATGATTGGTACTTCAAATGCCCTGGAAGCAGCCCAAATTAATGGGGTGAAGGATAGATTTATCGACTTTTCAACGTCCGAGGTTTTTGGTTCGATGGCTTTTCGATCGACTGAAGAAGATTCCACTGTATCTGGTTCGGCCGGAGAAGCCAGATGGACTTATGCTGTATCAAAACTGGCTGGAGAGCATTTGGCGCATGCCTATTACAATCAGTTTCAATTACCAGTGGTCACAGTGAGACCATTCAACGTGTACGGTCCCGGCCAAACAGGTGAAGGTGCAATTCAAATATTTATCAAGCGGGCTTTAGAGAATCAAGATATCAAAATCGACGGGGACGGCAACCAAATCCGTGCTTGGTGTTTTGTAGATGATTTTGTGGATTGCCTGATAAGATGTATCGAAGATCCAAAAGCAATTGGTAAAAGCTTTAATCTTGGTAATGCACGTGCAGTAATTACTATCCTAGGATTAGCACAGACGGTTTGCCGAGTACTGAAGTCTGATTCAAAAATCATTTTTGAGCCGCCCTTGTCTGCTGACATTGCAATTCGGATTCCTAGTGTGGAAAAATCCTTCAAAATCTTGGGATTCAAAGCAAAAGTCGATTTGGAAGAAGGTATTCTTCGAACGGCAGAATGGATGAAAACTGAACGAAATCCAGCGTGAACCGCCGAGAGTCTCTAAAAGATCCCGATGATTTAGAGTTTTTTGATCGCATACAAAAACTCCATCTATCTCTTGATCAAGAATTCTTGAATCAATTCCAGCGATCGCTTCCGCTCAATGAAGTGCTCATCGATAGGTGGGAAAGAGCTAGTCGCTTAGGTTTTGGTGATCAAACTTCCATCTATGACTCATCTCTGGTTCTGGGTAATGTTCAAGTAGGGAAAAGCTGCTGGATTGGCCCATTTACCGTCTTGGATGGAAGTGGAGGTCTTTCAATAGGTGATCATTGTACTATTTCAGCGGGTGTTCATATATACTCGCATGATAATGTAATACAGACCTTGAGTTCAGGTAGATTTCCTATTGATAGAAATCCAACTACCATAGGCCGAAATGTTTACATAGCACCCAATGTTGTCATCGCAAAGGGAGTGAATATTGGTGATTGCTGTGTAGTTGGAGTAGGATCGTTTGTTAACAAGAGTTTTGATTCAAACAAAATATTGGTAGGTCAGCCTGCTAAATGTATTGGTGAGGTAATTGTTACCGATTCTTCCATTGATTTTAAGTATTTCTAATCTATGAAAATTTGTTCTCGATGCATATATGACGATCGAACACCGTCCATTTCTTTTGATAGCGAAGGTGTCTGTAATTACTGCCGACAAGTAGAAAAACTCACAGAAACCTATAAAACAGGATTACCGGAAGGAGAAAAGATGCTTCTCGATATTTTATCCGAGGTGAAGGCAGAAGGAAAGGGGAATAAATACGATTGTGTAATAGGTGTAAGTGGTGGAACTGATTCCTCTTACTTATTAATTAAAGCGCTGGAGTGGGGCCTCAAACCCCTAGCCGTTCATTACGATAATACGTGGAACTCTTCCATAGCTTCAGAAAATATTAGGAAGGTCACCGGTAAGTTAAATATTGACTTATATACCTATGTAGTTGACAATAAGGAGGCAGATGATATCTTCAAGTCTTTTTTGTTGGCTGGCGTACCGGAGTTTGATGCATCTACTGATATTGGATTTGTCCAAGTACTTAGGGCAGCTGCGGCTAAATATGGGATCAAATATATACTAGAAGGCCATTCTTTTATTGCAGAGGGGGTTTCTCCACAGGGCAAAAACTACTTCGATGGAAAGTATATTGCAGATATCCATAAGAAATATGGTAAGAGAAAGTTAAAAACTTACCCAAATATGACTTTTTATCAATTTATGAAATGGGCGGTGGTTTACAGGCAAAAATTCATCAGACCCCTTTGGTATATTGATTATTCAAAACCTTTGGCAAGAAAAATCTTAGAGGATACTACGGGATGGACTTATTATGGAGGTCATCATCTGGAAAACCGATCTACGAGCTTCCTTCATACAATATATAATCCTGTCAAATTTGGAATTGATAATAGAAATTGGAGTTTATCCGCTGAGGCTCGAACAGGTGTGATTTCTCGGGACGAAGCTTTGAAAATCTATAATACACCAATAGCGCAAGATCCTGAACTAATTGAATATGTGAAAAAAAGATTGGAGCTAAGCGACAAAGATTACGAAGAGGTTATGAATGGTCCGAAACGATCATTCAGGGATTTTGAAACCTACAAAAAACGGTTTGAGAAGTTAAGGCCGATGTTTTTTGCCTTAGCAAAGGCAAATTTGGTTCCAATGAGTTTTTATTTGAAATATTGTTTTCCGATCAAATCTGATGATAACAATAGTTGATTACGGACTGGGAAATCTTGGATCTATTGGCAATATGTTTAAGAGAATTGGTGTGAAATCTCAAATCAGCAATTCGATCTCAGAAATTTCTGGTGCGGATAAAATCCTCTTGCCAGGGGTAGGTTCATTTGATCATGCCATAAATGAAATAAATCAAAGAGGATTGGCAGAGGTTTTAAATCAAAAAGCTTTGATTGACAAAGTGCCTTTTCTGGGGATTTGTTTAGGTATGCAATTATTGACTAAATCCAGTGAGGAGGGAAATCTCTCTGGGCTTGGATATGTAGATGCAAAGACCCTTAAATTTAGGTTTCCAGATAAAAAATTGAAAATACCCCACATGGGTTGGAATGTTACCAAGTTGAAAACTCCTAGTCAGCTTACTTTTGACATGGACCAGGAGGAGCAGCGTTTTTATTTCGTGCACTCCTATTATGTGAAATGTGAGAGTCCTAAAAATAGCATCGCGGAGACTATCCACGGCCTTGAGTTCAGCAGTATGATCCAAAACGAAAATATTTATGGAGCCCAGTTTCACCCTGAGAAAAGTCATCGTTTTGGTATGAAATTGTTTGCTAACTTTTCTAAAATTTAATTAATGCTTCGTACTAGAGTAATTCCAGTACTGTTACTGAAAGATTCAGTCTTAGTAAAAACGATCAACTTTAAGAAACCAAAATACATTGGAGATCCTATTAATACTTGTAGGATTTTTAATGAATTGGAGGTGGACGAACTTTCATTTCTAGATATAACAGCAAGCTTAGAAAATAGGAAACCAAATTTTGAAATGCTTGAGCGAATCAGTACGGAGTGCTTCATGCCCTTGAGCTATGGAGGTGGAATTTCTACTGTTCAGGAAGTTGAGAAAATTTTAAAAATTGGGTTTGAAAAGGTTATCATCAATACCAGCTCATTAGTAAAGCCTGAATTGATTACGCAAATAGCTAAAGTGTTTGGAAGCCAAGCAATAGTAGTTGCGGTTGACGTAAAGAAAAATTTTTTCGGAAAATATCAAGTATTCGGTACCCATGGTAAGATTAGATTTAATTATGATCCAATAGCATGGGCTAGAACTATCGAGGATTTGGGTGCTGGAGAAATTCTATTGACAAATATTGAACACGAAGGAACCTGGAAAGGTCTGGACGTAGATTTGATTAAAAAGGTGAGTGACGAATGTTCAATTCCAATCATTGCGCACGGGGGTGCTGGTTCGATTGGGGATATCACCCAAGCAGTTCATAAGGGTGGCGCTTCAGCGGTCGCATTGGGAAGCATGGTTGTATATCAACAAAAAGGAATGGGGGTTTTAATTAACTTTCCGGATCGAGTGAAATTAGAATCTGCGCTAAACTAATGGGGAAACGTCAAAATTCTAAAAGGATACTAGTTGGTTTTGGCGAGGTTGCTGGATATTTCGCCAACCTTTATGATGGTTTTGTTGCCTTAAACCAAAATGTAGGTTACATTAATAATATTAATTTTACGTTTGAGTATAATTACGATCGATCTATAAATCATAATTTTCTTAATAAGTATATTGATTTTTGTAAAAAGTACAGGAATCAACCCAATTCATTTAGAAAATTCATTTATCATCTTTATAGTTCACTAATATTACTTTTTGTAAGTATAAGATATGATGTCTTTATATTAGGATGTAATTCCACGCTTTTAGGGTATTGGGATTATAGAATTCTGAGATTTTTAAATAAAAAGATTATTTACATATCCTTAGGGAGTGATTCGAGGCCTCCATTTTTAAATGGGAAGTATAAGGATGATTCCAAGAACAATAGATTTGATATTGATCAGGTGATTGCTGAGACTCGCGTAGTAAGTGAAAAAATTAAGTTTTTTGAAAAATATGTTGATATTTTTATTAACTACCCTCAACACGCACATTTCCATTCAAAATCCTTTATAAATGGGATGAATATAGGATTCCCAACTAGAAAAGTATTAATTCCTGATTCTCCAAAGAAAAATGGTAAAGCAATTAAAATTTTGCATGCTCCTTCAAGACCAAATGCCAAAGGAACTCATTTTTTTAGGAATTTGATTTCTGAATTAAGGATAGAGGGAATATCCATTGATTTCATTGAATTAGTGAACAAAACGAATCAAGAGGTTCTTTCTGAGATTAGACGTGTAGACATAGTGCTTGATGAGTTATATTCAGATCTTCCTTTAGGTGGATTAGGTACAGAGGCAGCTATGTATGGTGTTCCGGTGGTAGTTGGAGGCTACTACGCAGATTTGGTGCAGGAAGAAACAAATTCTGGCCTAATAGCACCCTCTATGTATCTGCGACCGGACTTAGTAAAAGATGGTTTGAGAAAGCTATGTTTAGATTCTGAACTCAGAAGAAAAGTAGGAAAAGATCTCCTAAGTTTTGTGTCGAATCAATGGAGAATTGATGTTGTGGCTCAAAAATATCTTGATATTATTGACGATAATTATGATCCAAATTGGCTTTTTGATCCTAAAGATTTGAAATATATCCATGGATGGGGATTGAGTACTTACGAGCTAAAATCCAATCTATCCAGTATTGTTAATCATGTGGGAGGTCTCAGTAATCTTTGTTTGACAAACAAATCCCTTATTGAAAAAATTCGATCTCTTGAAGAGCATGATTTTCTTTATTACTCATCATCTGATAGGTATGAGTCTTTGATTGAAAATGATTAAGAAGTTAATAAAGGATGGTTCCCTTTATACACTATCTGGCTTTATATCCAGAGGAATTTCTCTAATACTTTTACCATTTTACGTTAGATTCTTAACGCAGGAAGAATATGGATTGCTTGACCTCATCTTACTTTTGGTCAACTTTGTTAATATTACCTTTTCGTTAGAGTTGACCCAAGCAATTGCTAGATTTTTACCATCTTTTCGATTTTTTAAACCGAAAGTCCATCTTATTTCGACCTCTCTTTGGATTTTAGTTGGGAGCTATAGCTTTTTTTTCCTTAGTTATATGCTTTTTAAAGAGTTCATTATTTCAAATGTTTTCCAAGTCGCTTTAGACGACAGCACTTATTGCTTAATAGGGGTATATGTGGTACTAAACGGTCTATTTTTGTTTTTTCAGAATAATCTAAGGTGGGATCTTCAGAGTTTTAAATTTAGTATTAACTCTTTGATTTATACATTTTTTAATGTTGCCTTTGTTGTTTTATTTCTCTTTAATATGAATTTGGGGATAAATGGGGTTTTGGTTGCTAACATTATCGCCAGTATAGTAGCAGTGACTGCTTCTTTTATATCTCATAGAAAATACTATACTTTTTTTATTTCTAGGAAATATGCCCGGAAGTTGATTTACTTTTCTTTTCCATTGATTTTTTCCAGTGTTTCAGTTTATTTATCACTTTATATAGATAGGATTATTATAAACCAATATCTCGGACTTTCGGAACTCGCAATTTTTGGAGTTTCGTATAGGTTCGCTTCATTGGTTGGATTAATTACACTTGGTTTTTCAAGTGCACTTACACCCTTAATCTACAATTCACCATATGCTTTTAATACTAAAAATACTTTGGCGAAGCTTTTTTATTTTTTTCTGTTAGGATCATTCCTATTTCTTTTTTTTATAACCCTTTTTGCTACTGACATCCTCTTAATCTTTACTACAGTGGAATATGTTTCAGCGAAGTATATTATGCCCGTTGTTACTGCATCAGTTATATTCTCCTCTCTTTATATTTTTTTTCCTGGGCTGACTTTAGAAGGAAGGACAAAGATATTAGCTGTAATCAATACAGTTGCTGCAGCATTAAATTTGATTCTTTGTTTAATTCTCGTAAAAAAATATGGGGTATTTGGAGTTGCAATTTCTACGTTAATAACTGCAATTTTTTCTTTTATGATAAATGTGTTTTATAGTAATAAGTTTTATGAGCAAAAAATATCTAAGCCTATTATCTTTAAAATAATAGGCTTATCCTTACTTTCATTTATCATATCATATTTTATTTCTATTAAAAACCAAAGTATTTCAGCATTTAACGAATTTTTTCTTTTAAAGATTGTTTTGTTTTTTATTATTTCCGGTGCTACCTATTGGATTTTATTTGATAAAATTAAAAATTATCAGATTTCATTAGATGATAAATAATAGTAAAAAAACAATTCATCTTATACTTTTTTCTGCTTTACATTCTTTTGATGGGGGTAGAGAAACGTGGCTGAATAATTTCATTAAAGAATCAAAAAGAAAAACATCAGACTTTGATCTAGTGGTGTATTATTTTTCAGATTCGCGTTCACAATCGGAAAGTTTGATTGATTCGGTTTATCTGTATCCAGATATTTTTAAGAAAATTGATTTGCCCAGTCATGGGAATATTTTTAAAAGTTTTTTAAGAGTACTTAAATTTCAGATTTCAGCTTTCTCTAATTTAAAAATATCTATTCAATCGGGGGATATTATCTTAGGGATTGGAAATATTCATGAAGCGTTCATTCCATTTATTTTTAATATTTTAAAATTTAAAAATAAAACGCTAAAATCAGGTGTATGGCTCAGGTCGATTTTTATTAAGCAACAGGCGGCATTAGCTGGTCCGCTTAGGCTTAAAATAATGACTGCGGTAGAAATTCAACTATTGAAATCTCTTTCTTTTATTTTGTCAAACGGTTGGGATACTTCATTATTTTATAAAAATAATTATAATATTGATAGTTATGTTATCCCAAATTCATTGGTACTGAGTAACTATAGAGATATCAAGAATGTAGATTATAAAAGTAAGGTGTTGGTGATCTCTTTTATTGGTAGGCTAAGTAAGGAAAAGGGGTTTTTTGAGTTTATGAAATCAATTGAATTATTTAATGAGCTTTACTCTGATTATAAGTCCTTAATTGAATTTCAAGTAGTTGGTAATGGTCCATTAAGACATCTTATTGAGGATGAATTGATTAATAATTTAAAATATATAGGTGTTTTAGATAATTATTTAATTCCAAATTACCTAGGTAATATCGATTGTGGGGTCGCTTTAACCTCAGCAAAGACTATTGGAGGAGGAGGTTTGTCGCATGGTTATTTAGAGTTGCTTGCATCGGGTAGAATTGCCATTGTTTGGGACAATGAAATTTATCGTCAAATTGATTGCGAAGACTCTGTGGTACTTATCGAGGAAGGTAATATTTCAGGTTTAGCGAATTCATATTTTTCGATTTTACAAAAAAAAGAGGCATACCAGTATAAAACTCAAAACGCAATTAAGCTGGCAGAATCATTTTCAATAGAAAATCATTTCAACTTATTTTGCGAGTTTATTGAGAAACTATGATTAACTCTTTATTTAGATTTCTAGCAAAAAAATTTAAAGGAGATAATTTCTCAATAGATCCGAACTTTTCAGCTTCCTATTTAATAAGTAAGCTGAACCAATTGCTTTGGAAGCAATTCCGTGGTTTTTATAATTTTCCAACTAATTATAAAAGAAAGGTTTTAGTAGGACGAGGGGTTGTGTTTGTTTCAAAATCAAAACTGAAGCTGAATGGATATGGGTACAATTTTGATAACGATTCACACATTGATGCGACATCTATCAATGGAATTAGTATGGGAAGCAATGTTTCCATTCAAAAACGTGTTATGATTGAATGCTCTGGTTCTTTATCAAAATTAGGTGTAGGTTTAGTTTTGGGGGATTGTGTAGGAATAGGATCACATAGTTTTCTAGGTTGCGCAGGTGGGATTTCTATTGGGAGTGATACAATCTTAGGGAATTTCGTGTCAATGCATAGTGAGAACCATAATTACAAGGATTTAACTCTTCCGATTAGACTTCAAGGTGTAAACAGCAAGGGGATTAGGATTGGGAGTAATTGTTGGATAGGTGCTAAAGCCACTATTCTGGATGGTGTGAACTTGGGTAATGGTTGTATTGTGGCGGCTGGGGCTGTTGTTATTGAGGGGGACTATCCTGAGAATTCTATTTTAGGCGGAATTCCTGCCAGAATACTGAAGACTAGATGATCATTAATTTTAGGAATATATTTATTTCTATATTTTTCTTTGTTTCACCTTTCGTTGATGGACTCACCGGATTTATGTTGTCCAACGGAATGTTGTCAGAGGGAAGTCTTTTCTCGCCCAGCCAGCTATTCAGATTGTTTTTGACAATTTTCTCTTTTTATTTTTTAAAGAGTTCAGAAGCGCTATTGGTGTTGACTATAACTGTTTTACTTCTAATTTTGGAATTGTCTAGTTTTTGGTTACATCAAAATTTTACGGGTTTTTTGCTTTCTATGGTATATGCGTACAAGCTGATATTTGTACTATTGGTTTTTATTATTTTACGTAAGTCGGTATCCGACAATATGATCCTGTTAAGATATTTTGTGATTGGATCATTTTTATACGCATTAATACTGGTTGTGACAGTTGTTTTGGGAGTCGGAGAATCCACTTATGCTCAGGGAGCTGGAGGTTCTAAGGGCTTTTTTGCCTCTGGGAATGGTCTTTCGGTTTTTTTGGGCGTTTCTTCTATCCTTGCCTACTATTATTATATTCAGAATAAAAGTAGAACTAAGTTGGTATATTATCTCGTAATTCTAGTTGGAACCGGTTTAGTGGGTACAAAGGCCTCTATTTTTTTTATTCTACTTAATTTCGGCGTATTTTTGTATTACAATAGAAGAGGATTATATTTTTTGGGTATAGCCATTGTTTTGCTTTTTTTTGTTTTTTTTGATCAACTAGTTTCTGTGTTTAATGTTTTATTTGAAGTTATTGTTTTTAGATATAGCGCGAGCTCTTCATTAGCTTCTTTTCTTGCAAGTGGGAGGGATGTGTACATTAGAAACGCTTTTGAAGTGTTTAACAGTTCTGGACTACATTCAATAAGATCTATCATCGGTTCAGGAATTTTTCTTTCGTTTCGTGATTATCATGATCTTAGCCTTCCTTATGATACGTTAGAGTCTGATCTGTTTGATGTTTTCTTTAGTTACGGCGCAATCGGAGTTCTATCTTACTTGCTCGTGATATTGGTTGGTATGTATGTTTCACTTAGAAAATCTCAATATTTGCTTTTCGTTGTCTGGTGTTCCCTTTGCTCTTATTCTCTTATAGCGGGACATATGTTGTTTAATTCCATGTCAAATATTGCGTTTCTGATCTTATTTATATTGATATTGCAAAGTCCAAGATTCTCAAATGAAAAGAAATATAATCGTCTTTCATCTACTTAATAATTACACGGGTAGTCCCATGATTCTTCGAAATGTTCTTCAAGAATTGGTGAGAAAGGATTATAGTGTTGAGTTGTATACCAGTGACAGCGAGGGGTTTTTATCTGGAATTGAGGATGTAAAGAGACATGGTAATTTCTATTTCAGATCTAAACTTCGCGTCATTACTTTTTTTAGTTTTTTTATAAGTCAGTTTTTTCTTTTTTTTGTAATCCTGTTTAAAAAGTATGACAGAAACTCTGTGGTCTACGTAAATACTATTTTACCTTTTTCTGGTATTTTGCTTGCGAAGGTTCGAAGATTTCCGGTCATCGTCCATGTTCATGAAGATAAGGTCAGTCCCCGTCTATTAAACTCTTTTTTATTTTTCGTCGTCAACAGACTTGCAGATCATATTGTCCTAGTCTCAAATTATTTAAGAAAAAACCATCAAAATACAGGGTCCGAAGTCAGTGTGATTTATAATTCGGTTTCTCAAGAGTTTGCATCTTACCCACGAGAAATCAAAAGCACTTGCAACAGTGTTTTCAACGTATTGATGCTTGCGTCCTTAAGACCATATAAAGGTGTAAATGAGTTTTTGTCATTGGCGAAGTCACTGAGTAATCTTACTTTTTGCCTGGTGTTGAGTGAATCTGTTAAAGACGTTTCGGATTTTGTTTCTAAGGTAGTTATTCCAAATAATATGAAAATTTTTCCTACCCAGAAAAACGTACATGTGCATTATCAACATGCGGATTTAGTTGTTAATCTCTCTGACAAAAATTCATGGATCGAAACCTTTGGGATGACCATCCTTGAAGCTATGAATTATGGCTTGCCTGTAATTGTGCCGACTGTCGGCGGTATTACAGAGTTGGTTCAAGATGGGGAAAACGGATTTTTAATTGATTCAAGCGATCTAAAAGGTTTGATCGGAAAAATCAGACTCCTCGCTTCTGAACCTGCCATTTGGAAGAAAATGAGTATTAAAAGTGTTGAAAATGCGGGCCTTTTCACGAACGAAAAATTTAAATCAGGAATTGCGGAATTGGTGGACAAATTTTTCGAAGATTAGAAAAGAGATATCATGAGTAGAAAATTAGCAATCCTTGGCATTGTGGGCGTTCCGGCAAATTATGGCGGATTTGAAACGCTCGTCGAAAATTTACTGGACCTCTTGCCTAAGTTTTACGACGTCACCGTTTTTTGTGAAAGCAAATCCTATCCCGAAAAAATAGGGATGTATAAGGGTGCGAAGCTGGTATATTTAAACCAGAAGGCCAATGGGGTTAGCAGCATAGTCTATGATGCGGTTTCTTTGCTAAGAACCTACAAAAATCAGGATTATATCTTGCTCTTGGGAGTTTCGGGTGCATTCATGATCCCGTTATTAAGACCTTTTTGTAAGGCCAAGATTATTACTCACATAGATGGATTGGAATGGAGAAGGGATAAGTGGGGTTTTTTTGCAAAGAAATTTTTGAAATTTTCCGAGCGACTTGCGGTACGCTTTTCCCACGGCGTCGTGGCAGACAACAAGCATATTCAAAACTACATTGCGCAAGAATATAGAAAATCGTCCTTCTTGATTGCCTATGGCGCTAATCATGTTAGTAAGGTAGAGCCACATCATTTTCTGAAAAAGTTTTCATTTCTCAATTCAGGATATGTGTTCACCGTGTGTAGAATTGAACCCGAAAATAACATAGAAATGCAACTTCGTGCATTCAAGGAGTGTGAAATCGGAATGCCCTATGTAGTGGTTGGCAATTGGAGTTCAAACGAGTACGGAATGAAGCTCTACCAAGAATACTCGAAGGTGCAAAACATTATTCTATACAATCCCATTTATGAGAACGAGGAATTGAACGTCCTTCGTTCCAACTGCTTCTTTTATCTGCACGGCCATAGCGCAGGCGGAACGAATCCTTCACTTGTTGAAGCGATGTATTTAGGCTTGCCTGTGATTGCCTATGGAGTCAACTACAATAGGGAAACGACCTTTGGCAAAGCGTTATATTTCGGCAGCTTTGAAGAGTTGAAAGGTATTTTGTTTCAGATTAGAGATCTGGATAGTGATCAGATGAAGCTTGATCTTGCCAAACTGGCGAAGAAAAATTATTCTTGGCGGGCCATTACCAAAAAGTATGTCGCCATGTTGGAATCTCTCTGATGCTGAGCAAGGAGAAACTTTTGTTTGTCTTTTTGTTTTGGCTGCTACCATGGCAAATACATGGACAAATTATCCCCGCCGGATATCCAGTGTTGGAAGAGGTAGCTCGAAGACAAAATTTGATTGACGAAGGATTTAAAAACTATTCCTTTGCCCTGCGACCAGTCAGAGTGAGCGAAGGCAACCTTTTTTTTGAAGAGACAGCTGTCGAGACTGATTCAATCGAGAAAAAGGTCTACAACCCGAAAAAGTGGAAGACTGCTGACTTTAAGATTCTTCCAGTTATGAATACCTCGGTGTATAATTCCAATCGTCCTTTTGGCTGGGGAAATTCTGCAATGTTGAATGGCGCAGGTTGGCAAAACCTGCTCTCCTTCGGAATCTTCGCCAGATTGTCAGTTTTGCAAATTCAAATCAGTCCAGAATTTGTAAATAGCCAGAATAGCCGTTTTCAGGGATACGGGGGTAGTTTTTTTTATAGCGTGAATTTTGAGCGTTTCAGATATTGGAATTATGGAGACAACCCAGAGTACTTTGGTGATTCCTATGCCAATTTTGTGACACCAGGCCAGTCTTTCATCTCTTTAAATCTTGGAAAGGTGGAAGCTGGAGTGGGCACACAAAACATTTGGTGGGGTCCGGGGCAATTTACCAGCTTGATATTTTCAAACAATGCGAGGGGAATGCCCCACGCATTTTTGAGAACTTCTGCCCCTGTCAATATAGGAATCGGTCATCTGGAGGGCGAGATCATCGCCGGTAGAGCTGAAGATTCAGGACTCAAGCCTTCGCAAAACAGCGAATTGAACAACTCATATTTTCGTGATTTTTCAGGAGATTGGCGTTATGTAAGTGGGATTTCAATCACCTATCAGCCTAGCTTCTTAAAGGGCTTTTTTTTAGGGTTTAACAGGACCTTTCAACAGTACAACGAGAATGTAGAAAGCACACTACAAGGCAGATTTCCAATTTTTGAATCATTTCAAAAAGAGAAGTTTTTTGAGGACGGACACTCGGTGGCTTACGACGGACTCGCCCAAGATCAGCAGGTTTCTGTTTTTTTTAAATTTAAAATTCCCAAGGGGAAGTTTGAATTTTATTCTGAATTTGGAAAACGTGACCATAGTTACAATTGGCGGGAATTCATTCTGAATCCAGAACATGCCAGAGCATATTTGTTTGGTTTTACAAAATTGATTACCCTATCTAAATCTAAATCAAACGAATTTCTTCAGATAAGAGGCGAGGTAATACATCAGTCTGAGTCAATCAATAGATATATAAGGTATGAGGTGGTAGGCAGCTATAATGCCACTTGGCACACCCACCACCAAGTGAGAGGATTTACAAACTACGGAGAAGCTATGGGGGTGGGGATAGGAGTGGGTGCCAACGCCCAGATTTTGGAAATCGCAAAAGTAAATAACTTAAACAAGTTGGGATTGCTATTTCAGCGGATAGAGAATCACCAGGATTTTTACTATGGTGCATTTGGAGACAATCCTGAGAGACAGCCTTGGATCGATTTTAGTTTGGGTTTACTGTGGGATCAGCAATGGAACCGATTTATCGTAAGTAGCAAGGTACAGTTTATTAAAGGCCGAAATTACCAATGGCAGACAGATTCAAGCACCAGCGTTGATTTTCCCAGTGGAGAAAATTTGAATTCGTTCTCAGCTCAAGTCAGCTTGATCTATTCACTTTATAAAAGGTAGAGGTTGTGAGTGTTTTTAGTCCGGAGCCTATTCAATTTTTCTTTTGACGGAAAACACTCCGGTGTTTCCGCGGCGTCAAATTTCTCCTTCGCAAATCTCCATACGGGGGGTAAGCCGTAGGGAGCGGGAGTTTTAAAAGGATGACTTTACTGATCCCTTCGCAGACTTTTCCACTTGGAAAAAATTTGTAGTCTGTTCACGGAAATTCTTAATCGGACTGTTTATAAGTCCAAAAAAAATGGCCTCCGGATTCCGGAGGCCTTTTATTTTAGGCTTGCGCCCGATTTAAGACTTAACACTGTTCAAATTTCGGAGAAAAACACTGAGCAAAAAATACCCTATACAGGGTATTTTTTGCTCTTTTTTAGGAATCCTCTTTGCCATTTAGCAAATTTTTCTTAAAAAAATTATTCAATCTAAGGCACTTCTTTGAAATTTTTAAATAACTTGATTGATGGTTCACGTTTGCAAAAGTGCCTTTAATTTGCCGGAAAGCAACTGTACTATTTGTCTGATTCTCCTGGTTCGGATCTTTTATGCGGATGTCAACAAAATATTCAATTAATATTGGCCTCGAGAAGGCACCCCTTCATCCAGTAAATTTGGCGATACCGCTAATTGACAGCTTTTTTTTTAAGTGTTCTTCAAGACACTGTTTTCTTTTTGGAAATATTGATGGGAAAAAAAAATTATCGGCTCCGTTTAGGAATAGCGTTTGCTTTAAAGTGGGTAGTTTTTATTTACTTTGCACGCAAATCAGTCGCCCCCTTAGGCAAATAATTCTTACATTCTTAAAATCCTAATTTATCAAAAGATGAAACAATCCTTGTTCGCCTTTTCTCTGAGAAAAACCCTGTTTCTGGCACTGTTTGCCATGTTGGCTATGGGTGCTTGTAAAAGTAAAAAGAAGGCCGTACAGCCTACCCCACCTCCTGCACCTACCGAAGAGGTAGTTAAGCCGACTCCTCCGCCAGCTCCAGTGCGATCTGCGGAAGAGGTAGCTGTCGAAAAGCTTGAGAATTATTTCAATGCAGTAGCAGGCGCAGGCAGTGTTAATGCTGCCAACCAGACTATTCAGGAAACGCTTGCCATGTTTTCCAATCAGGAAACTCCAGTATTGATCGTGATTCACGAAGAGAACGGCATCAAAGATTACGATGAGCCGACCACTATCAAGAAGTATCTTGATTATCTGAAGGACACCAAGAAAAATCTCAACTACATCTCGGATATCAGAATGGATGCTAGCGGTAAAGTGTCTGAGCTGGAATTGAGAAGAAAATAAGTACTACCTGAAAATCTGAATTAACATGAAAAATAAATTTATTCTCTTCCTGGCTTTGTTTCTTTCGGCTTCCGTCGCTGTGATGGCTCAGGACAACATCAGCCCTGCCCGCAAGCAGGCAATTGATTCCCTTGCTTTGGAAAAAGTAAAAGATCTCTCCAAATACATCTCTATCATCGGCAGCAAGGAGACACAATTCTCCGAAGCTAACCGCGTTATGGATAGAGCTGAGGAGCTTTTCTCTCCAGGTGCGGAGATGGGTGTTTCCTCCATCAATACCCAAGAAATCGCATACTATAAGGTGAGAAGATATTTTGAGCGCTTGATGGCTCTCAACTATGACCGAGTAAATATCTCTTGGTATGACATCCAGTACATCTCTGATTTGGAGAGACAGCCTGATGGCCGCTATGTAGGGGTAATCACTGTCTATCAGAGATTTGAAGGTACTTCAATCGAAACAGGCATGAACTACAAAGACACTACCAAAAAGGATATTACTATCTACGTAGAGAAAAAGCAAACTCAAATTGCTGGTCGTACGATTGAATTTTGGGACGTCATGTTAGGTGACGTGAGAGTGACTGAAACCTCCGCATGAGAAAAATCTTTCTGATCATTGCATTCTTTACTGCAATTATCTCTAATGTTCCGGGGCAAGGCTTAGGCAGCCCCGGAACTATTAAAGATGACGGCAGACTTTCCGCTTCCACAAAGCAACTCAATCAATTTTTTAGAAGATTCAACGGGGAAGAGTCCGTTGACGGAACCGTCCGCTTTTACCCAGAAGACTCACTTTACAGGAATACTCCACTTAGAAAGGGCTTTTTGAATGTCCTTTTCGACAATCAGACCTCCTCTGTTTCCCCAGATCTGAAAGATCAGTTTATTCAAACTGTGCTTTCCGAAGTATATCCGCATTACCTGAATTTTCACAGGGAAGGGTGGTATGCCGAGGTGGAGACCCAATTTATCTTCAAAGGCAAACGTGAAAAAGTAACCCTGATCATGAAACTCCAGGCAGAAAGGCTGGGATATGAATGGGTGATCGACAAGGTTGTCTTTGCGCCCTTTAAAGAACTTTTTAATAAGCCTGTCGGAGAACAAAAGGATTTTCTGCACCCACTTAGCCATGAACTGGGCTTTATGAATCTCCGTAGGGCATTTCAGGACTCTAATTTGCCAGAGTCTTTTACTGCCAATTCCTATGAGCCAGACTATCTGGCAATCTTCTTGTATGAGATGAAGCAAAACAATCTTCGATTTGAAACCGTCACGGGCCTGAAGTTTCATTTCTTCCAGGTTCAGGGCTGGTACTTCGAAGTCAACCAATTTAACCGTCCCGGATTTAATACAGGCTGGCTGGTTTCCAATCTGGTCAGACTGGGCCCGGGGGACAAAGAGACCATTCTCAAGTACATCTATGACCAGGAATAAATATTGCCTTCTTTCCGGCTTCCTCTTTTTGCTTCATTTCTCGCTCGGTGCTCAGACGATCAAAGGGTATACCAAGGAGGAGGTGCAAGAGTATTCTGCAAAAGTGGAAGACCAAGTGAGATTTTTGGAATATCTGCTCAATACCGTGGGTAATGCGGAGACTTCTCCTAGGGACAAAGACATCATCATCCGCGAGAGTTACCTGAAAATTTTCCGAGATGCAAAAGTCCAGGTCGAGGACGATCTGCTGCTCGATCGTAAAGTAGTGACCAATAAGGACGTCACCGCTTACTTGAAGGATATTGAGTTTTTCTACAAAAATGTCGAATTCAAATTCAAAATCAGGGAAGTTAAACCTGCTCAGAAAGAAAATGGGGAGGTGTTTTTTCTTGCTTCTCTGGATCGAACGATCACAGCTACCGCACTTTCGGGAGACAAAGTAACGAACACCAAACCACGATTTGTGGAGGTGAATCTACTGGACAAGTCTCAGGAACTGAAGATCGTCAGCGTGTATACGACCAAAGTCAGCCGGGATGAGGAGTTGACGGCTTGGTGGTCGGCGCTTGATTCGGCTTGGCAAACCTACTTTAAAGGCAGATTCAATATGGCGCTGCCGGATTCTGTTGAACTCGAGTCGCTTTATCGTTTTGTTGGGGTGGATTCTCTGAATATTTCGGGAAACACTTCGATCGTCGACTTGAAAGCGCTATCGGAGCTTCGAGAACTGAAGGTGATGGACATTTCCAATACGGCCATTACGGATCTGAGTCCGATATCCAATGTCACTTTCCTGGAAAGTCTCAACCTGACCAATACGCAGACTTCCGATATTCAGTTTATCAAGTATTCAGATCGGCTGAAGCACTTGGATATTTCCAATACGGGAATTGACGATATTTCTCAGTTGCTCAACCTAAAAAGCCTGATTTCACTCAAAGCAGAAAACACCTCAATCATGAGTTTTGCGGTGTTGAATGAGTTCAAAAACCTGACAAATCTCAACCTTGCGGGTTCTGGATTTAACAATTTGGAAAACATCAAAGATCTCGACAAGCTGGAGAGCCTGAATCTCAGTGGGAATTACATGATCAATTTCTCGGCGCTGTCAGGCCTGTCTTCCTTGAGGAGCTTGGATCTATCCCTATCCAACCTGCAGGATCTTAGTGCTTTGAAGGAATTGAAAAATTTGGAGCAGTTGGATATTTCGGGCAGTCAGGTCGCAGATATTTCACCTTTGGAATCTCTACCGAATCTGAAGAAAATATCGGCAGATGAAACCAAACTTACTGTGGCTGCTGCTGATAACTATGTCCGCAAAAAACCAGACGTACTGCTAATCCACCACGTCAAAGATCTGGAAAGCTGGTGGGCGGGACTTTCTTCGGAATGGAAGGAAGCGCTTAAAAGGAATAATCCGCGGATTTCCAGCGATTCACCGGGCATCGAGACGCTGACTCAGACGGTTACCTTGGCGGTGTTGAACCTCGACAGTGCCGAAGTTGCTGATCTGATACCGATTACCAGATTTGTGAATCTTGCCGAGCTCGATTTTTCTAACAACCCGGTGACTGATCTTTTGCCGCTGAGCGAAGTCAAAACTTTGGTCAAACTGGTAGGAAAAAATACCAGGGTGGCTGACCTGAGGATTCTTCGTGACAACGAACTATTGGAGCATATCAATTTGGAAAATAGCCCAGTCACCAGCATAAAAGTCACAACCTATTTGCCGGAATTGACTTATCTCAATGTAAATGGATCTGAGATAGCTGTGGAGGAAGTGCCAGAAGTGCTGATCCAGAAACCGGAACTGATCTTGGTGTACCGTACAGACGCACTCAAATCTTGGTGGAACGAATTGGATTCTTCTTGGAAAAAAGTCTTCAAGGATAAATTCTCTGTGGGCGAAGATCCTACTACGGAACAACTCCATCAGATGACCAGCCAGCCGGATTTGAAGTTGGAGCGGGTGAATGTTCCAGATTTGACGCCTCTTGCGATCTTTGACAATCTGCGAGGACTCGAGGTTTTTGATGCTCCGATCTCTTCGGTGGCCCCTCTCAGTGGAATGAGTTTACTTGTCAGGCTCAAGCTTTCTCAAGTTCCTGTGACGGACTTTCTGCCGATTTCCGGTCTAACCTCGCTCGAGGAGTTGGATCTCTCTAACACTGGGATTGAGGAGCTGGATCCTGTCAGTAGTCTGCGAGCTTTGAAAAAGCTCAATATATCTGGTACGAATTTGAAAACCCTCAAAGGTTTGGAAAACCTGACATCCTTGGAAGAATTGGATGTAGCAAGTACCAATCTGAGATCGCTAAAACCCTTGGACGGCATTTCCAGCCTGAAGAAGCTCAGTTGCTTCAACACCAGACTGAACAGCCGGGCAGTGGATTCCTTTAAGTCCGCTCATCCAGAATGCGAAGTAAGATTTTATTAAGGCCTACGCTAAATCTGTTGAATTGATTGACGACCTGTCCGGTTTCAGAAACCCGACAGGTTTTTTTTTGAACGAAGGAGCGAAGTGGTCTGGCAGTGTGGAGACAAAAAAAAGTGTTATCCGGTCATGAAGGATAACACTTTCCGTACTAACCGAACCGAGGTTCGATACACACTTGCAGCACATCTTAAAAAATGTCGGGAAGCTTCCCGACTGGCTTCAAAAATTTACCCGCATACGGCGGTAACTTTAATTCAAAGGGAAAAAAAGTGTTTAAAAAAGTCCCTTTGATAATTTCTAGAAAAAATATTGAGAAAAGTTGCTTAATCACCCTGATCAAATGTACATATAGGAAGGTTCAGAAAAATACCCTGTACTGGGTATTTTTTGGGATAATGGATTAAAAGTTTTCCACATTTTAACATTATTTCGAGATCGATTTTAATCTATCCAATAATTCGGTTTCAGACTCCATAACGTTTACAGTCGGATGATTTAGTAGCGTTTAAATCAAAGAAAGAAACGGAATTTGGTTATCTATATCCAAAGCGGAAGCCGAAACTATCTCTTCTTTTGAACCATTGTGGAGGTTCCTTTTTCGTGGATGATTTCCTTACCATCCACACTTAGTTCTTATTTTCGAGAATGGTTAAACTCTTGGCGAGTGCATCTGTGGTGTGTATTCTTATAGTATTGGCGGGAGTCAACCGTGGATTCGATATTTCGGATGAAGGCTTGTATGTGTTGCTAGCTGATCCACTCCAGAACAATATTGCCGGGATTTTCAATTACGACTTATTTTTCAAACTCTTTTTCCAAATTACCGGGCACTCCTTTTCATTGGCTGAGCTCCGGATTATCCGCTTGATCAGCTATTTTGTCGGCGCGCTGGCATTGGCTGGTTTTTGGAAAAATATTCAAGAAGAATCCCGATTGAGCGCGGAGATCTTCTGTATCGCTTTTTTGGGACTCTTAGTGGGCTATGCTTTTCTACCACCAAGTCTTTCCTACAATTCGTTGACGGTGGTGCTGGTTTGTTGCTGGTTGAAGCTGATCTCTCAAAAGCAACTGTCGCTGAAATCATTACTTCTGCTCGGGCTTGTTTTGGGTTTTCTGGTTTATATCAAGGTTTCCCTGGCTTTGATTCTTTTCCCGCTGACTATTGGTATTTTATTTCTGGGAAAAAAAGGGAAGCCAATCCTGTTTGTCGCAATGCTTATTCCCTTTCTTCTTCTGGAATTGGTATTCTTGATGGTTTTAAATGAAAATGTGGTCGATAGGTTGCAGGAAGGAATCCCCCTAAATTCTCTCAGACCCGGATACCAATTGAAGACGATGCTTCTGAGTATCGGAGTAGGAGGGTTTTGGATCCTGATTTCGGGCTTGCTTGGTTTTGCTTTGGGCTATTTCAACAAGAAGAAAAGCTCATTTTTGCCGGCCGTTAAGATCATCGGCGTCTATGGCTTTGCGGTAATTTGCTATGTGACTCACATTACCGACGAATGGAATCATTTAATTCTATTGGTTTCATCGGTGCTTTTCGGGTTTTTTGTAGGTGAGGGGGACTTTAAGCTCATTCGGGTAAATCTTTGGGTTTTACTTCTGCTGGCGTTGCCTTTTTTGCTTCACTTCGGAAGCAATGTTTATTGGTTGCGAATCGGAGTCCACTATTGGGTTTTTTGGATCCTGGCACTCAGATGGATGTTGAAATTCCCTTATTGGGAGATGAATTTTGGACTGTCTGCTTTGGCAATCTTGTTGGTGTTCAACGGAATCTGGTGGCATCCCTTTGGTCAGAACAGCTCGCTTTGGAAGAAGACAACAGTCTGGAACAGAAACGAGCGGGAGACCCTGTATTTGGATCCCGAGTTGGTGGCAGTGTTGAACGGGATTAAAAAGTCAACGATCAACGACCATTCCAAGCCACTTTTGGCGGCATATCGTATTCCGGGACTAATTTGGCTTTCCGGACTTCAAACTCCTTATTCTCCAGGAATCTGGGATAAAAGCCAGCTTACCGATTTTTTTGAATTTGAACCCGGAAAAATGATCTATAACGGGCTGGATAGCTTGCCTGAAAACTGGCATTTTACTCACCGTCAAAACTTAGGAGTTTATCAGGCAGATTCACTGTTATTGCTATGGGATTGACGAGTAGGGAACGGTTTGTTTTAGTTTGGACTTTGTTGGGTGCGGTCGGAGTGATTGTCATCTGGTTTCTTCCGTGGCGATTTCAAGTAAATGACGACGAGATCATGATGTGGCTGGTTTCTGGAGCGTATACCGGCACGCCTGAAACTTACGCGGTATTTATTCACCCCGCGTTGAGTTGGTGCTTTGCCAAACTCTATACCCTAGCGCCTGAGATGAAATGGTATCCAGCTTGTTGGTTTTTGGTGATGTATTTGAGTTATCTGGGATACTTGCGTTTGATTTGGGCGAAGGTCCAGGACCACCTGTCTGCACAGGTTTGGTCTTTGTTTTCGCTGTGTTTGCTTGTTCATTTCCTGTTTTTTCTACAATTCTCTATCGTTTCTGCCTTTGCCATTTCAGCGGGTTTCGCCAATAGATTTGGGAGGGAGTCGGCGGAGAATTCTCTTTATTTTGGATTATACGTTACCGATCTTTTATTACTCATCGGCTTTCTGATCAGACCCGAAGTACTCTTTCTTTTTTTGGCGGCTTACCTGGTATTGAATCTCTTAACCGTTCGAAACCTTCACCTGCTCAAGCGCCTTGCACTTCCAGCATTGATTCTTGTATTGGGGTATGGCCTTTCCCAATGGTGGATCGAAGCCTCCGGCCTGGGAGAATTTCAGCGAACTAATACGCTGCGATCCCAGGTTTTTGACCATCCGATGTTACAATTGTACAAGGATGAATATAGAGTGACTGATCCTGACTTGTACCATTTCGCCAATGGCTTGATGGATTTTGGCAGGGACAATGAACTAGATGGAAATTTGGAATCCTGGAAAAGCAAACTTGACGAGCAAAGGGGCGTCAAGTTTGGAGTAGGTTTTCTCGCAAGTAATCTGACAACCTATATCAACCATGAGCGCTTTTTTATCGGGTTGATGGGTTTGTTTGTTGCATTTTCACTTTTCCTCCACTGGAAACTGGCAATGAGATTTTTTTTGGTTTTGGGGATGATTGTGTTGCTCTTGTCACCTTTTTTTCTGCTTAAAATCCAAATTTACGCCCTTGTTTTCCTGGCGTATTTCTCATCTAGTCTAAGCCAGACCCGTAGTGAGAGATTTTCAAGAGTCCCAATGGTGGGAATAATGTTTACGCTACTTCTGGCGATGGCCAACCATTTATATTCTTATACAAAAAGTAGTCAAAACCGTCGCCCTGACAAGAATCTCAACGTTCAGATTACTTCGATTCAAGAGCAAGGACATAGGGAAGTCTATTTGATCGGGGCCGGAAATCTATACACGGATCTCCTTTTTCAAAAGCCGCTACCTTTCAAAACATTCGGTTGGCCGACTTTGCTAGAAAAGTACAGGGGCGTGAACGTTAGTTCAGAGAGAGTCTATTTGGTTGACTCCGCCACCTTTGCGAGCAATTCAGCTTACTTCGATTCCGAAATCCAAATACCCAGTACTTCCGACCAAGTCCTTTTGGTGTACAAATGATGAAGTGGTTTTTAAGACAGATATTTCTCCGAAGGTTTGATCTCTTTGTTCTGGGATTTTACTTCTCCACCCTGGTTTTTTTGATTACCAGCTTGCCATACTACGTGGATGTCAAATCTCACAATCTTCTTCTCGTAGAATATCTTGAGGCAGGTTTTTTTCCATTGCCTCCCGGCTACTATGCACTGATTTATTTGGTGGATTTGCTCATTCGAATCAAATATCCCTTTGTTGCCAGCTCTGCGATTGTATTGACATTTTTCTTTTGGTGGAAATATAGACTGATCTATTCCTGGTTTAGGGCGTCGCTGCCGGAATTCAGAGACACTCTGGTTTTTTCACTTGTCTTTTCATTTCTCGTGGTCAGTCCTATTTACATTCCCGCTATCGATGGCACGCTGTGGTATTTGGGGAAATTCACGCAGACCATCTGGCATAATTCCACCTTGATCTGTGTATTTCCGTTCTGCATTATCTTGGTCAAAAAGACCTTCAACTGGCTCGAATCGAAAGATGTTAAGGACGTCTTCCCCATCTTGGCATTTGGTCTGGTGATACTCTTGATCAAACCCAGTTTTCTTTTCGCGTATGTTCCAACCCTTCCCTTTTACCTTTTCCTTCGTGAAAGAAAAATTTCCATGTCCTTGATCCTGTCTTTTGGAATCGGGATTGTTTTTTTTCTTTTGATTTTGTTGGAAAAGCACCTGATCTTCAATTGGGATCCGATGTTAGCAGAGCTGTACACCGAAGAGGAAAAATCCCAGGTCGTGCTAAGCCCTTTGAAAGTTTGGCGCCATTTTTCGTACGAGCCGGTTTTTGATTTTATTTCCAGTTTTCCACTCCTTATCCTGTATTTGGCTTTTTGGCAAAAGCGGGCATTTGACTCGCAATTGTTTTGCTTCTCCCTGATCTTATTGTTTTTCGCTTTGGCTATTTTTCTGCTGTTCGCTGAGACAGGCTATAGAGAATTCCATGGGAATTTCTATTGGCAGATCCCAATTGCGCTCTTATTATGTCATTTGAGTATTGTACTTACCGTCTCCAGAGAATTCTTGGACAGTGGAAGAAAGTATAGCGGCAAGGTTGTAGTCTTGTTTTTGATTTACCTGATTCAAGTCGTTTGGGGAGTGGGTTATTGGCTGAGAATCTTCTCGGACTTTATCGTGAGCTGAGCCTTGTCCAACTTGAAAATATGGATTGGAGCTGCCATTGGGATAGAATAGTAGGGTAGAATATACCGGATTTGCTGTTTTTTGGAAGTCAAAACCGGTACCTCGGTGATCTGGTATTCGTTGAGAATTGTGGTGTCAACATACACCAAGGGCGCATCCAGATTTTCGATTTCTTGGAGGATGGTATCTGGAATTGAGAGGACGTTCGGATGCGTCCGAAAATTCATCAGCGTCTGCTGAAGCGGTAGAATTAGGATAAAGGATAAAAGGCTTAGCGAGGTTAGCCCGATCGCAGGATGGCGGTTTCGAGAATCTGAAACCATCCCCAAATTCAAAAAAAATGTCAGGGGGGCGTACATCCTTAATTCTGTCCAGGCATAATTCTTATAGAGTATCACGTTGAACGCAATCATACTGAGAAGAACGATCACTCCAAATCCGATCAGCTTGCTTTTTCTAAATAGCAATGCGGAAACGATCAGAGATCCTGCGATCCACAGCTTCTGAACCGTGTAAAAAAGTCCTTCCGTGTAGGTAAAGGCAAAATAGATGTTACGCTTTAAATTGAAAAAGACAGCATCCAGTCCGGCAAAGAGCCCTTGTTTTGCAATCATTTCTCCCAAACCGGAAAACGTGTTTGGCACCTGCTCATGGAGGAAGTGCTGGTATAAAAACGGCAGGATCAATCCCAATATGAAATAGAAAATTTTAGCAAGGCCCTTGATCGGGCCGGATAATAGGATCAGTCCGAAAAACGCGAAAAACCAGGTGCTTCGGATAGATCCAAGGATAAGAACGTAAGTAGATAAGACAAGGAAGTCAGTCAGACTTTTCGTCGAAAGATAGCGCTGCAGGATGAGGTACAAGCCAATCGCGCCGGCAATCTGGATCAGTTCCGGGAGGTAGGTGATCGCGTAGAATAGGGTGATAGGACTTCCAAGAATCAATAGGCAATGAAGTGGTTTTGTCTCCAGGCTGGCTTCTTTGCTCCACAGCAGCATCAGAATTGCCAAAATCAAAATGCTTCCATTGACGATAGGGATAGTCAATCCATTCCATCCGATGAGTTTTGCGATTGCTCCGTAGAGGAGTGGGTAGGCGGGGCCATGCGCGTCTGCACCGAGAAGTCTAGCACCATTTCCGCTATAGGTGAAGGAGGCTTTCAGGCTATGGGTTAGGTAGTAGCTCTCTGAGTTTTTGAAATAAAAAAATTCGTCCCCGTAGTAGGGGGAGTAGCTAGTTCCCAAAAAGGAGAAAAAATAAACATAGACTGCCAATATCCCCCCCAACAGAATCAGCGGACCATATACCTTTCCCAATTTCCCAATAGTCATTTAAAAACAGCTTATTCCGCCGGCAAATCCGGGAATTACCGGCAGCAAAATTGAAATTAATTGACTGACTTCCAATTTTTCGTTTTTCAGGCGTTTTTGCAAACTCTTGCAAATTTCCCCAGACCGACTAATTTTGCCCAGACCGAGTAATTTTTTTACTCAATCAATAAGCCTGCATCGGGACTGACCGGGCGAAGCTTTCAGGAATTTAAAATGGGAAATGATTAATTTAAAATTGAGTATTCCGTATGGTTGATCCTAAAATCCTTTGAAAAGGCATCGGTTGGCATCTTCTTTTTAATTCTAAATTTCTTTTACCCTTCATTTTGAATGCTAAATTCTTTTCCATTTTAAATTTTATCCTATGGCAAATGTTATTGTTGACAAGACTTTTCGATTCGCTCAGGAGATAATAGGAGCTTATCTGTTTTTAAGAGAACATGGCCATTTCAAATTGGCTGACCAGCTGGTAAAAGCAGGAACATCAATTGGTGCAAACGTGGAGGAGGCACAAGCTGCCCATTCTAAGCTTGATTTCGTGGCTAAACTTACTATTTCAAACAAAGAAGCAAGAGAAACCAGATACTGGATAAGAGTTCTCGACAGGAAAGAGTTGCTTGGTGAGAATCAATCCATGCCCTATTTGAAAAATGAGATTGAGGAGATAATTCTTCTACTTAATTCCATCATTAAGAAATCTCGGGAGAATTTACAGTAAAGTACCGTTTTCCTATGTTTAATTATATCCCGCAGTCGGGCTCATTTTACATTTTAAATTTTTTTTTCCTTCAATTTTAAATTCATTAGTGCTCGACTCCCTCGTCACATCCAAAACCCGCATCAAGCTTCTGTTGAAGTTTTTTGCACATGCCAATTCAGGCTACCTGCGCTCTCTTGCCAAGGAGTTTGACGAGTCTACCAATTCCGTCCGGGTTGAACTTAATCGACTGACCGAGGCCGGATTGCTTTTGGCCGAAGATGAAGGCAAAACCAAGGTGTATCGGGCAAACCATTCCCATCCTTTTTTCTCTGAAATCACCGGTATGGTGTCTAAATTCCTGGGTTTGGAGGACCTGATGGAGCGGATCGTGCGAAGAATGGGAGAGGTGGAGAAAGCGTATATCGTCGGAGATTATGCGCACGGACTGGACTCAGGGACGATTGAATTGATTTTGGTTGGTAAAAATCTAGACAAGGCGTATCTGGATTTTATCGTGGACAAGACCTACGAGAAGATCCAGCGGAAGGTACAAGTGACTCTTTTGGATGAAGATCCGGGAAATATTCAGGGGATTATGGTCTTTGGAAAGTAGGCGGCTTCTTCGACTCGCCGTCACCTCGATGATCGGAGAGGTCTCACGGTTTGGATCCGTCACCTCGACTATAGGAGAGGTCTCAATGGTGTTACTATTTCACATAAATAGATTTCTCCCTACGGTCGAAATGACTGGTAGGTTCGACGTCAGGGGTTCTTTCAACGCTTGCACCAGTCACCTCGACGATAGGAGAGGTCTCAATGGTGTTACTACTCCACACTATAAGATTTCTCCCCACGGTCGAAATGACTGGTAGGTTCGACGTCAGGGGTTCTTTCAACGCTTGCACCAGTCACCTCGACGATAGTACAGGTCTCAATGTTGTTACTACTCCACATAATTAGATTTCTCACTGCGGTCGAAATGACGGGTCCGAATGATAAGATTTTCCCCTGCGGTCAAAATTACTAATCGGTCAAATGACCACGCTACCAACAACACTTAATCCATGACTCCCCCCAACTCCAAAACAGTAAAAATCATAGAACCCAGCTCCGGTTGGAAGATGGTGGATTTTGATGAACTCTGGAGATACAAGGATCTTCTTTACTTTCTCACACTGAGGGGGATCAAAGCGCGCTATGCGCAGTCGGTGTTGGGCGTAGCTTGGGCGATCATACAGCCCTTGTTTACCACGGTCGTATTTACGTTGGTCTTTGGAGGATTGGCCAAAGTGGACTCTGACGGGATGCCCTATATCCTGTTTTCTTACTTGGCACTTTGGCCTTGGAACTACTTCTCCGGTACCCTCACCGAGTCCGCCAATTCTCTGATTCAAAATGCCAACATGATTACCAAAGTCTACTTCCCGAGGATGGTTTTGCCGCTTTCGGCCATCCTTTCCAAGCTCTTGGATTTTATCATTGCCTTTGTCGTGGTGGTGGGGATGTTGATCTACTTTCGACAGATGCCGGGTTGGGGAATCGCTTTTCTTCCTATTTTGATCATTCAGCTCTTGATGTGTTCACTGGGCATTGGCATGTTTCTTTCGGCTTTGGCTGTTAAATATCGGGATGTGAAGCACGCGCTGACCTTTGTGGTGCAACTGCTGCTCTATGCTGCGCCGGTCGTTTACAGTACGACTGCGGTGCCGGAACAATACCAGAGTTTGTACGTCCTCAACCCGATGGTCGGAGTGATCGAAGGCTTTCGCGCAGCTTTCCTCAATCGTCCAATGCCTTGGGAATGGATCTGGCCGGGAAGTATCGTCGCGGTGGTGTTCTTCATCTTTGGGATGATGTATTTTCGCAGGATGGAACGGATTTTTGCTGATGTAGCGTAGCTACCTCGACGGCAGGAGAGGTCTCAATGGTGTTACTACTTCACACTATAAGATTTCTCCCTCTGGTCGAAATGACCCGTCCGGATGATAGGATTTCTCCCGCTGGTCGAAATGACGGGTTAGACCGTAGCTTCGAAATGACTTTGTCAACACGCCGATACTGATCACTGCCACTGGCCACTTTACCTTCTAAACTCTTCACTTTAGACCCCTTGTTCCTTACCATCGTTTCCCCTGTCTACCGCGCCGAGCAACTGCTTTCTGAATTGGTCAGCAGGATTGAAGCGGCTGTGGGCGGGATAACACAAGAGTTTGAAATTATCCTTGTGGATGATGCGAGCCCCGACGGGTCTTGGAGCGTCATCGAAGGTCTTGCTGCGCAAAATTCCCGCGTCAGAGGTATTAAGCTTTCCCGCAACTTCGGACAGCACTACGCGATCACCGCGGGTTTGGATGCGGCCAAGGGAGACTGGGTTGTGGTGATGGACTGCGACCTCCAGGATAGACCCGAGGAGATTTTGGCATTGTTTGCCAAAGCCCAAGAAGGCTTCGATGTGGTGCTCGCCCGAAGAGCCAACCGCCAAGACGGGTTTTTCAAGCGTATCTCTTCCAAACTTTTCTATCGAACACTCGCCTGGCTTACCGGTTCACATCAAGACGAGACCATTGCCAACTTTGGGATTTACGCCAGAAAAGTTGTTGGTGAAATAGTCGGTATGCGAGAGTCCATCCGCTATTTCCCTACCATGGTTCGGTGGGTTGGTTTTCGACAGACTACCGTCGACGTCGTCCATGCGGCAAACGATGAACGGGAGAGTAGCTACAATTTCAAAAGGCTGTTCGATCTTGGCCTGGACATCATGCTCGCCTATAGCGACAAACCTATCCGGTTAACCGTCAAACTGGGCTTGCTCGTAGCCTTGACAGGTTTTTTGTTTGCGCTTTATACCCTGTATCGGTACTTGCATGGAGACATTGTCGTAGCGGGATATGCTTCGCTGATTATTTCTATTTGGATGCTCACCGGTTTTATCTTGGCGACTTTGGGCATGGTCGGCTTGTATGTGGGTAAAACCTTTGAAGGCGTCAAAAACCGTCCGATTTATATCGTGGAGAAAAGAGTAGGACAAGCGATTGAGTAAAATGATGAGAGCAGTCTATTCAATTTAAAATTTTTGAATTTAAAGTTTAAAATTGTCCGACGCTATTAAGCATTTTCTAAACCAAGTTCCATTTTAAATTACCCATTTTTTCATTTTAAATTAGGTCGCTCTTGATCACCCCACTTCCTTTTGATTCCGCTCTTTTTGGCTATCCTGTCGGAAAATGTCTGGTTACGGACAATTGGAATGAAGAGACTTTCCTAAAGGAAGCTCATCCCTTTCAGTTGGTTTACCTCTACTCTGAAAAGGAACTCAGCTGCAAATCCAGTTCAATTGCGCTGGTTGATGTTAAACTGACTTATTTGGAACACCTGAACCAAGAGGTATCCCTGCCAAAAGACATTCAAAGATGGGAAGGTGAGCTGCAGGAAAGTCTGACTCATCTCGCCTTGGAGAGCGGCGTTTATTCCCGATTTAAGACAGACTTACGTCTGAAAAACGGTGAATTTGAAAAGCTTTACCGCCTTTGGATTCGCAAGGTCTGGGAAAAAGGTGAGATCTTTTGTGCAACAAATCAAGAAGGACTAGTGACGGTTTCGGTTGAGGGACAGCTTGCGAAGATCGGACTGCTTGCCGTGGACTCTGCCTATAGAAAGCAGGGTTGGGGTAGAAAACTAGTGATTGCCGCCGAAGCTTTTGCAATCCAAATGGGCGCTGAGCGGATGCTGATCCCAACTCAACAAAAAAACCTTCCTGCCTGCAAGCTCTATCGATCTCTGGGGTATGAGTTGACAATAACGGAGTGGGTGTATCATTGGCACCAGTCACCTCAGCCTGTCATCTCGACGCTAGGAGAGATCTCATAGCTAGGATTACTGCTTATAATTGAATGATTTCTCCCTGCGGTCGAAATGACTGGTGCTCTCGACGGTAGAAGTGCTTTTAACATTAACACCAGTCACCTCGACGCTAGGAGAGATCTCATAGTTAGGATTACTGCTTATAATTGTAAGATTTCTCCTTTCAGTCGAAATGACTGGTGCTCTCGACGGTAGAAGTGCTTTTAACATTAACACCAGTCACCTCGACGATAGGAGAGGTCTTTTGGTTATTGTTACTTCAAATAAAAAGATTTCTCCCTGCGGTCGAAATGACTGGTCCGTATAGTGAGATTTCTCCTTTCAGTCGAAATGACTGAACACTGCGACTGCAAACTGAACACTGCTTCCTGTGACCATCCCCTTTAACAAACCTTTCCTTAGCGGCAACGAGCTGGACTACATTCGGGATGCTATCCAAAGAGGTAAAATCTCGGGAAATGGCCACTATACCCAAAAGTGTCAGGCGTTTTTTGAACAGCGATATGGCTTTCAAAAGTGCCTTCTGACTTCCTCCTGCACCGATGCCTTGGAGATGGCGGCGATCCTCTTGGACATTCAGCCCGGCGACGAGGTGATCTTGCCCAGTTTTACATTTGTCTCGACGGCCAATGCCTTTGTCCTCAGGGGTGCCAAGATCGTCTTCGTAGACAGTAAAGCCGAGCATCCCAATCTGGACGAAAGCCTGCTTGAGGAGCTGATCACCGACAAAACCAGGGCGATTGTCGTCGTCCACTATGGAGGAATCGCCTGCGAGATGGACTCCATCATGGCCCTTGCTGCCAAGCACCATCTCGTTGTGATAGAGGATGCTGCCCAGGCCATCGACCAAGATTACCGGGGAAAACCGCTCGGAAGTATCGGTCACCTCGGTGCATTTAGCTTTCACGAAACCAAAAACATCCAATGCGGAGAAGGGGGAATGCTGGCAATCAACGATCCAGGCCTGATTCATCGAGCTGAGATCATCTGGGAAAAAGGCACCGATCGCGCAGCCTTTTTCCGGGGTGAGGTTGACAAATACAGTTGGGTGGATATAGGAAGTTCATTTTTACCCTCCGAACTCAATGCCGCATATCTCTGGGCTCAGCTCGAAAACCTGGGCCGGATTCAGGCAAGGAGAAAAGCGATTTGGCTGGACTACTACACTTATTTTAGCTCTGGGGAGCAAAAGCCCTCGCTGTTGAATTCACGGTATCTAGGATACTTTGCAGAGGCGAAGCAGGGCTTGGAAAGAGCGGCGTTTAGCTTCTCTCAGGCCTCAGATCTGGGCAATGCCCATCTGTTCTACCTTCTTTTCGCCGACCATAGTAGGCGGACGGACTTCGCGGCGCGTCTGAAGCAATCGGGGATCTTGGCGGTTTTCCACTATCAAAGCCTTCACCGGTCGGCGATGGCTAAGAAATACTTTCCGGAACAATATCTCCGAAACTTGCCGCATGCGGATCGCTTCAGCGATTGCCTGCTGAGACTTCCGATGTTTTATGAATTACCTGACATCACTGCAACACTAGGGTAACCTCAACATTTGGAAAGATCCTATCTCATACTTTAAGATTTCTCCTGTGGTCGAAATGACTTATTGCTTTTTCCAATTGACTGAGTAATTTTATTACTCAGTCAATTGGAGGTCTTGAACGGGACTGAAGGAGCGAAGCTGTGAGAAAGACATCTCTACTACAGCACTAGTCACCTCGACGATAGGAGAAGTCTCATAATTGGGTAACGTCACCTCGACGCAGGAGAGGTCTCACAGTTTAGTGCCACTCCACACCATAAGATTTCTCCCTGCCGTCGAAATGACGGGTCGGAATGATAGGATTTCTCCCTGCCGTCGAAATGACGGGTCGGAACGATAAGATTTCTCCCTGCCGATAGCCATCGCAGAGGTCGAAATGGTGGGTTCGAATGATCGAAATGACAACTGCTCAACTTAATAGATGCTCATAGCCGGTGCCGGAGGGCATGCACTCGAAGTGTTGGATATCCTGCTCGCAAGCGGTACGGCCGAGAAACTTTGCGTTTTTGATCAGGACAAATCGATCTTGGACTTACAGGCGAGCTACCCGGTTATCCATTCGGAGGAAGCTATTCGGGAACTGTTTCGGCAGGAGCAGGAATTTGTTTTGGGAGTTGGCAGTCCAAAATTCAGACAGCATCTATACCAACAGTTGACCGGCTGGGGAGGGATGCTCACTGCGCTGAGAGGACAAGGGGCATTGATCAGCGGATATGCGGAATGCGAAGCGGCAGATATCTTTCATCGCTGCTTTATCGGACCCAATACCCGTATCGGAAAAGGCAGTCTGATCAACACCGGAGCCCAGATCCACCACGAAACCCGCATTGGGGAATTTACCGAAGTAGGTCCCGGCGCGATGGTCTTGGGTCGGGTGCAGATCGGAGACCTATGCTCCATCGGTGCCAATGCTACGATCCTGCCTAAATTGAGGATAGGGCGGGAGGTACGGATTGGTGCAGGTGCTGTAGTGACCCGAGACGTACCCGACGGCCTGACCGTTGTCGGAGTGCCGGGAAGGGTAGTTAAAGGCAGGTCGTAAGTATCAGAAAGTAGTATCTAGTATCCAGTAGTTAGTATCAAGTACAAGGTCTCGGTCACGTGTCACCTTAACATCAGGGAACGTCACCTCGACGAAGGAGAGTTCTCACAATTGGGTAACGTCACCTCGACGAAAGGAGAGTTCTCACAATTGGTAACGTCACCTCGACGATAGGAGAGGTCTAACATTTTAGTACCACCCCACCCCATAAGATTTCTCCCCGCGTTCGAAATGACGGGGCCGAATAATAAGATTACTACCAGTGGTCGAAATAGCTGGTAGGAGCGACGAAGGAGAGTAGCAATCTTCAAACACCAATGCGATCTCACCGTCATGAAGCATTCAGTAGTAGGTCAGCAATTTTTAATGAACCATCACAATTAAGTAAAATGAAGAGGATTTTAGTAACCGGAGGAGCCGGATTTTTGGGGTCTCACTTATGCAGAAAGCTTTTGAAAGAAGGTAACGAGGTGCTGTGTGTTGATAATTTCTTTACGGGACGAAGACAAAATATCCATGAGTTGTTGGACTATAAAAACTTCGAGCTACTTCGGCACGACATTACGTTGCCGTTGTTTGTGGAGGTGGATGAAATTTACAATTTAGCCTGTCCCGCCAGCCCCGTACATTATCAGTTTGATCCGGTGCAGACCACCAAGACATCGGTGATTGGGGCAGTCAATATGCTTGGATTGGCAAGGAGGCTTAAAATCAAAATCCTTCAAGCTAGTACATCCGAAGTGTACGGAGATCCGGCTATTCATCCTCAGCTGGAAGAATACTGGGGGAATGTTAACCCTATAGGACCAAGGGCCTGTTATGATGAAGGCAAGAGATGTGCTGAGACGCTTTTCTTCGACTATCACCGCCAGCATCGGCTAGAAATCAAAGTTGCTCGAATCTTCAATACGTATGGACCAAATATGCAGCCGAATGACGGGAGGGTTGTCAGCAACTTTATTCTCCAGGCTTTGGAAAATAGACCTATTACTATCTATGGTGATGGGTCACAAACTCGGAGTTTCTGCTATGTAGATGACTTGATTGATGGCCTCTACAAATTGATGCAGTCGGATAAAGATATCACCGGACCTATTAACATTGGCAATCCTGTAGAGACTACTATGATAGAGTTGGCACAATTGATCATACAACAAACTGGGAGCAAAAGCGAGCTGATATACAAAACTTTGCCTCAGGATGATCCAAAAAAAAGGCAGCCGGATATCAGGAAAGCCATTGAAATATTGGATTGGAAACCCAAAGTAGAGCTGTTAAAGGGGCTTACTGATACGATCCATTATTTTCAGAATCCAACGTTGAAAATTCAGTCTTAAAACCACCAACGTTCTAGCTGCCCGTTGCTTTTCAACTCCTTCACCTTCCTGATCTTCCTACCGATAGTATTCCTATTATATTGGTTTGTATTTCAGAAGAATTTGAAGATGCAAAATGCCTTTCTTCTTCTTTCTAGCTATGTGTTTTATGGATGGTGGGATTGGAGGTTTTTGGGCTTGATCATCGCAAGTTCGGCGGTGGATTACTGGTGTGGGATCAAGATGGGAACCGTCACGCCATCTGGACCAGTCACCTCGACGATAGGAACCAGTCACCTCGACGATAGGAGAGGTCTCATCCATCATGGCACTCCTCTCGATAAGATTTCTCCCGATGGTCGAAATGAATTGCCAATCACTTCGACGACAGGAGAAGTCTCACCATCCGGACAAGTCTCACCATCCAACCGCAAACTCTATCTCAGCATCTCTCTTGTCTTCAATCTCGGCCTGCTAGCCTTCTTTAAATACTTTAATTTCTTTATCGATTCAGCCGCTGACTTGATCGAAACCTTGGGGTTTCAAGCCCATATCAGTACGCTAAACTTAATCCTGCCTGTAGGAATCAGTTTCTACACCTTTCAGACCCTGAGTTATTCTATCGACGTCTATCGCGGAAATCTGAAGCCTACCCAAGACCCGATTGCCTTCTTCACCTTTGTGGCCTTCTTTCCTCAGCTCGTTGCAGGTCCCATCGAGCGGGCTTCCAATCTGCTGCCCCAGTTCTTCAGGAAGCGGGAATTTCAATACCAGCAAGGTTCCGATGGGATGAAGCTGATCCTCTGGGGACTCTTCAAGAAGATGGTCATCGCCGACAACTGTGCCCTGGTTGTCAACCCGATCTTCGCGAACTATCAAACTGCCTCAGGTTTAGAACTGATCATGGGTGCGATCCTCTTTGCTTTTCAGATCTATGGAGACTTCTCCGGCTATTCGGATATTGCAATCGGGGTAGCCAAACTCTTTGGCTTCGAGCTGATGACAAACTTCCGAACTCCCTATTTCAGTCGAGACATCGCGGAGTTCTGGCGGAGATGGCATATATCTCTCTCTACCTGGTTTCGGGATTATGTCTATATCCCGCTGGGAGGAAGCAGAGTGTCAAAGGCCAAAGCCATTCGCAACATCTTCATCGTATTTCTGGTGTCTGGCTTCTGGCATGGAGCTAACTGGACCTTTGTGTTCTGGGGGGCGATCCATGCAGCACTGTTTATTCCAATCTTTTTGGTGGGGAAGAATAGGGCTCATTTGCATGAGGGTGAGCAATTGATTCCTTCGCTTAAAGAAGTCTTTCAAATAATCTTGACCTTTTCTCTGGTCTGTGTGGCCTGGGTGTTTTTCAGATCTGATACGGTAGGAGAGGCCTGGGGGTATTTGAATGGGATGGTTTCAAACTCACTTCTTCCTGAAAACTACCTATGGTTTGGGTACGACCTTCGCATCGCACTGATCCTGTTTCTGATACTTGAATGGATTGGGAGATACGAATCCAATTGGATGGTACGGCTCCAACATAAATGGTTTAGGTATCCAGCATATGTCTTTACTGCCTTTTTGATCGTATTTTGGGGAGTGTTCACTGAGGCCAAGGAGTTTATTTACTTTCAGTTCTGATGAACGAATTCCTGGTTAAGCTTTTTATCTTCTCAACAATATTTATAGGTCTTTGCTATGGGGTAGATTATTTGATCGAGAAAGGAATCAAAACTTCGTCTTACCGGGAAATCAGTAAATGGAGTGAAGTGATCGAGGGTGGGATTGATGCTGATATCCTAATAGTTGGATCGTCTAGGGCTTTGGTGCATTTTGATCCTAGAATCATTGAAAACAACACTGGATTTACTTGTTACAACTTAGGGCTAGACGGAAGTAAATATGAGTCTCAAAAAAAGGTTTTAAATCTTTATTTAGAGCACAATAAGGAACCAAAAATAGTAATTTGGTCGCTCGATCTTGGTTCATTTCAGTCAATAGAAGGTGTTTATAGATATGAGCAATTTCTCCCATTTTGGGATGAAAAAATGGTTAAATCTATTCTGAAACTAAACAAGAATCAAGATCAGGATTATTTGAATATTCCGATAGCAAAATATTCTAATAATCCTTATTTAAAATATCGTGGACTTTTGAAAAAAGTTGGTGTTAATTTTTCGGAACCAAATCTATATAAAGGTTATAGAGAATCTAATTTTCGTTGGGATAATAATTTTGAAAAATTTTCTCAAGAAAATGCAGAAGGTATTTCAGAAATAGTCAGTGAACCTCTTTTTGGAGATTTTCAAGATTTATGTTTAATTCTAAAAGCTAGGGATATAGATATTCACTGGGTAGTAGCGCCTTACTATCAGGAAGCTTTAAAATTGATAGTCAATTCAGATGAAATTATTCAGAAATATAGAGACGTTTCAAACAGAATAGATGTTGAATTTCAAGATTATACTTCAAACCCATTGTCCTACGAGACTGGGAATTTTTATAATGGTAGTCACTTGAATTCGAGAGGTGTTAAAAAGTTTATGGAAGTTTATTTTAACCATTCATTTAAAATTTGTGTTTTTTAATTAATAATCTATAGTTTGAAATTTAGAAACAAGATCTATTCTGTATGTAGGAAGTTGTCACCTTGTAATCTTAAAGGAACCTATGAATTATTGACGTCCTCTGTTCCATTGATTTATTATTATGATTATGAGGTGAATTGGGGTGATTCCATAAATAAGTTTATTTTTGAGTCAATTCTTGAGAGGCGGATTCTTAGTGCTAATAAAACTTTTAATATATACAATCGAGAATGCATATCAGGAATAGGAAGTGTTTTAGGCAGTAGACTGAAAAATTATTCTATATGGGGTTCTGGGTTTTTATCAGAGAGCGATTCTTTAGTTTATAAACCAGTGTCTCTTTTAGCTATACGTGGAAAGCTGTCCTTAGCCAAATTGGAAAGTAAATTTGGTATTTCTACTGATATTATGGGTGATCCGGCTCTTCTTTTTAAGGAATTTTATCATCCGAATCCCAATAAATGTTATCAATTAGGAATTATACCGCATTTCAAAGAATTGGACGAGAAGGTAATCGTTAATATAAAAAATTACTATGGAAGTGATATTAATATTATTAGTCCAAAACTAGATGTTTTTGAATTTGCAGATGAGGTGTTGAAATGTGAGCGGATTCTAAGCAGTTCTCTTCATGGATTAGTGCTAGCAGAATCTTATGGCATCCCTACAGCTAGAATAGATATTTCAAAAAATGTGTTAGGCGGAGATTTTAAATACATTGATTATTATTCTGGAGTTGGGATTGACTATCATAGGGTGAATTCACATAGTCTTTTAGATTTGTTAGAAACTAAAAGCGTAATGTCAGCTAGCTGTGATCTGAAAGAACTTTCATATTCTAAAAATGAACTAATTAATTCCCTTAAAGCAAAATTTGAATCTTTTTGAAAACAGTAATTAAAGTCCAAAATCTTTCCAAGCGTTACAGGTTAGGGTTGCGGAAAAAACATGCTGAAACCTTAACTGGTCGGCTTGCTAATTTGATCAAATCGCCTTGGCAAAATCTTCGAATACTTCGGGATATGAACCATTTTGGGAAAGAAGACGAGTCCGTTTTCTGGGCCCTAAAGGACATTAATTTTGAGGTGAAAGAAGGTGAGGTTTTAGGGGTTATTGGTAAAAATGGTGCCGGTAAATCAACTCTACTAAAGATTCTTTCTCAGATTACAGACCCCACCGCTGGGAAAATAGCAATTGAAGGACGGGTAGCATCCCTATTGGAAGTAGGGACTGGATTCCATCCAGAACTCTCTGGACGAGAGAATATCTACATGAATGGCACTATCCTAGGAATGACTCATCGAGAAATAGACTCTAAGCTAGATGAGATCATAGACTTTTCGGGAGTTGAGAAGTTTATTGATACTGCGGTTAAGTTTTACTCCTCCGGGATGAAGGTAAGGCTAGGCTTTTCTGTTGCTGCGCATCTAGAACCTGAAATCTTGATTGTTGATGAAGTCTTATCTGTGGGAGACTATGAATTCCAAAGGAAATGCTTGGGTAAAATGGAGGATGTAAGTAAAAACCAAGGTAGAACAGTGTTGTTTGTTAGTCACAATTTGGGAGCGGTGAATTCATTATGCTCTGAATCATTGGTTCTTAGCCAAGGGGAAATCGTATTTAAGGGAGATACAAAAAAATCAATAAGTAAGTATTTAAGTCAGAAAGAGACCAGGAGGAGTGATTTGGATTTTACAAATCAACTCATTTGTGTGGATCAATTTTTCCTTTTTCAAAAAAATGGAACTTCTAGTATTAATTTTGGGCATGATGAAGGTTTTAGAATTTCTTGTTTATTTAAATCTTCTAAAAAGTACTCCAACGTTATCCTATCATTAGTTCTTTATAATCATGGATCAGAGAGAATTAGCACAATTCATATAAAGCCCTATAATATAGAAATCGGAGACAATGAATTTAATTTGATGGTGGAAGGCAGTGTACTTGTTCCCGATTCATACTACTTTAATTTCCAAATTCACGACGAATATGAATCTTTTTTTATTTTAGATAGAATAGCGTTTTTTGATATTTATGACAATGGAAGTGCTTTTTATAAGTGGAGTGGTCAAGATATTGGTAGATGTTTTCTCAAAACGGAATTATTATGAATCTCAGGAGTATTTTTAGAAGGAAAAACATCTATTCAAAAATTTCTTATTCGCAATGCGGAGAGGATTTGATAATTCTATATTTGTTCAGATTAATTGGAATTAAAAAGCCTTCATATTTAGATATTGGAGCGCATCATCCTGAATTTTTGAGCAACACAGCGTTGTTTTATAATAAAGGATGTAGAGGTTTGAATATTGAACCTAATCCAATTCTATTTAATGAGTTTTTAATTAAGAGAAAGAAAGATATAAACTTAAATATTGGAATTGGTCCAAAAGAGGAGATTTTGGATTTTTATTGTATGAAAGATTCTACTTTGAGTACTTTTTCAAAAAAGGAATACGATTTATTAATTAGTTCAAAAAAGGAATTGGATTATTTGTCCAAAATTAAAGTAGTACCAATTTCAGATGTTTTAGAAAAATATTTTGATTCTAAATTTCCTGATCTTCTTTCTATTGATGTAGAGGGACTCGATCTTGAAATTTTAAAGACGATTGATTTTAGTTTATTTTCTCCAAAAGTTATATGTGTTGAAACCAGTGGGTATTCTCCAGATGGTAGAGGACTGAAAAATATAGAGATGATTAATTTTTTAGAAGATCAAGGCTATTTTGAGTATAGTAATACTTATTTAAATTCTATATTTGTACTTAAAAGTATTTGGTTTGCATAATCCTTTTTTCTCTATTGTTATACCGACTTTAAATTCATTTAAGTCTCTTGAAAGATGCCTATTATCGTTGTGTAATCAATATCTGTCTGATTATGAAGTATTGATTTTGGATGGTGGATCGGATGATAATACATTCCAAATAGTTAAAGATTTGCAAAATTCGGGATTCAAGCAGATTAAATGGTTTCAGAATTCTGATTTAGGCGTTTACGATGCTATGAATAGAGGTTTGCGTGAAGCAAAAGGAAAATGGATCTATTTTTTGGGGTCCGATGATTGGTTATATGAAAACCATACATTGGAGTCAGTTTCAGTTGCCCTTTCCAATACCCATTTTAATGTTGCCTATGGAGATGTTTTAATTCATGGTGACTCTGATTGGGCGAAGGATCAGGAAATTTATGCCGGAGAGTTTGATGTGTTCAGGATGTTGAAAAAGAATATATGCCATCAATCAATTTTTTATAAAAGAGAGTTTTTGAATTTTCATCATATACAATTTGATTTGTCGTATCCCATTAATTCAGATTGGGATTTTAATTTAAAGTGTTGTGCTAAAACTAAATTCATCTACTTAAACAAGATTATTGCTAATTTCTCATCAGGTGGTTTGAGCACAAATTCTAAGTTTAAGGATAGTTTTTTTGAAGAGATTCCTATAAAATATAAGCAGTTATTTCCATCGAAATTTAGAGTGTTTGCCTGGAATTTGAAAAATAAGATACTTAATATATAAGATTTGTTAGTTTTTACCATTTGTTCCAATAATTACCTCGCTCAAGCTTATACTCTGGCGGAATCCGTAAGGATTGTAAATCCTGAAATCCATTTTGTGGTAGGATTGGTTGATCTAATCAATCCTAAAATCGATTATCAGAAATATCCCTCTGTAGAAGTAATCCCGTGTTTTGATTTAGGATATCCTGAATTTGAGGGTATGCTTGCCCGCTATAACGTGATTGAATTCAATACGGCAGTTAAGCCTTACTACTTTGATTTTTTCTTTAACAGAGAACCAAATTTGGATCGAATCTATTACGTCGATCCTGATATTTTTTTTTATAGAGGATTTGAACAATTGGAGATAATTCTGGATAAAAATAACATAGTACTCACCCCGATGATTACCGATCCGGGACAAACAAGCCAGTTTGACGAGTTGGTTTCGCTTCGGCATGGCATGTTTAATTTGGGGTTTATCGGTATCAAGCGGTCCGCAGAGTCTCAACGGTTTTTAGATTGGTGGATGACTCGTCTCAGGGATTATTGTTTGATCGATAAACCACGAGGCATTTTCGTAGATCAAAAATGGATTGATTTGGCGCCGCTTTTTTTTGAAGGCATACATGTATTGAAGCATAAGGGATACAATATGGCTTGGTGGAATTTTAATGATCGGAAACTAGTCGAAGTTGATGGGGATTATTATGTCAATTCTGAATCATATCCTTTGATTTTCTTTCATTTTAGCGGATTTAAGCCTGGATCCAGCTCGATTACCGGTAGGTCTGCCAATAATCGTTTTTCGTATGATTCATTGCCGGAGCTTCGAGTGCTAGGTCAAAAATATGCGGCTGAGTTGCTGAAGAATGACTATGATTTTTTATCCGCTATTGAACCATCCTTGGTTTTTTATACTCCTAAGGTCACTTTTAAGATTAACTTGAAACGAAATTTAAAACGTGTTTTTAGGTTTTTGAAATAGATGAGTTCGGTAGGAGTTTCAATTGTGATTTGTACTTATAATGGTGTCGTCCGGTTGGAAGAGACCCTAAGCCATTTACTGAAATTAGATTCCCAATTTCCTTGGGAGCTAGTTCTAGTAGATAATGCATCTACCGACGGAACTGCTCAGTGGGTATCCACGTGGCTGAAATCCCAAGCAATCAAAGTAAGTTTTCAAATTGTAGTTGAGAATCGGCCAGGTCTCAATAACGCCAGAGTTGCAGGGTTTCAGCGTTGTTCCTTTGATTATATTTTATTCTGTGATGATGATAATTGGCTATTCCCTGATTTTGTTGAACTGGGCGCAACAATTTTATCAAACAATTCAAGAATTGGGGTTTTGGGGTCTTTGGGTCATCCTGTTTTTGAAGATGGAGAACCAGAATGGTTTAGCCAGTTTTCACATAGTTATGCTGTCGGGTCTTTGGGGAAAAATTCAGGAAAGCAAGATTTCGGTTCTTATCATTATGGCGCAGCTTGCTTTTTTAGAAGAGCAGCTTTGAAAGAATTACTAACTAGAGGATTTCGGAGTTTATTAGCTGATCGTACTGGGAAAAGTCTAAGTTCTGGTGGAGATGTGGAGCTTGGTTTAGCTGTTCAATTGCTTGGATACGAACTTCATTACGACGAAAGGTTGAAGTTTGATCACTTCATCGAAACTCATCGCCTTAATTGGGATTACTATTTGAGATTGAAGAGGGGGATATCAAAATCTTTCCCATTATTGGAAAGCTATAAATGTCATGAATTTCAAGAAGTGACTGCTTTTAGATCTCATCTGGTGTCTTTATTTTTCATTTCCATCAAAGGACTTGTTAAGTCCTTTGTGTGGAGGCTGTGTTTGTCATCAAAATCAAATGAAGTGGCATTCGCCACGACACAAACGAAGTGTGTTTCCTTTTTGAGGAACTACAGAAAAACATTAGCGGCGTTTGTAACCAACAAGCAATTATTTGATGCCTAGTTTTTCGATAATCATTCCCACTTTCAATCGTGCAAACGTGGTGTTGAGAGCAATACAATCAATTTTTAATCAGACTGTAGATGATTGGGAACTTATTTTAGTAGATGATGGGAGTACGGATAATACATTCCAGCTAGTCTCTCCTTTTTTGAAGGAAATACGATTTGAATATTTTTTTCAAGAAAATGCTGGCGTAAGTAAGGCTAGAAATTTAGGTGCAGAAAGAGCTACAGGAGATTGGTTGATTTTTTTGGATTCAGATGATGAATTGACTTCAGACGCTTTAATGCATTTTAAGAATTGTATTAATTCTCATTCTGATAGCCAACTAATTGTTGCAGGAAATGAACAGATTTCACCTTCGACAAGTGTTGTATACCTCCCTAGTCAAGGTGAATACCGATCGTTTTTATCAGGTTCATTTTGCGTAAGTAGATCTGTATTTATTGATGCAGGTGGCTACGATTCAAAATTGTTGTTTTCAGAAAACACGGAATTGTTCCATAGAATTAGGTTGCAAAATGTGAAAATTTCTACTTTACAAGTGGTAACACTCACTTATTATATCAGTAAAAATGGGGGTAGTAGAAATCTTCAGAATATGAGTGATTCAATATTGTTGATTTTAGATAAGCATCGAGATACATTGTCTATTCATGTCAAATACTTATACCATCAGATCTTGGGAGTGAATCAGATGCGATTTCAAAATTTTGAAGAAGCCCGAAAACAGCTGTTTCATGCCTGGACTTTAAAGCCTTACAAAATTTCTACGCTGGGGAGGCTGTTGATAGCTATGTTTCCCCGCTTAGCCCGAAAACTCTACCCAACGGAAATAGGACTAAAGTGAGACTGGGCGGTTTTGTGATTACTTATAATAGGCCGGCGGTTTTGCTGGAAACGCTGAAGGTAATTTTTGCACAGTCGGTAGCTCCCGAATTGATCTGGGTGATAGACAATTCGGAAGGTATGGAAACTGATCACGCGATCGCTTCAATTTTAGATCCAAGAATTAAGTATCATAGAATGGGGTATAATTCCGGACCGGCAGGAGCTTCAAAAAAGGGCTTGGAGCTATGTGCAGAGGAGAATCTGGATTGGATCTATTGGGGAGATGATAACGATCCTCCAGAATTTGAGGATACTTTTGAAAGACTACTTTCGGTTAAAGATGACAATCCGTATTGCGGGATCATAGGCGCGGTTGGCCATTTTTTTGATTATAAAAAAGGAGAAATCAAACGCGTACAAACTCGATTGCTGAAGAAAAAGCGGAGTATAGAAGTGGAAACTATCGCCGGTGGCATGAACATGTTGGTTCATCGGGATGTGGTGAAAGCGGGGGTGCTTCCTGATTCGGACTTGTTTTTTGGTTTTGAGGAACTTGACTTTTGTCTGAAAGCCAAAAGAAAAGGATTTGCTTTGGTAGTTAACTGTGAACTGTTTATCCGATTGAGGGAAAAACACAACCGGACGGATTTCAAGCGCGAATTTTATAAGAAAAAAGCCAATCCTGGGCGGGAGTACTACAGCCTTAGAAACTTGCTTTATATATCTAATTCGCTAACAAGCAAAGCGATGAAGAAGCGACTGATCGTAAAATGGATCGGTAAGGCCTTCTATGGGTTTCGATATGGACTGAACTACGGCGCTAGAAATTTCAAGACGATATTGCTGGCATTTTACCACTATTGGAGAGGAATAAAAGGCAAAACCATTGATCTTATTCCGGCAAATGAAAGTTGACTTTTCTGATGTATATGGTGTCGTAGTCACTTATCAGCGTTATCCTGAGCTGAAAAAGACACTTCAAGCCTTGAACTCGGAAGGAATCGGGTGGAGTAAATTGATTATCATCGATAACAATCCCAGCAGTTCCCGAGACTTTGCTTTGATTGCCGAGTATATGCAATGTAAATGGATATTTCCTGCCGAAAATATCGCCTCTGCGGGAGGGTTTGCCTTGGGAATGGAGGAGGGGATTCGGCTAGGTGCAGATTGGGTTTGGCTTTTTAATGATGATTCTAGACCAATATCGGGAGCTTTAGATTCCTTGAAAAATGCAATCAGTCAGTCTATGGATAAAAAAATAGGAATGGTGAAAATTGCCAATTTCAATGATAAAGGTGAAGCAATTCTTTTAGATTGGAAAGGAGTTAGAAAGCCTAGGTATGTCAAACCTTCGAGTGATCCCTTCCAAACAGATTTGGTGACTTTTGATGGATGTCTGATTTCAGCAGAATTGATAAAGCAGATAGGCTATTGTGACCCTGCATACTTTATGGGAACCTATGAATTTGACTATTGTCTTCGTGCTCGAGACGCGGAATTTGCAATTTTTACAATTCCAAATGGTCTGATTGAAGATGGAAAATTAGGATCTGTTGGTGGTACACCGCCTTGGAGGCAATATTATAATACGAGAAACCATCTTTGGTTAGGGATTGATAGAGGAGATCCTCAGACAAAAATGGCTTGGCTGGTCAGAGAGATAAAGTTTATTTATGCCATCCTACGATGGGAAGATCAGAAGATATTGAGACTAAAAATGAAATTTTTTGCAACTGTTCATGCATTGATGGGGAAAAGGGGGAAAGTTTATTCAGGTGAAAAAAGGAATTTATGAATTTTCTAACTAAGGTTACTACAAGTTTAGCGTATCGGTTTAAGCTTTTATACACCTTTTTGAAGAGTTCAGAAATACTAAGGCGATACGGAAAAATGGATATAAGATACTTCGATTCTGATTTGAGAGTATTTTATCAAATTTTTATTGAGGAGAATTATTATTTTTTCCCTGAGGGATTTGCTCCTAAAATAATTATAGATGCCGGCGCAAACGTAGGATACTCGGCAATATGGTTTTCTGAAAGGTTTGTGTCCTCTAAAATAATAGCACTTGAGCCTGAAATCAATAATTTTAAAATCTTAAAAAGTAATACTGAAAATTGGAAGGACATAGTGTGTGTTGATCAAGCACTTTGGTTTGAGGACTCTGAATTGTTTTTCAAAAACCCAAAAGGCTTAAGTTGGAGTTTTGAAATTACATCTAAGCCAAACAGTTCTTCACCAAAAGTAAGAGCGATTTCTATACCTTCTCTTATGCATGATCATAAGATAGAAAAAATAGATCTTTTGAAAATAGATATTGAGGGAGCAGAATATGAGCTTTTTAATAATTCACCAGATCTATGGCTTCCTTTTGTAGAATCCATATTTATTGAAACCCATGACAAGAAGATTCCAGGCACATCTGATTTGGTAGATGCTGTATTAAAGAAGGCTGGCTTCACTAAATTTAAGACTAGAGATCTTAGTTGTTATTTTAGATTGTAAATATTGAAACTCCTTTTTACCCAAGATGCGCTAGCTAGCGGAGGAGCTGAGCGAAGTCATCTGGAAATTTTGTCCAGGTTTTCCGAAACGGTGGAAGTTGTGTTCGTGTATTTTTATCCCAAGCACGACCTCAAGGAAGAATATTTAAAAGCCGGTATCCGGCTTATTTTTTTGGATATCCCCGAGACCTATCACTTTCCAACCGCAATTGCCCGATTGGTCAAACTGATCAAATCGGAGCAACCTGATTTGTTGATTTCCAGTCTCTGGAGGGCAGATCAAATTACCCGAATTGCGTCTTTGCTAACCCGAGTGCCTACAGTGGGAACCCTTGTGAATGATAGTTATGCTCCCGCTGCGTGGAATGATAAGGTGGGTTTTAGGCACAAGGTGGTGTATTACTTAGATCGGGCAACGGCTCGTATCCCTGTCCACTGGATTGCAAATGCTCAAGCAATAGCATATTCCCATGTTCAAAACTTAGGTTTGGATTTTAGTAAGATCTCGGTTGTTTATAGAGGAAGGGAAGTGTCAAATTTAGCTTGGAAGCCGAATGGAGGGATAAGACATTTTCTTAGTTACGGCAGGCTTTTAGAGAGAAAAGGTTTTCAAGATCTTATCAGGGCGTTTGCGAGACTAGACTATTTGTTGCCACAGGGGTGGAGTCTGACCATTTTCGGTGATGGGCCATATCGGATGGAATTGGAGACATTAGTTCGATCGTCAGGACTTGATGGGAAGGTGATATTTCCTGGATCGATTGAAAAAGCATCCGAATTATTGCCAAGGTATGACTGCTTTTTATTTCCATCATGGTATGAGGGTTTTTCTGGTGCTTTAGTAGAAGCTATGATGGCAGGGATTCCTATTATTGCGTCTAATATTCCAATGAATCGGGAGGCTTTAGGGGAGGATTCTGGACTCTTATTTCCTCCACTTGATGTGGATCAAATTGTCGAGCAGGTTGTTTATGCGACGACTCATTTGCCTGAAATGACGATGTTGGGCCGGAATGCGCGTAACAGAGCGATAGAATTTTTCTCGATTGACCGTATTTCAGCTACTTATGAAGAGAAACTCCATCAGATAAAAAACAATCTTTGAGAATAGTTCAGGTTATCCAAAAGCCTCAAAGGCGTGGGGCGGAGATTTTCACCGTACAACTTTCGGGACAAATGTCTAAGCAAGGGCATGAAGTTCTGTTGGTTAGTGTTTTCACCGGGCCAGGGGGAATTTCCTACTCCGGAGAGTGGGTGAAAATGGAAAGGCGACTTTCGCAGCGTTTTTACGATTTTAAGGCTTGGAGCCTGCTTTCGAAACTGATTGAGAGTTGGAAGCCCGATTTGATTCAAGCTAATGCTGCTGATACCCTAAAGTTCACTGTGTTTTCGAAGATTTTTTTTCGTTGGAAAATCCCGATTATTTACAGAAATGCGAATCAGATGGGAGATTTTATTAAAAATGGTTTTCATCGGAGGTTTAACCAGTTTCTTATTAACCAAGTGTCTGCGGTAGCGTCTGTGTCAAAAGCCTCCAAAGAGGATATTCATTGCTCTTTTTCATTCCCCATCAATCGATCAAGGGTGCTTCCTATAGGGATAGAAACTAACTCGGTAAATCACCTTGCAAATGGAGATATTTCTATTCAGCTACCTGAAAGTTTTTTGCTTCAGATTGGAGGCTTGGTAGAAGAGAAAGCTCCCCTAGCTATGCTTTCGATTTTTGTAAAACTTCAAAAAAAGTACACTTGGTTGAAGTTGCTTTATGTTGGTTCAGGTTCCTTGGAAAGTGTTTTGAGGAAAGAAATAGCTGTGCAGGGCCTTGACGAGTCAGTGTCTATACTCCCAAGTCAGTCAAATATTTTTCCAATACTCTCTAAAGCATTTGCGTTGGTCATGCCGTCTAAGATAGAGGGATTACCAGGTGTTATTTTGGAAGCCATGTATTGTAGGGTTCCAGTTATTGCCTTTGGTGTTGGTGGAATCCCGGAGGTATTGAAGAATGGGGAGACCGGGTGGTGTATTGCTCCAGGACAGGCGGATGATTTTTTAGCGGCTATCGAAGATGTTATTTCCGCTGACTCCAAATTGAAAAGCCAAATCTTTGATAAAGCCCACCAACTCGTGAACAATTCTTTCAATATTGAAAAAATTACCAGGCAGTTTGAGGGATTTTATAACGAAATTCTTTTTCAAAATTCAGTATGAATTTAAATAGAGGAAAAAAAATTTATACATCAAGATTTTAATTGCGGCTCAGCAGTACTTGGATTTTTTTTATCAGCTGATAGATTAGGTTTCTTTTCCGATATAGCAGACCTCTCCTATCGTCGAGGTGACGTGCCCCGAGGGTGGGACTTCTCCTAGCGTCGAGGTGACATGTCCCGAGGGTGAGACTTCTCCTATCGTCGAGGTGACAGGTCTCGAGGGTGAGACTTCTCCCAGCGTCGAAGTGACGGGACGGTCGAGGTGACCGGTACTTTATACTCCCTCTACTTCGGCCAGTCTTTTCCTTTCCTCTTCCACAATCCGATTGTAGATCTCGCCCCGTTTTCGAATTCGATTCTGTTTCTGCCAATCCATAAATGCGACAATTACAAACAGCATAAAGTACATAATCTGGGATTTTTGCCGGATGATGATGCCCAGATTTGACATCACAAAGGTCATGGAGATCGAGATCGAAATGAATACCACGCCCGACATCTTCACCATCGCCGGGGCTTCCTTGATATATTTGATAAACTCTTTGTTCAAGATCCTGCTAAACATGTAGATATAGAGCGCGTTCTCGAGAGAAACGACGATTCCCAGCGCATTTGGAGAGTCAATAAAAAGCGGTCTAAACCAAAACGTAAACAACTTCATGGGAAGGCTGTAGGAACTCATATCCACCCCAGAACCGGCGGATTGAAGACGCTGTGCATTTAGCCCCGATTCCTCTTCAAAGCTGTCGACGACGTTGTTTGGATCATATCCCAAAAAAGTTAGGAGATCTTCGTACACGTAGATGCTCATAACAATAGCGCCGAGTGCCACCAAGTACTTTTGGTAAGTGGGGACTTTTTCCTTGCCCAATACAAATCCTACTCCCATCCCTACCAATACCGCAAACAGGATATGGGGGCGGATCATGTAACATATAAAACCTCCGAGAAGGATATGTGGAATTCGTCTGCCCGGCCAAGAGAGTCCATAGGTGAGAATACCGAGTCCAGCAAAAATATAGGCTCCTTTGCCTAAGGACGCGGTCCAAAAGTGCATATTGGGAAGGAACATGAAGATGGTGATCGCATCCCACCCTTTGAATTTGGCATTGAAGCGCAAATTTTCTTTAAAAAAACAATAGAAATAGACAAAGCCCCAGAACCCCACCCAGGTACTGAAGAACATCATCATGTCATAGTTGAAGCCCAGCCACTTGGCGAAGGGGTAATTGACCCACTCGATAAAAAGAGTGCCGGGCTTAAATGCATCAGCCCAGTTTTTATAGTTTACGTAGCTGTTGAAATAATTGACTGAGTCAGAGCGGTTTAATTGGGAGTAAGTCCAGTAAACCAGCCCAAAAAACATATGATACCAGTACATCTGGTTCAGCAGGCCAGCCTTGAGCCATTTGTGTTCTTTTTGGAGATTTCCCAAGATTGGCTGTGAAGCAAAGAACAGGAAAAGAATAAGAAATACTGCTCCTAACAAGGGGTGGATTTTTTGCTAAAGATATTCAAAAGTACCAAAAAGTGAGAATCAAGAGCCAAGAGGCAAGAATCTATCAATTCCCAACAATGAGATTTCTCCCTCCGGTCGAAATGACGTAACGAACCCGTCACCTCGACGATAGGGGGGTTCTCCCTCCCGATCGTCATCGCGGAGGTCGAAATGACTGCTCCGACTCGTCATCTCGACGTAGGAGAGATCCCCCTGCAGTCGAACTGACTGCTGGTCACCTCGTAGTAGGTTTCCTCCAGCTCTCGCACCATCCTGGTCATACTGAAGCCTTCGCTGACCCGTTCTCTGGCAGCTTTGGCCATTTTTTGTTGTAGCTCCGGATTTTTAATCAAGTCGATGCAATGACCAGCCAAATCCGGCCATCGGTCAATCTCGGTCAAATAGCCCTGATATCCGTGCTGGACTACCTCAGCGATGCCACCGGCAGTAGTAGCGACTACAGCTACCTCGCAAGACATCGCCTCCAGCATCGCGATGGGCAATCCCTCAAACTCTGAAGTGCTCAGGTAGATATCCATGAGGGATAGGTAGGGGATGACCTTCTTCTGCACACCCACCAGGTGAAAGTTGCCAGTCTTTCCAGATGCCTCAATTTGTTGCACGATTCGATCTCTCCATTCTCCATCTCCTACGAGCAGAAAATGCGTTTCTGGATATTCTTTCAGTATCTCCAAGGCGACTTCCACCCAGAGCCATAATCGCTTTTGAGACCGAAAAACCGCAACTTTGCCGATCACCGGCGCCCCCTCCGGAATCCCAAGCTTCTTTCTTAAAAAAACATCCCCTAGTTCTGTCTCTTTATTTTGCCCACTGTCCAGCGCCGATTTTAGACTGATCTCTGATCCCTGATCACTAGTTTCTTTCGTCTCCGATCTTCCGTCTTCCATCTCCCGTCTTCCGTCTTGAGCCGTACTTGCTACTTGATACTTGCTACTTGCTACTCTCTTAAACACCTCCGTGTTAACCCCGTTTTGGATCACCTTCACTTTCATCCTTCCGCCCCGCTGGTAGGGATCCCAGATCGAATTGAGCCGCATAGACAGTGCTACCTCGTTGGATACTGCGATGGCGATATCCTGTTTTTTGAAACTCAGTCGATTGCCCCAGTAAGTAATCAAATTGTACCGTTCCCAAGTATTGTGCTCGGTGTAGACGATTGGGATCGGCAGATTTTTGCCAACTGCACGGGCTAATATGCCAGCCCAGGGAAGGTGTGCGTGGATAATGTCAATACCATTGGATCGGATAAACTCGCGGACTTTGGAGACCTGTAGGTAGAGCCCCAGATTGGTAGAGGGGATGAGATGAACTTTGATGCCGGTGTTTTCCAATTCCTCCACGATGTTGTTTTCTTGGTGGTAAAAGTACAGGCAGTAAAACTCGAACCGACTTTGATCATGTACCAGGGCTGTTTCTGGGATCAATTTCTCAGCTCCCCCGCGACCGAGGCTCTTGATGAGGTGTAAAACTCGTATTTTATGGGGTAATTTACTCTCTTGGTTTTCCATCCTGTTAGTGTCACATCTTAATTGATTCTTCTCCAAATTTTTAATGATTAGAAGATAGATTGCTTTATTTATTCTTTGCTACCAAAGATTGAATGTGATATGTTTCGAAAATACTTCAATTTATAAATTTAGTTCCCAATTGTCACCAAATGCGTTTATACTTTAGGTGATTAATGGACGCTCTTAAGTGATTTTGGATCACACTTCTTCTTCGTCCTTTTGGCTTAGCCCAAAAGAACAAAAAGGCCAAGATTTGCCAAAGCTCCAACCGCACGAGGCCGAACGCTGGCTCGCTGGCAAATCCTCCCACCGCGCCTATCCCTATTGTATTGGGTGCTAAGAAGGCAAAACTCCGACGTAATTTCTAGCTTTGATGGTTTGAAGTGGCCAAAATCCTGTCATTTCATTTTTGTTTATTCTTGAATTATTAAGACTCAGGCTGACAAACCTATCGAATCTAAAACCGTCATCTTCTTTTTATAAATTCTCGAATTTTCAAGACACGTGATTTTGGTGAATCAGCGTTCTATCGATCAACTGAACCTTGCCGCCGAACACTGATCACTGCCCACTGAAGACTGAACGCTGCTCACTGAAACTGAAAAATTTCTTTCCGGCTAATTCAGCCAAGTCTTCCATATTGAGGCTGAGCATTCCAAACTTTTCTCTGAGTTGCTGAAAGTGCAGCATCAACTCCCTCAACTCTGCCATAGCGGCTGCGGGGTTGGTTGCAAAATTGTGGGGATGCCACCAAAGATGATAAGAGGCTTGGGCTTTTGCAGCTGCGCTCATTTCATTTTTGATTCGTTTGAGCCTTACGGTATTGAACAGGGTATTGGATTTGGAGATAGGGCGTAGTATCCTTGATGCGGGGATCAGGAGTGGCTCCTTTGGCAAAGGATTGAGGTCATCCAACTTAAATAGGGTGTGCTGTCCGACCGGGAAAAAACAGTCTGCAGAACGAAACCATTTTTTGCTCAAATCTTCGTATTGCGTTTCCTGCCAATACCAATTTCTCGGGTTACTCCGCACCTGTGTATAGCCTTCTTCCAGACAAATGGGCAGATAAAGCTCATTGAGATGGTTTCTTGGAAAAACAAGTGACTTCAAGGTAACACCAAACTTCTCCTGTGAAATCCGCTGTGATGCCTGTAAATCATGCCGAAACTGCTCCGGACTTTGGCCCCGCACCAGGGTATAGAAGTGTGCAAAGGTATGGGATCCCAATTCCTGTCCGGGGGTGTCCAATATTTTTTTAATGAGTTCGGGGGCGAAGAGTACTGCCGGGTCCAGTCCGTTTTTTTTTACAAACTCGTAGGCCGAGAGCTTGGACGTCCGATAGGAGGGCTTGTGGACTGGGGAATAGTGCCGCCATTCGGCTTCGTTCTCCGCGAAAAGCATTCCGACGGTCGCCCAAGTAGCCTTGATTTCGTTTTTCTCAAACACCTCCAGAATTTCCGGTATCAGCTTCCGAGTATTGGCAAAGTAGTGTGGATCGTAGGTATTCCCCACTTTGTCAAAAATTCCCCAAAGGAGCTCAAAATCAAGGGAAATGGTAAAAGTGGAACTGGGCATGGGCGGAATTTAGGGATTTGAGGCCTTATTTGAGACATTAAAATTGGAAGATTTTTTCGCAATTTCTTCAGGGGGCAGGTTTTGATCGGCGATCGAAAAGCGCGTGAGTCGAGCTGGTGAGCGGGTCGAGGTATGTCTTTCAACACCTCCATCGAGTAACTCAGAACACTTCCAAATCTCCTAAGCTCCAGTTCCATACCTGATCCATGGGAGAGAAGTGTTCGGATACCTTCCGAAGTGTAACCAAAGGCCCAACCCTCAGGATCGGAAGTAATCCCATGTCAAGTACGTTTTGCTTTGAATAGGCTAAACCGGAAAAAGACGAGAATCTGGCGCCGGAGATTTTGATTTGCTGGTTGAGCGCAATTCCCAATTCCTTGATGGCGTTCTTGGAAAGTTCTGTTTTGGTGAACAAGTCGCAAATCCTAAACTCTCTGCCCATCTTCCCTTCCTTGATCCGGTAGACCAACAAATAATGTTCTCCGTCACTGATGAACTGATAGTGATAGAGGGGATTGTCTCGATATCTCCAATTGAGGTATCCCTTGACCAATCTGGTTTGCCCTTCGGAGAAAGTTGGGTCTCCTGTTTCGATTGTTTGAACGAGCTTTTGGACTTGCGCCCAATCTGAGTTTACTAGGACAGTTTTTCTGGAATTCGCCAGGTGAAAGTTGAGCTTAAGCGGCAATTTCCCCCAGGATTCCCAGCCCATTTTGAGATAGCCGGGTGCACTTTTGCTATTGGGAGTGTTGTAGATCAAATCAATTCCATCGGCTGTCACCTCCTCCAATAACCTACCTGTGAGCTGATTGAAAATCCCTCTTCCCTGATACGTGGGGTGCGTGGCGGTATCGACAGCCCGACAAGCTTTGATTGTCTTGCCCTTGTTCGAAAATTCCCATTGCAAAAATGCCCTTATGCCTACTACCTGACCATTGTCTTCCGCTAAAAGAACCGGAGATTTGCCGAAGGGATTGTCTACATGCTTCCATTGCCAGAGTTTTTCGGACTTTGGAATGAGGCTTTCACCCAAAGAAACTCGAAGTAGCTCTATAATGGGGGTATTGTCGTTGTGTGTTGCCGTACGGATATCCATCAGCCAAATTTAACTTTTAGACTAAAACAAGCTATTGTTCTTTAAGTCATTTCGACGATAGGAGTGATCTCATCCTAGTTGTCACTCCAAATTATGGGATTTCTCCCTGCGGTCGAAATAACTGGTCTTACAGGATTCCCTATACTCAGCTAGTCATAAATCTTTATCTTTGATTCCTTGAGATCAAATCACCCTTAATGAAGCATTTCATCTATTTTGCTGGCTTGGTTCTGCTGGCATCTTCCTGTATCAGCAATAAGCGTATTACTTATTTACAAAATCTCTCGGACAGTACAGCGATCGCTTTGGATGAGTTTATCCCATTTGCCGAGGTGGATCACAAGTATATTTTGCAACCCTTTGATATTGTGCAGATTGATTTCGCGAGCGCAGATCCGGAGTTGGTGGAAGGATTTACTTTTTTAAACGCACCTCAAAACTTGGGCATCAGATCAAGTGCGGGCGGGGGAGCCAGCGGTGGTAGCGATCCACTCTATATGACTGGTTTCTCGATCGATCAGGACGGCATGGTGGAGATTCCGAAGCTTGGAAAGATAGAAATCGCCGGATTGACTGAAGCAGACGCAAAATCACGAGTTCAAGCGGCGATCAACGAGTATTTCAAAGAAGAGGTATTCGTACGGCTCCGGATTGCCGGAATCAGATACACCACCTTGGGAGAGTTCAATACCGTTGGGGTACAGATCATCTATAAAAATCGCGCAACGATCTTTGATGCCTTGGCCAATTCAGGCGAAACTTCTCTCCTGGCAAAAAAGAACAAATTGTTTCTGATCAGACAATACGACGGCGGTACCAAAATTCATATGATCAACCTAAATGACCGCGCGCTGCTCGGTAGCCCTTGGTATTTCATTCAACCGAACGATATCTTGTATCTTGAGCCCATGAAAATCAGACAGATTGGTACTGCGGACAACCTGACCGCTTCCCTTGCCCTGATTGCCGGCCTACTGGCATCCCTGCTTTTGATAGTCAATCTGGTAAGTGGCGATTTATAAACTATGGAGAAGCTCGATCTCAGTCAGCTGGACAACGAAGAAAAAGCACTGGAACTACAGTATGTAATTGCCAAATATGTCCGCTATTGGCCTTGGTATCTGTTGTTTACCCTTCTTTTCCTGACCGGTACATTTCTTTTTCACCGCTATACGGTGGACGAATTTGAAGTTACCGGGTCCATCGTGATCAAAAACAGCAGCTCACCGGAATCCAGAATAATGGACCGTTCCAATATTTTCAGTTCCGGGATAAATCTGGAAAATGACATCCTTCGCCTCCGGTCAAAAAACATGGCCAGAGAATCCTTGAAAAAACTCCATTTTGATGTGGAGTACTATGCCAAAACCAATATCAAAGACATCGAACTCTACGACCGCTCTCCGGTAAGAATCAACGTAGACTGGGATCATATCCAAATGACAGAAACGGCTGTGGAGCTGGAAATCCTGTCTGAGGACAATTTCATAATGCGTCAATCGGAGACAGGGCTGATGGATTTCAATTCGGCACAGGCTTCCTCGGATGAATCAATCTACAACAAGACCTATACGTTTGGCGAACCGATTGAAACTACCCGTTCCAAATTCACAGTTTTTTTGGTCAACCCTTCCCGGACCGGCGATAAGATCATTTTCAGGTTTATAAACCCAACCGTACTAGAAGAGAGCCTAGCCAAATCAGTGCTCATATCGATGGAAAGTGAGTACTCCTCGGTCCTGAAGCTGACTACCAATACCAAAGTCGTAGAGAAGGGGAGGGATTATATCAATGCCCTAATGCATTCCTACATCGAATATGACTTGAATGAAAAAAATAAGATACAGGAAAACACGATTAACTTCATCGAGGAGCAGTTGGGCTTTTTGGAAGATTCTCTGAAAGAAAAAGAACGTGAGCTGCAGCGCTTCAAAGTGGACAATAAAATGCTGGACGTCTCCGCCGAGTTTTCGAATATCTTGGGAAAAATGAACACGCTCGACGAGCGGAATGCCGAATTGGATTTTCAGCTTGAATATTTCGAGGAGATCAAGCAGTATATGGAACGAAAAAGCCGGGACTTTTCTGATGTCATTGCTCCTTCTATCATCGGCGTGCCGGATCCCTTGTTGAATGGATTGATTCAGACCTTGGTTACGCTATCTCAGGATCGCAGAAAGCTGCTGGCCACTGTAAATGAAAACCATCCCGAGATTACCAAGATAGATGTTCAGATGGAGAAAGTTCAGGATGCTTTATTTGAAAATGTGGTCAACCTGATCGACAATACGAAAAAGCAAAAACAGATGATCCTGGGTAATATCAGGGAGTTTGATGCCGAGTTTTCTACACTCCCCGAATCCGAGTCCAAGTATACCAGTATATTTCGTGAGTTTAAGCTCCGCGAGTCGCTGTACACGTACCTGTTGGAAAAGCGCGCGGAAGCCGGTATTGCGCGTGCAGCAAACGTCTCGGACAACGCCATCCTGGATCTTGCCAAGAAAGGCACTTTGGTCTTTCCAAAAAAGACCCAAAATTATGGATTGGCTTTGGCCTTGGGGCTATTGCTCCCTTTTGGATTTTTCGTCCTCAGAGATGTTTTTGACGAAACCATCAAGGACCAAAGAGACTTGAAAAAACACTTTATGATTCCCCAGTTGGGAATCGTTGGCTTTAGCACCAAAGAAACGAATAAGGTGGTATTGGATTTCCCCAAATCAGCGGTGGCAGAATCCTTCCGCTCGCTGAGATCTGCGATTACTTACCTTGCTTCCGGCAAAAACACCAAGAAAATCCTAGTCACATCATCGGTCTCCGGAGAAGGAAAAACTTTTACCTCTCTCAATTTGGCTTGTGTCATGGCCTTGGGATCCAAAAAAACCGTGGTTGTGGGGGGAGACCTAAGAAGACCGAAGCTTTCAAGCTATTTCGGACACCCGGAGAAAGTCGGCTTGTCCACCTACCTGATCGGAAAAGCGTCCGCTGAGTCGATTATTATACCTACGGAACAGGAAAACCTCTTTTTTGTACCTTCAGGAGTGATCCCTCCCAATCCGGCGGAATTGCTCCAAACCCCCAAACTGATTGAGCTCCTCGCTTATTTGGAAGCGAATTTTGATGTGATTGTGTTTGATACGCCACCTATGGGGCTCGTTTCAGAGACGATCGATTTGATGCGGCTTTTTGATATCAACCTCTACGTCGTACGTCAGGGCTATACGAACAAAGACCACTTGGTGATGATCAATGACTTGTTTAACAATAAGCAGGTGAACAACGTCTATGGGGTTTTCAATGGAATTCTTAACTCCGGGTACCATTATGAAGGGTACAATTATGGATATGGAAACACCTATCTGTACTCCCAAAATAATAAGTACATGTACAATTATTATGGGGAAGATCTGGAAATCAAAAAGAAAAAGATCAAAAGCATGACTACTTTTGATCCGATAAAAGTATTAAAAAGGGCCTTTAGGAATAAAGGGTGATTGGTTTACACCACTCTGGTTAGCTCTAAAATACACCGATAGTAGTTGGGTTAATATACCCTAATACTATACTTTTTTCTTTCCGATTCTCCCGGTTCGATCCTACGAATGCCTTCTTTTTCGTTGAGCTGTCCGGAATGATCCGAAGCGTCCGCGATCCCCAACCAAGGCTCAAGACAGACAAATGGGGCTCCTGGTTTGGCCCAAATTCCCAGATAGTCAAAATCGTCAAAGTCCATTTTCACGATCGGGCCTCGATCGCAGTGAGTCAGGGAAACTTCTCTGGATTTCAGCGCTTTGAAAATCAAGGCATCCTGATCGAAAATTTGGGCATGCAGATGAATCTCGTTGGAGGAATCCAGGATCATTTCGCCTTTTTCTCCAATCAACCCTTCCGGAGTGATCATCCAGGTACTGTCGTGCTCCACTTGGGGGAATTCGATTCGGTACTCTTCCAAGCTCTCCCCGGCTAAGAGCGGACAGTTGAAGGCAGGATGGCCTCCTAAGGAGTAGTATAAAGGTTTACGGTCGAGGTTATAGACCTCATGGGAAATCTCCAGGCTGTTGCCGGAAACGCGGAAACTAACCTCCAACGCAAATGCGAACGGATAGACCTCCAGCGTCTCGGGTGTGGAATCCAAACGAAATACCAAGGTGTCGGACAGCTGCTTGATCAGTTTGGCTTGGTCTGAATTTCGGACAAAGCCATGCTTGGGCAGGATATAAGTTTTTCCTTCGTAGCTGGTTTTGCCGTCTTTCAGGGCTCCGATTATGGGGAAAAGAATTGGTGCCTGTCCCGTCCAAAACTGAGGGTCTCCCTGCCAAAGGTATTCCTGTCCGGTAATCTTGGATTTAAGGGAGCTGAGTTCCATTCCCCTCTGGTTTACGGTGACAAGGAGAGTCTCGGATTGTATGGTGTAGTGCATGGGTTGATTGGGATTGGTGACGAAGATAAGGGTTGATTGAGAAATTTTCCGCTGCTCCGAATTACTAATCTGATTCTTCAGCATCAGGCATTCGAAGCGCCGAGCGCCTTGCTGTCAGATTTCTAATCTGACTTAACTGACCAAGAGGTGGCGTCACCGGCACATTAAAACGACAATGAGAAAATCCAGCTTCCGGAGAAGCAGGACAACGGTAGATGGGTTGACTTCTAGGCTGTTCAATCACTATTCGCTTCATAGCACTCGAAAGGCTGTTTTTTCGCCACTCACAACTTAGCGCTTACAAACTCCACATTCTTCCTTCCAGCTGCCCATCAAATTTCCTTTGCTGCTCTGGGGTTTCGGAGTTATTTTTCGCTCCAATTAATTATTCTCGAAATTTTATGTTCTCAAACCAAAAAACCACTTGGATGGGAATGGCTCTGTTTTTTTCGGCCATATCTGTTCAGGCACAAACCAAGCTTCCGCTGGCTTCCTTCGAAAACAACAAGGGGAGTTGGTCTGAAGTCGCCAAGGTTTGGGCTGATCCTCTGCAGCCCGGCCACGAGCTCCAATCCGAAGGGAAAGGAAGCATCCTTCTCAACGCCCCAACCAAAAAGAAACCCGGAACCGATATCATAACTACCGAGAAGTTTGGGGATGCGGAAGTCACGTTGGTCTATATGATGGCTCCCGGGTCCAACTCGGGCCTTTATCTACAAGGACAGTACGAAATCCAACTGCTGGATAGCTGGGCTAAGACTGAGGTGAAAGCAGGAGACAATGGCGGGATCTATGAGCGCTGGGATGAGTCTAAGCCCGATGGGCAAAAAGGCTATCAAGGTTACGCTCCGCGAATCAATGCCAGTAAAGCTCCGGGAGTTTGGCAGACCTTGAATGTGAAGTTCAAAGCTCCGAGATTTTCCGCCTCCGGCGAAAAGATCGAAAACGCGAGAGTGATGTCTGCAACCTTGAATGGCGTAACCATTCATGAAGACGTGGAGCTTTTTGGTCCCACGAGAGGAGCATTGGACGGCGGCGAAGTGGCAGCAGGCCCGATCCGCATCCAGGGTGATCACGGTGCGATTGCGATCCAGTCTTTGGAAGTGAAACCCTACGATACGCCCGCTCCTGTGTTTGGTGAGATTTCCTACCAGGTTTTCCCCGGTTCCTACAGAGAGCTTCCGGTGGAAAGCACACTTGTCCCTTCCTCGTCGGGGAAAATTGCGAATTTTGATGAGTTTGTCGCTGGACTCACCTCGGTTTCCCTGAGCAAGTTTGAAGGGAAGATCTCGGTGAAAAAAGCTGGAAACTACACCTTCAGAATGAGCGTGCCCAATGGTATGGGTGCAATTCAAATCGGAAACGCGACAGAAGCCGTGCAGCTCAGAGATGGAATGATCACCGCTGAGAAAACCCTGGCCGCCGGAGAAACCTCCTACGTCATCTGGGTTTCAAAACCTGCAGATTGGACGGCACAAGGTTTTCAACTCGCCGCTTCATCGGATGGAATGTGGGACGAAACCTACAGCACACCGGCCGGAGCAGGATTCCGGGCTAGTGATCCAATCCTGGTCGATCCCACCCAAACACCGATCCTGAGATCATTTATCGAACTTCCTGACGGCAAAAAGATCTCTCACGGGATTTCAGTTGCGTCAAATGCCGGTGCTAATTTCTCCTATGATATCAATTCCAGCCAAGTGCTTCGGGTATGGAGAGGAGGGTTTCTGAATGCAACTCCCATGTGGAACAGCCGGGGAAACGGTATGTCCGTGCCAATTGGTATCGTGAGCGAACTGAGCGACGGATCGTCGTTGCTTCGAAATGCAGACGGGAGCGCCACAACCAAAGAATGGCAAACCCAAGGCTACCAGGTTTTGGGCAACGGCGGAGTGAGATTTTCAACTAAATCCAAGGACGGCTTGGAGCTGAAAGATCAGATACAAGGCAAAGCAGACGGGAAAGGCATCGATCGTTCCTTGGAACTTTCCGGCAATTCTACTCCACTGATGATCCGTGTAGCTCCGGGAAAAGTATTGAACGAAGTATCGGACAACTTGTATTGGATCGAGGATGCGGGGATTTTTCTGCAAGTCGCCGGCCAAAAACCTCAAGTAGGCGCGGACGGGATTCTCTTGCCGATCACGACCACCTTGAGTTATAGTATCCTGTTTTAATCCTGATAGAAATCGGGCATGAAGAAATCATCTTACAAGAAGATGGTCATTAACCATGCGAGATTCCATTTGGCATTAAAAAACAATTTTTCAACAGATGAAAGAAAATATATGTTTCGATTGACTATTAATTTGAAATCATTGACTTTGAGTGCAATCGCACTGGGAATGAGCCTTTCTTTATTTGCTCAGGAGTCACCGAAAGAAGAGGATTTCTTCAAGATCCTCAAAGTACCCGCGCCGGAAGGCACGCTGTTGGAAGTCGGTGGATTGGCGATGATGCCAAACGGTAACTTGGCAGTTTCTACCCGTCGGGGAGATGTTTTTATCGTAGAAAACCCCACTTCCCAGCGACCTTATTTCACCAAATTTGCCTCGGGTCTGCATGAGATTCTAGGTCTAGCCTACCATGAAGGGGCTCTGTATATGGTACAGCGGGGTGAGTTGACAAAGCTGACCGACTTAAATTCGGACGGTAAGGCGGACTGGTATCAGACCATCGCCAGCTGGAAGATGGCGTCACATTACCACGAGTATAGCTTTGGTCCGAAGATCACCTCAGACGGCTCCTTTATTGTCACTACCAACGTCGCCTTTGGCAATCAGGAATGGTGGAGAGGCGTGAGTAATGAACCCTATAGAGGCTGGACGCTGAAGATCCATCCTGATGGAAAGATCGAGCCTTTCGCAGCCGGAATGAGATCTCCCGCTGGCCCCGGTTACTTGGACGGTGAGGTTTTTTACACTGAGAATCAAGGAGACTACATGGCTTCCGGAGGGCTTTGGCACTTGGAAAAAGGAGACTTTGCAGGTCACCCAGCCAGCCTTCGTTGGTCAGATATGCCTGACTCTCCGATCAAATTGACGGTTGCGGAGTTTGATGCAGTCGTCGATCCTATGAAGGTCAAAAATGAAACGGGCGGATTCAGCAAGCCGGAAAATGTCGCCAATGCGCCGTTCATAACCTTAGCTGAAGCCAAAAAGCAGTTGCCGTCCATCAAGCTTCCGGCCGTCTGGTTTCCTTACGGGATTCACGGCATTTCCACTTCCGAGCCTATCGAGATTCCCGACAATTTCTGGGGTCCGTTTGGAGGACAGATCTTGGTCGGAGATCAGGGACAAAGCAAGATCATGCGGGTCATGATGGAGAAAGTGAACGGTGTCTACCAAGGTGCCTCAATTGACTTTAGAAGTGGATTCCAGTCAGGAGTTTTGAGGATGGTGTTCGCTGCGGATCAATCTCTTTTTGTGGGTGAAACCAACAGAGGTTGGGGTTCTGCCGGAGATGCGAATGAAGGCTTGCAGCGCTTGGTCTGGAATCGTGAGGCTCCATTTGAGATGAGAACCGTAAAAGCCAAGCCGGATGGTTTTGAGATCGAATTCACCAAACCAATCGACAAGAAGTCGGCGGAAGACCTTACTTCTTACCTCGTGTCCAGCTTTACGTACAAGTATCACCCGGTCTATGGAAGTCCTCCAGTTAAGGCGATGACGCACGAGATATTGGGTGTCGAGGTATCTGACGATGGGAGATCTGTTCGCGTCGCCATCAGCGATCCCCAACAATATCATGTCCACAAGATCAGCCTGCCGGGTATCCGTGAAGCGTCCAATTCCCACGAGTTGGTGCACATGGATGCGTACTATACGCTGAATGAGATTCCTTCAGGAGATAAAATGGTGATCAAGCCAAAGCCTGTAGTTGCCGCGATTCCAGTTGCTAAAACTGCAACTGCTGCGACCAAGACTACAGCAGCTGCGCCAAAACCGGCAGTCAAAACCGTTCCCGATGAAGCAGAGATCAAGACTTTGTTGGCCAAAAATACCTGTTCCGCTTGCCACATGACAGACAAGCGCGTGGTTGGGCCTCCATTTACAGAAGTAGCCAAGAGAAACTATACTCCTGAGCAGATCGTCGAGTTGATCTACCAGCCCAAGCCCGAAAACTGGCCGGGTTATGCCACTCCGATGGCCGCCATGCCTCAGGTGCCCAAGGAAGAAGCGCTGAAGATTGCGAAATGGATTAATTCGTTGAAGTAGGTTTTGTCAACTGTCAACAGACGACAGTCGATGCAGAATTATTTAGAGTGAAAAAACCGAAGTGATGAGCTTCGAATGCCGCGACTCCCCCTTTTCAAGGGGGTTGGGGGGATTATTCAATTCGAAAATAGGACGGTAATCTTGGACGTATAGTTGTTTGCCTTTACAAGAGAAAAACCGAAGTGATGAGCTTCGGTTTTTTTTTAATATCATTTAGGTCATAAATAGAATGTTTGACAGATTTGTGATTGACCAAACCCATCGTAGTTCTTTTAGTTTCAAATGCTTTCCTCCTTAATTTTGCTGTGAATTTTTTCAATAACCATCTAACACTATGAAAGAACAATTTGCAATCATCGGAGCGGGAATCGGCGGATTGACATTGGCCTTGACGCTAAAGCAAAAAGGGCATGAAGTGACGATCTTCGAAAGTGCTTCCGAGATCAAGCCCGTAGGTGCCGGGATTATCATGGCCAACAATGCGATGCAGGTTTTCCGGACCTTGGGGATGAAAGAGAAGATCGAAAAGGCTGGGAACAAGGTGTCGTCCATGAAGATCACCGACGAGCAACTCAAGGCCATCTCCTCCATCGAGCTTGCTAAGTTTGAAGCAAAGTATGGCGTGTACAATGTCGCGATTCACCGGGCGGACTTGCAGCGGCTCTTGGCGGAAGAGATCGGGTTGGAGCATATCCAACTATCAAAACGGCTTTCGAAGATCGAGCGAATCGAGGGCTTTAACCTGACTTTTGACGACAACACGACGGCCAAAAGCCGCATCGTGATCGGTGCGGACGGGATTCATTCTACGGTGAGAAAGGAGATTTTTGAAGTCGGGGAAATCAGAGATACGAGGCAGGTGTGCTGGAGAGGTGTCTGCGAGGTGGAACTACCCAAGGAATACGAACATACTGCTTTTGAGGCCTGGGGAAAGGGTCTGAGGTTTGGCTTTGTGAAAATAAACTCCCAAAAAGTGTACTGGTACGCCGTGGCTAGCGAGGGGCTGGTTCCGTCTGGAAGCGTGAACCTGAGTGGTTTGTTCCGGACTTTTCATTCCGATGTTCTCAGGATCATTGCTGCGACACCTGCCGAGACCATATTTTTCAGCAAGATCACAGATCTCAAGCCGATCAGCATCTGGCAGGATAAGGGCGCTTGCCTGATCGGGGACGCCGCGCACGCTACGACACCAAACATGGGGCAGGGCGCATGCCAGGCGATTGAGGATGCCTATGCGATCGGAAAGCTTTTGGAATCGGGCAAACCAATGGATCAGGTATTTTCAGAGTATGAACGGGTACGGATGAAGAAGGCGCATCAGATCGTCAACACCAGTTGGACAATGGGCAAATTGGCACACCTTGAGAACGGTCTCGGGATCTGGCTGAGAAACGCCGCCCTGGGAATCGTCCCTTCATCTCTCAATGACAAGCAACTCGACGGCGTCTTTGATATTGGATACATCGACAGCGAGGTGGAGAAACTAAAATCTTGACCTATTTTATCGAATAATAGCACCATCCGTTTTGTACGTGTCGCTGTCGGGTCAATCTTGATGATAAGCTGGGCAAAGTATTTTAAATTCAGTCACTTGTACTGGGTTTTGGATTTATTAAATCAAATAGTTCTTCCGCCATGAAAATCACACCTTCCCTTTTTGCGCTCATCCTTGGATTGACTTCACTGACCGCTTTCAGTCAAATCACAACCGACAAAAAAACCTGCACGCCCTGCGAGCAATTGAAGAAAGTTCGCCTTCCTGATGTGACTATTTTAGAAGCCACATCGGTATCCAAGGACACCATCCCAGGAGAGGAAGGTTGGTCACCGACCGTGGTGATTGACAGGACGTTCTGTCGGATCCTTGGAAGGATCAGCAAGGAAATCAAGTTCGAGTTACTACTGCCTGCGGACTGGAACGGTCGATTTCTGATGGCCGGAAATGGTGGGTTCGCAGGAAGTATTCAAAACGATCTGATCGGAAGACTCAACGAAGGCTACGCTGTCGTGGGCACCGACACCGGGCATAAGGACACCGGAGACGGTGCCGCGTGGGCACTCAATAACATGGAGCGGCAGCTTAACTTTGGGAGCTTGGCGGTTCACCGCACGGCGGAAGTTTCTAAGGCTCTCATCAACTCACACTACTGTGAGTATCCTGCATATTCCTATTTTCTGGGCTGCTCGCGTGGTGGAGGTCAAGCGATGATGGAGGCGCAGGCATACCCAGAGGATTTTGATGGAATCGTAGCCGGCGCGCCTGCTCACAATTGGCCGGCCCTGGGCGCGAAGTTCGTTCAGACCAGTCAGCACATGTATCCCGATCCGGATGACCTAAGTAAGCCCAACCTTACTCTCGATCACCTGAAGTTACTCCAAGCACATGTATTGAAGCAATGCGACGACTTGGATGGCTTGGAGGATTCGATTTTGAACGATCCAAGAGATTGCATCTTTGATTTTGCAACGCTCCCGATGTGCCCAGGCAACGCTGCCGGTACTGATTGCTTCACCCAAGAGCAGCTGGCCGCTATCCAATCGGTTTATAGTCCTTTGATGGTTGACAATCAGGAGATCTATCCGGGTTTTCCTTTTGGCTTGGAAGGTGAAGATACCGCTTGGGATCTCTGGATCACCGGTACGAGCCCTTACTTGGAAGGCAATCCGAGTTTACATCACATGTTTGGGACGAATATTTTCAAATACTTGGTGTTCAATGATCCTTCCTGGGACTACAGCCAGTATGATTTCAAAAATTTCGCTCAGGAAACCGCCTTTGCGTCGTCGTTTCTGGACGCTACACAAACCAACTACAGTGGTCTGAAAGATGCTAAAGGCAAGATGATCCTCTACCACGGATGGGACGATTATGCGATTTCGGCCTATGCTACCATTCAGCATTATGAGAAGGCGCTGCTGGTGGATCAAGAGTTGCCTTCCTACATCCGACTGTTTATGTTGCCTGGAGTACTCCATTGCGCTGGAGGAACGGGTCCGGATCAGGTGGATTGGGTGAAGTTGATCAGTGACTGGGTAGAAAACGAAAATGCACCGGAGCGAGTGGTGGTTTCGAAGTTTGAAGGCGGCAATCTGACGATGACCCGACCGGTTTATCCCTATCCGAAAGTAACAGTGTACAAGGGATCAGGCGACTCCACCGAAGAAAAGAATTTCGGGGTTAAGCAATAGCGAAAGCAGACTTTCTCCCCGCAGGAGTTGCGACACTCCGAGACTTTCTATAGGGAAACAACAGGTATCAGGCTAGTGGTTACTCAATTGGGCGAAAACTACACTTCGTAAGTAACCCGGTCATACGATTGAAGTTACGACCCGGAAACACCGTATCCTCCAGCCCGCCAAATCCTGCCGGTTGCCATAAAGCTGTCTTTTTTGTTACCCCTTGTTTTTTTTTGCTGGCTGCGCTGTTGATTTTGAGATCGATAGGCAGACAGAAGAGTTTGCGATTCACTCCTAGATTGACGGAGATGACTATTCGATTTTTGTCTTTTTTTCCCAGCGCTGATCAATGAAAAAATTGATTCGAGCGAGATATTTCCAACAGTGAAGTGTTTTTGAATTTTGGCCTGGACTTTAGTTGTAGGTATCAGATCGATGGCCAAAACTATAGAGGAGTGGATTCCTTTGCGACTCTCATTGCAGATAATCTGGGTATCAGTTTGGACTAGGTTTGACAAGGGCGATCAAACGGAACTCCGACTAATCATAACTTTGGTTAAATGTATTTACTGCATGATGGGATTTGAAATACTTGACTATTTTCGTCTTTTCATTCCGAAATTTGTTTTATGAAAAATGCTTTTTCATTTTGCTGCATCTACCTGATATGTTTTTATGCATACGCCCAACGGACTACCATCAGCGGAACGGTCAAAGATGCCGAAAGCGGCGAAACCTTGATCGGGGTTAATGTCTTTGACAAAAAGAGCCAAAAAGGCTCCATAACCAATAATTACGGCTTTTTCAGCTATTCTTCCTTGGAAAGTGAGGTGGATTTGGTTTTCAGCTACGTTGGCTATGAGCCCGTCAATCTCCCTTTAATATTGGAAAAGGACACGCTCATCACTGTGGAGCTGATGCAGTCGGGACTGATGAAAGAAGTGGTGATCGAGGGCGAGCGGGGAGACCCGATTCAGGAAAGTACCCTCATGGGAGCGATCAATGTGCCCCTGCGGGAAATAAAGAACATCCCGGCTCTGATGGGTGAAGTGGACATTTTCAAAGTCATCCAGTTGCTACCCGGGGTGCAGTCGGGGGCTGAGGGAACTTCCGGCCTGTATGTCCGAGGCGGCAGTCCTGACCAAAACCTGATCCTTCTCGACGGAGTGCCGGTGTACAATGCTTCGCATTTGTTTGGCTTCTTCTCGATCTTCAATGACGGTGCCATCAGCAACGTCGAGATGATCAAGGGTGGTTTTCCGGCACGGTATGGGGGGAGGCTTTCATCTGTGGTGGATGTCACGATGAAAGAGGGCAATACGAAGGAATTTAAAGGTGACGGAAGCATAGGTTTGATCGCCTCGAAACTCACCTTGGAAGGGCCAATAGTCAAGGACAAGACGTCATTTCTGGTGTCGGGCAGACGAACCTATCTCGATATGGTTGCAAGACCGATCATCAGAAAATCCTCAGAGGGAAGGGAAGATGTGGGCTATTACTTCTATGATGTCAATGCCAAAGTCAACCATGTGTTCAACAACAAAAACCGCTTGTACCTGAGCTATTACGGTGGAGATGATGTGGCTTATTCTGACTACAATAATACTTGGGAAGGACCAGGCGGGTCTACCGAATCAAAGGAGGAAGCGGGACTAGGCTGGGGTAATAAGATTGCCGCCCTCCGTTGGAATCACGTCATCAACGAGCGACTGTTTGCCAATTTCATGGGGACTTTTACCAAGTACCGATTTGAGCTTACCACGGGTTACGAGGATGTCTTTACTTCCAATCAGGGCGGTACTCCTATCGAGGATGTTTACTCGGCGGAGTATTTCTCCGGGATTCGGGACTTTGCGCTGAAAGCCGACTTTGATTACATACCCAACTCTGATCATTACATCAGATGGGGTGGGATGTGGATCGACCATAGGTTTACTCCGGGAGTTTTCGTAAGTCAGGAAAGCGAAAAACCTGAAGTCACCGAGGGCGCGATACCTTCCGACAGCCAGGAATTGGCGCTTTATGCAGAAGATGACTTCAGTGTGGGAGGCCGGTGGAAATTTAACGCTGGCGTTCATTTCTCGGGATTTTTGGCAGAAACGAAAAGCTACACTTCCCTTCAGCCAAGGTTCTCGGCCAGATATCTGCTGGATGCCAGCTCTTCGCTGAAATTCTCCTACGTACAGATGGCCCAATTTGTACACTTGCTGACCAATGCAGGGCTCGGTCTGCCAACGGATCTATGGGTGCCGTCCACGGACAAGATTGCGCCGCAGGCAAGTGAGCAATTGGCCCTAGGCTATTTTAAAAACCTTGGCTATGGGCTTGAATTCAGTGCAGAGGCCTACTACAAAACCATGAGCGGGGTGATCGAATACCAGGATGGTGCCTCGTTTTTGAATACCACCGATGACTGGCAGGAAAAAGTGACGTCTGGAGACGGAAGGAGCTATGGACTGGAGCTTTTTCTCCAAAAGAAAACCGGCAAAACCACCGGATGGATCGGATATACGCTGTCTAAAACTGAACGACAGTTTGATGATCTCAATTTTGGTGAATGGTTTCCCTTTCGATACGACCGCAGGCATGACATCAGCGTCACTGCGGTGCATCAATTGACCGATCGGATTGACCTGTCTGGAACGTGGGTGTTTGGGACGGGAAGCTACATCACGGTACCGCTGCAGCGGTATCAGCATTCGTTCTCAGTGATCGACAATACCCGCACCTACTACGGAGGCTTGTATCTGGAACACTTCGAATCCAGAAACAACTTTCAGATGCGGAGCTATCATAGGATGGATGTCGGCATCAATTTCAACAAGATCAAAAAATGGGGAAAACGGACTTGGAACGTCTCGATATACAATCTGTACAGTCGACAGAACCCCTTCTATATGGACATTAGCTACAATTATGAGCTGCAGCGCAACCAACTTCGGCAGTTCAGCTTGTTCCCGATCACACCTTCTGTTTCCTACCGTTTTACTTTTTGACCATGAACAATAGATCGATTCTTACTTTCTTCCTGGCGCTGATTTTCTTGAGTTCCTGTGAGCAATATCTGGAGGTAGAGCTTCCTGGACAGGAACCGAAACTGGTCATGAATGTCCTGTTGGAGCCAAGTGACACGTTGAAAGTTTTTCTTACCAAAAGCGAGGGCGTTTTGGAAGGAAACCAAAATGATGGGTTTGAAGTGGTGGAGAATGCCACAGTTCTTTTCAAAGATCCCAGTGGCGAAACTTTTCTCTTGGATTTTGCAGACAAAAAAAGCCACTTTGGACGGGATGCTTACTATTATCTCGCCAATCCAGTAGTGAATCCCGACGTGGAATATGAGCTCATTGCTGAAACTACAGGATTTCCGTCTATCAACAGCAAACAGCGTTTACCGGTACGGGTAGCGATCAAAGATGTTCAGTTTTCCAATCTTGGACCGAGTAGTTATTGGGATGGCGCTGATGAGTACGAGATCGTTGTCACGTTTGATGATCTGCCGGGTCGGGATTTTTTCGAGATTTCAGGGAGCATTTATGGACTGGATACCTTGATTTATAATGGAGACACCACCTTACATAGTTACTCAGCAATTCTAAATCCCGAAGCCGTCAATCCCGCCTATCGGAAAGATTTTAGGATGAGACCCGCCTTGCTTTTTAAGGATGTCTTCTTGACGGGGGAGAATTCGCAAATTGCCTTTCGGACGACGATTTGGAGGGAAATGGACATTGATATCACGCTTAACTTATATCATGTGACGGAGTCCTATTTTCTCTATTATGATACGGCGGACTTTCAGGTCTACAACAACGGGGACTTCCTATCCCAGCCGGTGCTGGTATATAACAATATCAACAATGGCTTAGGGGTGTTCATGGCTAGGAACGGGGATCAGCGAGTGATAAGGATTCACAGAGATCAGGACTAGTGCGTGTACCATCTAGGTTGCATAATGATGGGATAGTCCACAGATGCCCATACTATCGCGGTATCTGTGTGCCCTTCAATTTCTTAGCTAGGGCGGTAATGTCGCCTTTAACGCCACTCCGGCTTATTGCACCGAAAAATTCCCGGGGTTGCAGTATAACGATCTAACACAAAAACGCCCCCGACAAAGTGATTTTTGTCGGGGGCATTTTGCTGTGTTAGGTGTCAAATCCGGTGCACTTATTTCAGGGAAAAGTGGGTGATTAAGCCATTTGTTCTCTGAGCATCATTTTAGCTTTGATCAGGTGATTCTTGACGGTGTTTTTGGAGATCATCAGTTGCTCGGCGATTTCCTGATAGGAGAGGTTTTGGAAGTAGGAGAGCTCGATTACTTTTTTGCGTTGGACGGACAGACCTTCCAGTGCGTGCTCCAAATTGGTAAAGACTTCTTCTTCTTCGGAAGAACTCATGGCATATTGGGTATCGATCCGGTTCTTATAGAAGTCTTCGATTCTTTCTCGGTCTTTTTTAAGTTTTTTGAAATAGTCAATGACCTCGTTTTTGGCGATGGTAAACACGTAAGCGTTGATTCCTTCGTCGGTGCAGAGTTTTTCGCGTCTGCGAATGATTTTCATGATGACCTCATGAAAAATGCTCTCTGAATCATTGCTGTCCTTGACCATGGACACAATAAAGCGCATTACCGGAGCTTTGTAGTAGGTGTAGACAGCGTCGATCGCTTGCTTTTCTCCATTCCGGAATGCTTCAAAAATCGTTTTATCGAGTGGGCTCATTTTTTTGATTTTTTCTTTACGACTGAAATTTTCAAAAAAATTAACACAAGTTGTTACGCATATCTCGCATATAGTTCCTCAATTTGCGAAAAGTTGGTATTGCTAAGATTACCTTTTTATGTTCTATAAATCAGAATGTTGAACGCTTATTACGTTTGCGTTAGCATTTTGAAAAATTATGAGATGTTTGGTTGTTGAATTCACAGCAATCTGTGGGTAATATTACCGAGTTGTTGTGTTTCTTTTTTTTTCAGTCATAAAAATAGAAATCGGTATTCATGACTTTTGAACTCGAGGGATGGGCCGATATCGGTTGCTTGTGAGATGAAAGGAATCTTTAGAATTCTTAATCCTGTCCCATGTACCAGGCCAAAGACACAGAAACCGAATTACATCAGCAAAAACCAATAATGGCTGCAAGGTTCACTGCAAGTAGGGTCGGGTATGTTGGTTTGCATGTGACCGGACTGCAAACAAAGTGCAGTGACCTGGATCTATTGATTGATTTTTCAATGCCTATAGGCTGGGAGTTCTTTACGTAGGAAAAATTTTTTGGAAAAGGGATTTGGATTGTCCCTTGACCTCGTTTCAATGGAGGCAGTTGAAGATCGGATCAAGTCACCGAACCTTAGATCAAGTCAGATTACTTTGAAAACGAAGAAGAGAGATTATCCTATGCTTTTACCCTAGGGGAATTCAAAAAAAAGGGGAAGCAATTAATCTGCTTCCCTTTTTTGTAACTCAAACTCAACTCATTTAATGACTTCCAGGTATCTTCCCATCCAGTAAGGAAGGAGCCAGATATCGCCCGGACTGTATTCTGTTTTTCCGCCGCTACCGCCATCGAGCGAGAATCGGTTGGCATTGTGTCTCGCAATCTTGATTTCACTTGGAGATAGCACCTCTTTGGTCAATTGACCCCTGAAGTTTGCATCAAGCAACTCAATGTCTTTTCTGTGGCTGTTTTTGACAGTCCAGCCGATCAAGTCGATTGGGTGCCTCTCCAGAAACCAGATGGATTCTTCCAAGTCGAAATTCTCAGGCTGAACCAAAGCAGTCATGATGTTCCAAAGTCCTTCTTTTTCCGGTCTTTCCGCCTCCCAGTGATCTACGATGCTCTCCTTGTATTTCGCCTGAAGATCCTTGTCAAATGCATAGCGGTATAGTCCCCAGTATCCGACATAGTACATCTCATCGTCTGAGTGGTTCCAGCCATCAGACAGCATCTTGGCCCAGTCATCACCATCGTCACCTGATCGCCCGATGCCTTCCATAGGGCGCATCATGTTGTCCAGGTAGCCGTACTTGTCCATCAGCTCAAACGCTTTTTCCTTAAACATCTCCTTACCGGTGAAGTGGTAGGCAGTCTGAAGCATCGCGGTGATGTTGGAAGAGTTCAGCTTGCGGTCACCCACTGAGGTCGGGAAGCTGTTGACATAGTCTGGGTTCCACTTGCCCCAGAGGGTCGGCTTACCGTCAAAGTCAATCAGGTAAAGGTCGTTTTTTACGATGTGAGTCATGACTGCGTCAAGCAGTTCGATGGACTTGGCTTTGATCCATGGGTCGTCCACGATCTCGGCCATCACCCCAAAGACAAATATGTGTCCGATGACTTCGTCAGATGAAGTCGTTGATTTCCAGTCCCACTCCGGGTCTGAGGCATGTTGCCATCGCTCTGGATCGGAGAGTTGCTCGATGTATCCGCTGCGCTCAAATGATCGGGAAGGGAACCCTTCGACGTCGTTGACGGTATAGAGGCGCTCCATCGCTTCCAGTGATTCTCTGCAGTTTTGCAGGGCTTCCGGAGATTTGGTGACCGCGTAGCGGAAAGCTTCTCCAGCGAGGTACATCGTCGTCCAAAGGCCGTCGTTGTCCGAGTCGTCCAATTGCCCTGAAGCGAGGTTACCTGCCTCCAGCAAATTGAGGGAAGAGTTGAACCCGTGGCGCAGGTGGCGCTCACGCATTTGTTTTTCAAGGATCTCGGCTTTTCGTGCCAAAGTCATCTCTTCGAAAACTATGGTACCCAGTCCGTTTTCTGTCAAGATGTGGGTTTGATTTCCCTGTACAATCAAGTCTTTCACTTGATCGCCCGGAAGCCAACGCTCACCGAAGTAGTAGCTGAATTCGCCAGCGGCATCCATCTTGAAGGCGCCCATGGTGGTACCAAACCAGATGTCCTGCGCGTCACTTTGGATCGTGGTGATCTCTGTCCACGGCAGCTTTTGGTTGACTTCGCTTTGCTTTTTGGTTTTCAGGTCGTAGGTGAAAAAACCGTTTTTCGTGCCGATCACCAACTGGTTTTTAGCTGCGTGAATTGCCACGGCGGTCAGTTGATCTGCGGTGACCGCTTTGGTCAGAGTTCTACTCTTGGGAGAAAAAGAAAACAGCTCCTTTTCACCCAAGATCCAAAATTGATTTTGCGCAGCATCGAAGACAACGTCCAAGATATTGACTCCTGCCGGCAAGGAGAAAGCATAAGGAGCCTTGCCTTTTTTCAGCAGTTGAAGCTTGTTTTTGGCAGCAGCCAAGAATGTAAAGTCATCGCCACCGGCAAAAGCGGTCGGATTGCTTAGCGTGTGCTTCAAGAAGACCACACCTGCCCAAGCGTTGCTAAATACGGCCTCGCCATCGATGTAGACCAGATGATCTTGGTAGCGATCAATGGCCAACACTTTCTTATCCTTCATCGGCAGGTAGCTCCGGTCTGCCACCAATTTGCCGTTTACTTGAAACTGTCCGCCATAGGGTCTCAACAGTTGGTTCCCTTCCAGGATTTGTACGACTCCGTTGCGGTCACTTGCCAAGCTGAACTGGTTGGCAGTGGACAGGCTGCCGACATTTTTAATGGAATAGTCTTGCAAAAATATGCGGTCATGGTGAACCTGTTTTGCAATGTTTGGATTCTGCGCCGACACTTGGATACCCAGACAGGTTCCCAAAGCAAAGGCTAGAATCATCGGTTTTTTCTTCATTTTATTGGATTGCATCTGGATTAAAACTCTTGTATACTATTGTTTTTCCAGCCGGAGTATGGCTGGAGTAGGTGAGGTGGATTACCCCTTTGGTGTCCTGGATTACCGAAGGGTAGGAGAAGCCTCCTTCTTTAGTGCTGTCATTTTCCAGGTAAAGCGGCGATTTAGGCCAGGTGAGTCCTTCGTTGGTAGAAACCCAAAGCGCCAGTTTGTACCGGCCGTCATGGATGTCGTTGCCGATCATTACCCATCTGCCGTCAGCCAATTTTAACAGTTCTACGCTGGCTGTATTTGGGATTGCAGTCTTGGTGGCCGCTGACCAAGTCTGGCCTTTATCTTGGGAGATACTCTGTTGGATAAAGTTGGGCCCGTCGCCAGAGTCTCGTAGCATCGCGACGATTTCACCGTTTTTCCGTTGCGCCAAGGCTGGCTGGATCGGCCCTCTGCCAACCAGGGGTAGGCTTGGTTTCCAAGTCAGCCCTGAGTCCTCAGAGATGGCCATCAGCGAAAGGTTAAACCCATCAGAATAGAGCGGAAGGATGATTTTCTCTCCCAACACCAAAGGCTTGATGCGTGTCATCCAGCCGATGCTGCGATAGGTCGGATTTTTACTCGCTTCGATCGTCAGCTTGTCGTAGTTTGGTGCATAGGCCGACCAGCCATTTCGAGATTCTGGAAGTTCTTTGAATTTTTCCTGTATTTCGGAAACAAATTCCTCTCCCGGCTTGAGCAGGATATTGTCCTGCCAGTCCCAAATCGGTGCGCCAGCTTTACTGTAATTCCTGCTTCTTCGCGTTCGCAGGACTGACTGCTCCCATTGGTTGCCCAACACGGCGATCCAAACCAAGATGAGTTCATTTTTGGAATTTAGAAAAATAACCGGGTTGCAATCCGGTATATCTGGAGTATCAGCCATGAGAAAAGGAGCTGACCAAGTTTTGGCCGATTTTGCCTTTCTCGAACCCATGATCCGCACGTCATCTGCGGTTCGTTCGCCGGAGCCCTGAAACCATACCGCAAGCATGTCTCCATTTGGCAGCGCCACGACACTGCTGCCGTGAGTATGCTCTGCTTGGGGAGCAAAGATCTCTTGGGCGGCTAAGGTTTTGATTTTAGATTGAGCGAGGACCTGACCTGCCAAAAACATCAGGGTAAAGGTGGCCATCCAACATTTGGAGGATTGATTGAAGTTCATAATTTGTAGACTTGATAATGGGTGATTAGAATGGATTATGAGCCTAAAAGCTATGATTTTAATTTGATTTTGGAGGATAAATTCCTTGGTACTCTTTGAGAAACGCTAACGAACCTTGTCCCCGCTAGCCTAGGTAACGAGGGGTTACTTTTCCGACAGCGAATCCGACCCAAAACAGTTGATTTGTCAACGGCGAATCCAGCTAATCTATAGCTAGTGGGACGGCTCAGTTTTCTAGTTACAACCTATGGATTCAGTATTTACTTTTTAAATAAATCCAGGAAGTGTCGCAAAGACTTGTCGCTAATTGAGATGCTTATTCAGCAATGTCCAAGCCTTCTACTTTAAATTTCCAGAAAGCTACTTTCTCTCTATTCCAAGTGTATGTCATGACCAGATTTTCTCCGTCCCGGATGATGCTTGGATATGAAAATTCAGTCTCAGGATCTTCACCTTTCTCGACTGTTTGGTCTATGACCCAAGTCTTGCCATTGTCAAGGGATATGGCCAGGTTGATCGGATTTCTATCGCCCCAGTTTTCACTGACGGGGTTGTAAATGAGTGCGATTTTTTCACCTCCAAGATGAGCGACATCTATTCCGCTGTTATTGTTTGGTAGCTCGGTTAGATAGATCGGTGACCAGGTTTTTCCGTAATCCTTGGAGTCGCTGCGGGCGATCTTGCCACCGGAGCTTCGGAGTAGGATGTGTACATTACCCGGAGATGACTCCCAGACCGCCGGCTGAATCACGCCCTCTTCGGCGACGAGCGAACGATCAAGCTCGATGAAAGGGGTGGCTTCCCAGGTTTTGCCGCCGTCGGTACTTCTGTCCATGAAGGCATTCCAGACTTTGTTTTTTTCATTGGAAGCCGGAGCCAGCCATGTGCCATCGGAGAGGACGATGTTGTGATTTCTCACCGGGCCTCTGCCACCTTTGTCTCCGGGTACGAGTTCCACAGGTGTGGTCCAGGTTTTTCCTTTATCATCTGAGGTTTGAACCCAAGTCTCCCAGTCGTCGATCTCTTTGCCAACTTTGAAATACAGGTAAATCTTTCCGTCAGGAGCATTGAACAGCACAGGATTCCAGTGCGGATCGTTCCGGATCTTGGCCGCCTTCTGAGGGACTTCCCATGCAGTACCGTCACCTCTCGACATCCAGATGCTTACATCGTCGTGTTTTTCATAAGAGCCGCCAAACCATGCTACGAGGTATTCTCCTGGACTTACCGCGATGATGGTAGATGCATGTCCCTGCGCAAATTCAGGATGGCTGTCAAAGATCTTGCTGGAGCTTGCTTCAACTAGCCTTGGCATATCTTTTGAAATTTCTACTGTATCCTCGGTATTTGTCGTATTGCCACAACGGACAAAAAGTAGAGATAAAGTGATGATGCAGCAGGTAATACTGAACATCCGAAAGTGAAAACGTTTCATTTGCGTTTGATTTTGGTTTAAATACTGGTGAGATCTCAATTAGGACTAATCCGTCTGAGTAAAAAGTACCATAATTATCCGTCTGTCTAGAAGTAGCGCAACTTTCTTTTGCAAGCCGGCTGGATGACCGATGACCGAAGTTGCCTCATTGCTGCCAATGCGGATATTCTCCCGAGGTCGATAGCGTCTTTTAGAATCTATGATCGCTAGGAAACTTGCTTTGTGGCGGGAATGCACCGGATTGAGCCAATAGTTGACGTGTTGGATTTTGTGATTGAAGATTATCAGCCGGAGATTTTCTCAATTTTTCCGATCTCCCTATTTTCGAAATTTTCGATCTTGAGAAGAAAAATAATTCCGCATCGTATGTGCATAATCAATATAATCAATCCAATATTGGGCATCTGAAAATTGTACTTTCCTCCCCGATGAATAAAAGAACCTCGCTTCTCCTGTTGATTTTCCTAGTTTTCTTCGTGATTTCACTGATGTCAAATATCCTGGGGCCCATCATCCCGGATATTATTGACAGCTTCTCTTTAAGCCTTTCTTTGGCGGGATTTTTACCTTTTTCTTTCTTTGTGGCCTATGGCGTAATGTCCCTCCCTTCGGGTTTGCTGGTGGAGAAGTATCGGGAAAAGCCGGTCTTGCTTGCCGCCTTTGCCTTGGCTGCGTTGGGTGCCTTGGTTTTTGCTTTCAACCCGCAATTCAGCTTTGCACTGATCTCTCTATTTGTGATTGGACTGGGTATGGCGATGCTACAGGTGGTAATCAATCCATTGCTGAGAGTGGTGGGAGGTGAAGAGAACTTCGCGTTCAATTCCGTCCTAGGTCAGTTGGCGTTTGGAGCGGCATCTTTTTTTAGCCCTTGGCTGTACAGCTATTTGGTGCAAAACCTTCATACCGGCAATGAGGCCGTACATTTTCAGTTTTTGGAAAAACTGGTGCCGGCGGATCTTTCGTGGGTATCGGTATACTACCTCTTTGCCCTTCTCGCAGTGCTGATGTTTTTGCTGATCAGTCGGGTGCATTTTCCGAAGGTAGAGCTTAAAGAAGATGAAAAGGTAGACCTCGGCAACTCCCTGAAAGAACTGATGGGACAGCGTAAAGTCTGGCTGTTTTTTATTGGGGTCTTTTGCTACGTAGGATCTGAGCAAGGGATCGCAAATTGGGTCAGTAGGTTCCTTCAGGAATACCATGGGGCTGATCCGGCGACGACAGGAGCGCAGGTGATTTCCTATTTCTGGGGTCTGCTGACTGTGGGGTGTTTGTTGGGTTTGCTTTTGCTCAAGCTGATGGACAGCAAGCATGTGCTCATGCTCTTTTCATTCGGAGCTATCACCTCACTAGTCGTGGGCCTTTCCGCCGAGGGTACCTTGGTTCTGATCGCTTTTGCGATGACCGGCTTTTGCCTTTCCGTGATGTGGTCTATCATTATCTCACTTTCACTCAATTCAGTTTCTTTTGCCCATGGCACCTTTGCAGGTTTGCTCTGCTCCGGGATCGTCGGCGGAGCGGTGATTCCATTACTGATCGGAGGGCTTGCTGATGTTATCGGTTTGAGAGCAGCGATGTTTTTCCTTTTGCTCCCTTTGGGCTATATTTTTTCGATAGGAGTTTGGGCCAAGCCGCTGGTGAGTAATGCGCGCGTGAAGTCTTTGAAGGAACTTTTCTCCTAATCAGCCATGTATAAAGTCATCCTGTTACTTGACTTTGGAGAGGAATACAGCAAGGCATTGCTGAAGGGGATCAGTAAATATTCCTCCGAAAATGGCAACTGGAGCTTTTGTCGTATGCCGCTTTACTATCGGGAAACCATGGGGGTTTCCGGCATTTTAGAGTGGGCAAAGGAGTGGAAGGCGCAAGGGATTATCGGGCAGCTCTACAATGAAATGGAGACGGAGTTTTACGAGTCGCCGCTTCCGGTCATTGCACAGGATTTTAAGGAAAGATTTAAAAAGCTGCCGAATATCACCGGACTCTATCGTCAAACGGGGACGATGGGAGCAGAGTATTTTTTGAAGCGAGGCTACCAGAATTTTGCCTTTTATGGCTTCAACAATATCGTCTGGTCGCGAGAGCGTGCGGAAGGATTTGAAACTGCCGTGAACAGGGCTGGGTTTCAGGTGAATTACTTTGAGCATAAAAAGGCACGTTCCACAGATATCTGGTATTACAAAAGTAAGAGTTTGGCAAAGTGGTTGAAAAGTCTGCCCAAGCCGGTGGCGCTAATGGCCTGTGATGACAATCAGGGCGTCCACATCACGGAGACCTGTAAACACAATCAAATCAGAGTGCCCCAAGAAGTGGCCGTCTTGGGTGTGGATAATGACGTGATGCTGTGCGAGCTTTCCGATCCTCCGCTGTCGAGCATTGAGCTGGACATCGAAAAGGGCGGATACGACGCTGCCAGGGCTCTGGATTTGATGATTCAGGGGAGGGTGAAGTTTTACCGGGATATTCCCGTGGCTCCGCTGAAGGTGATCACGCGGGCTTCGACGAACATTTTTGCATCTACCGACGATCATGTGGCGGATGCGCTCGATTTTATCCATCGGAATATCGAAACCAATCTACAAGTAACGGATATCGTCAAGGAAGTGCCGATGTCACGAAGATCCCTTGAAAAACGCTTCCTGGAAGTTACCGGCATGCCGGTTTACAAATACATTTCTAACCTCAGGATTGAAAAAATGGCGGAGAAACTGATCAGCACCGATCAGACGATTTTTGAGATTGCCCTGGACATGGGCTTGCAGGACAGCAAGAATATAGCAAGGCAGTTCCGGCAGGTGATGGGACATACGCCGGTGGATTACCGACGGCTTCATGGCGAGAAGAAAGCTGCGGGAGCAAAATAGGGAGGCGTCATCGGGAAATAATCCTGATTGCTCGGGACAGCGAAGCGAACGGTTAGGGTAATCCAAGAATTGAAAGTGGTAAAATCTTAGGTGTGGAGTAGTAGTATCGAACGCGCTCATTGAGTTCCAACACTATTTGGAGCTCGTACTATAAAAAAGAGCCCGCGGCGATTTTTTCTAAGAGGAATTGAGACGGCAAAGGCTTGACTTTTACACACCCTCCGACGGATAGCGTTGTTCATTTTTTGTCTCAATGACAGTGGTCAGAAGTAGTCTGTTTTTCAAAAAAGGCGGTACTCAATAAGAAAAAATCACCGCAAAGTTGCAGAGACGGGCAAAGAAATATACCAAATACAAAGACGTTTTAGGTATTTCTCTGTGCTCTCAACAAAGTTTGAAAGTGGAAGCAAGATTGAAGTTATCAATCACATGGAGACTTCCAAAACCTTGTTCCATGGGGCACCTTGTGGCAAAAAAGAAGTGTAGAATATGAAATCAAAATTACTCCCAATCGTCCTGACTGGAATGACCCTCGGAACGACCTGGGCCATCAGAGGTCAGTTTGGACATGAGCAGGGTGCGGCATGGGCCGGAGGGATTGCCTGCGTATTTTTGGTTTTGTTATCCAATAGGAAAGAGTGGATTTCCGGTAGCCTCAAAGCTGCACTTTTGGGTGCGATCGGCTGGGGACTTGGCGGAATGATGAGCTATGGTCAGCTCGTGGGGTATGGTCGGACAAATGATTTTCCAAACGCTGCTTATGGCTTGCTGATGATGTTTATTGTCGGTGGACTCTATGGTTTCTTGGGAGGCGGACTTTTTGGGCTGGGTCTTCAGGAATCTTCCTCTGGCAAAAAGGTCGCCTGGCATCAGCTCTTGGTAGAAATGTTTGCTGGCGCAGTGATCTTTTACTACTTCGTGATCGAGCAATTGGGCATGCTGATGACCCCACCTCGGTCGGAGGCTTGGGCACTCTGTGCCGGAGCTGCAATTGCCTTGGCGTATTTCTGTAGCAGAAATGGCTACTCTGCCTCGCTGAAAGTAGCCGTCTATTCTGGCTTGGGCGCTGGGTTTGGTTTTGCTTTCGGAGAGTTTCTGTTGGTCATGGGAGGGGTCTCAGGCCTGAAATTCAACTTCTGGAATGTCATGGAATATTCTCTGGGATTCTTTGGGGGAATCGGGATGGCCTACAGTGCATTGACTGCTGACTTTGAAAGGCAAAAACCTCCGTCCGCCTCGAGGGCTTCCAGCGTCTCCTGGCCGGTTTTCGGGCTGTTGGTTTTGATCCCGTTTATCGTCTGGCATCAGAGTTTTTGGGAAAAAGACGGGGTGGAGATTTATAAGAATGTTACACCTGCCGACCCGCAGTTTTGGGCAAACACCGCAGTCGGATTGGCTTTTTTTGGTTTTTTGATCATGTTGAGTTCGGCAGTCGCAATTTCTGAAAAGTGGAAAAAGAGCTCAGGTCCCGAACAACTCGTCCTGATCAAATGGACGGGACTGATCCTCTTTGGGATGTATTTGGTGTATACGTTCTTGATCACCGGAGCTTTCTTGAGCTTCTATCGACCTGAACAGTTCTTGTATCTGGTCAACTTCGCAGTAATCATTGCTTTGATGCGGTACTGCACCACGGTAATTTCGCTTTCTGCTTTTCAACCTAGAAAAGCGCTTTTCCTTTTCTTCGGAATTGTAATCAGTCTGCTGATTCTGTCCGCTGTGGCAGTCGGTTCGCATGATGAACTGAAGGGGGCGAGAGGTCGATTCGGTGTAGAAGCGGAGGCCCAAGTGATGGAATGAGGCTAGGTCTGGCAGCCTCTTCAATCGGAATTTCGTAACATAGCTAGATAATGGGTAAAAGAGTCTCCCAAGTTTTTTTTGGGGGGGGGCAGAAAAAACAAACCTTAGGTCAGCGTATAAAAAAAACACATGAAAAAATTCCTAAAGCTATTCTCCCTTTTTATCCTATTGATTCTTTTGCTTATCGGCGGAATGTTCATCTATAACTGGAGAGATAGGCAACCTGGCTATGCAATCGACCTGAAACTGGTAAACAAAGATGCACAAATCTTACAGGCTGGTTTTGCCAAAAAGCCGATCACTCCGACGGTCGTGGATACCTGGAACGATGCTGATGGGGATAATAAATACGACGAAGGGGATGGGGATACTTACAACGATCTGAATCACAACGGTAAATTCGACGCCTATTGGATCGCCGGCATGAGTAATGCCAAGCCTGCGCAGGGTGTGCACGACGACGTGTGGTCCCGAGTCGTGGTCTTGGACGACGGGAAAAACAGAATTGCAATGATCTCCATGGACGCCATCGGCTTTCTGCACGGCGATGTGATCGACATCCGGAAGCGGGTTCCAGAGGAGTTGAATATCGACTATGTGCTGCTCTCTTCCACCCACACACATGAAAGCAATGATCTGGTCGGAATCTGGGGTGAAAGCGTATTCAAGTCAGGGGTCAATCCGGAGGTGATGGAATATGTCAAAGCGCAAACTGTAGCGGCCATCGTCGAAGCCGCTGGTAAGCTTCGGCCAGCAAAGCTTGTCTTTGCCGAAGACCTCTCCGGGCGGGATTCGGTGCTGATGAAAGACACCCGCAAACCAATTGTGAAAGCGACCGGAATACACCTCATGCAAGTCTTGGATCTGGAAAGCGACCAAACGCTTGGCACAATCATCAACTGGTCTAACCACCCGGAAACGCTTTGGAGCCAGAATCTTTTGATCAGTTCCGACTTTCCGCACTACGTACGGGAAGGGATAGAAAATGGGGTTTATCAGGGAGACGAACTGATGCAAGAAGGCTTGGGCGGTGTGGCGATCTATTTTTCCGGGGCAATTGGAGGCCTCATGGCCCCACATCCATCCATCGCCATCAACGACCCTTTCACAGGAACTCCGTATTCGGAACCAACCTATGAGAAGACGAAAGCCCTAGGAGATCAGATTGCGCTGATGTCGCTTGAGGCGTTGAAGTTAAGAGGCGATACGGTTGCGACTTCCGGCATCTCGGTACGTGCCAAGACGATTATCGCGCCCTTGGACAATACCATGTTTAAGATTGCCTCTGGCATCGGGTTGCTTAAGATGGGGATGCCGGAGTATTTTAAGACAAGAACAGAAGTTGGCGCAATACGTATCGGTCCGGCGATGTTCCTGAGTATTCCGGGAGAGATCTATCCTGAAATTGTTTTTGGCGGGGTGGAAGCTCCAGAGGGGCGTGAATTTGATATACAGCCGATAGAGACGCCACCGCTTCAGGAGTTCATTACCGACAAATACAAGTTTTACCTCGGGCTGTCCAATGATGAGATTGGGTATATCATTCCCAAAAGCGAATGGGATACCGGCAAGCCATATCTCTACAATGACGAACGGGATACCTATGGTGAAGAAAATTCACTTGGGCCGGAGACTGGGCCGCTCATCTATAAATCGCTGATTGAAGTGATTAAAGAGTTGGAGTAGAAGTGTTTTCGTATTTCTGCTGGTAGGCGAAGTTTTTTGTTCAATGTTGGGTATCCTCCCCATAGCCATCGGGAGACCGATGCACGAAACGAAGATTTCTGGGTTGGGGTTCAGGAGAATGCTGGGCGAGATCCGCGACAATTTTCGGGAGCAATCTCACGCTAGATTTAGTTCCGATTTGTAATTGGCTTTGAATTACTCACGCCGTTGTAATGGATTTGTTTGGATAGAAAGGCGTAGTTACTCGAGAGCCGTACGGACTACACCTACGCAGCGCTCTTCTCAGAGTTGAAGTCTGACTACGCTCAGAGCGTCTTCTTCTCAGGGTTGAAGTGGTCTCTATGTAGGCAACTAAAATAGGGTTGTTACCGGCAGTTTTACTTCTTTGAATTAGCTAGAAGTTGATCAATCGCAATTCCATTTATTGTAAGTCCTGCGATGTTGCAGTTTTCTAATCGGACCTGGCTCAAATCGCATTCAATAAAAAGGCTCGTCTTGAAATCGCATAATTCGAAACGTACGGGTCTATGTTTCAAATCTGGATCATAATTAGGGTGATCTCCATCAGGCATTCCGATGTTTTTGATTAAAGCACCGCCAATTTGGGCACCATCAATTTTTAGGTCGCTCAAATTTGCATCAGAAATTATCACATTCCGCATGCTGACATTGCTGAAAGATGAATTGTCAAGCATCGCGTTTTTTGCGTTTACTTCAGCGCAATCGTCTTTAATTTCGACTTTTTGGATTTTCATATTTTTCTTTTTGTGAACCTATGAGATTCCTCTAAAAACGAAGCGGGTTGTTTGCGACAAAAAAGATGGCCATTGAGTCGGGCGTGCCAGCTTGGTAATTGAAGTCGTACTTTAACGACATGCTGTCCTGCTAGTTATGAGGTAGATGAAGGATTTAGATTGTTGTGGGTTTTTCGCAGAAGGACAGCCGACGAAAGAAATTAAAATTAAGGGTGATGGCGGGTTTTTTCGGAACGCTTGGTAAATGAAACATCACTGAACCTTTCTACGAAGCGAACAAACCGCAATCCGTCCATTTTTTCCTAACGACGAATGCACCTACGGAACGGCGAACCGGAAAGCTTTCAAATGCTTGCCTCAGACCAACCTCTTATCCCAAATGAAATCCTCGACTGCGAATTTTGTAGGGCCTATCTTTTCGTAGTTCTTTTGGTTTAACCCATCCAGAATCAAAAAATCCCGACCAACTCGGTCGGGATTCTTCAGTTTGCTTTAGGCTCTTTGCCCGGCATGTTTTCCCTCCCGGAATTCTTCTACCAGCTTCTTGTTGAAAGCCGGCAGATCCTTGGGACTGCGGGAGGTCACCAGTCCCTGATCCACAACTACTTCTTCATCCACCCATTGGGCTCCACTGTTTTCCAGATCTTTGCGGATAGATGCAAATGAGGTCAGCGTTCTGCCGTTGGTCACTTCGGCTTCGATCAGCAGTTGCGGCCCGTGGCAGATGGCTCCGACCGGTTTCTGATCTTTAAAGAAAGCGCGAACAAACTCTACAGCGCCCATATCGCGTCTCAACTGATCTGGATTGATTACACCGCCGGGGATCAGCAAGGCATCAAAATCCGAGGGGCTAACCTGGTCAATCCGCGCATCCACTGTGACTGGATCCGACCAGTTGCCATCCTTCCAACCTTTTATCTTTCCGGCGTCTGGAGCGATGACGAAAGTTTCTGCACCCTCCTTTTCCAAAGCCTTTCTTGGCTCGAGCAATTCCGATTCTTCAAATCCATTAGTGGCCAGGATAGCCACTCGTACGTCTTTTAATAAACTCATGCTAATAGTAGTTTAGTGAAAATTTGCCTGTTTACGGCAGTTTTCTTCCGAAAACTGATAGAAAGGTGACCAATATCATTCCATTCATGCTAACGGGTGGATAAGCTCAAAAAGAGAGCTTTGTTCGGAGTAGGGTAGGAACTGGAGTCCACAGACTGTGTCCGGCATTACCTAAACACAAGTTTGTAAAGGTGGTACAACTCCGCCTTCGAAGGTTTTTGAATGGATATGCGGATAGCAAATCCAAAGGGAAACGAAAGATGATTTGCTCCCTACTGGACACCTGGGCAATGTCCTTCTCAAAAAAAGAGGAAGTATAACCGCGCTCAGCGGGGTCGAGGGAGTATAACTACGCTCAGAGAGGAAGCGCTGGGCAACTGGCGGAAGGAAAATCTTTACCGCTACAGACCGACAAGACCGTGAACGAAACCATTGCCTACGCTCACACGGGTTGGGCAGGGCCCAGTGCCAATACACTGCACGGTGGGCTCAGGCTGGTAACGGTTTCATTTCCAAACCTGGGATACAAGTTATTTTTCGGAAGTGTGCTAGGGCTTTAAATATTCAAGTGGCGCCGATGACATAAAAAAGCCTCACCGGAAATTCTATTCCGATAAGGCTTTAAAAGAGAAGTTGAAGTTGGTTGTTTATTCCTTTTTGATCTGGAAGGTGTCGAGTACTTCTCCGTCTGCTTTGTAAGAAGTGAGGGTGAGTGTGTTTCCTGTCAGATCGATCTTCTGATAGAGGTAGTCTTGCGAGTAGGAGACTACGATCTCATCGACGTTTTGACCCTCGCTCTCAAACTTGCCGGAGGTGGCGGCAGAATGCACGAACCGTATCTGAGAGGTGGATTCGGTAAATTCGGAAAGCGGCTTGGATCTCATGTAGTAATGAAAATGCCCGCTCAACACCAAGTCTACGCCGTGCTTTTCCAGTATCGGTAGCCAGCTTTTTTGAATATCCAAGTAAGGCTCCACGGCATTGAACATCGGAAAGTGGACGATCAGAAACTTCCATTTGGCGGGATTTTCGGCCAGGGTTTTTTCGATCCAGGCGGCCTGGCCTTCGATAGGAAGTGTGCCGTCCATCATCAGGAAGAGCGCATCTTGGTAGGTGAAGAAATAGGTGAACTCGTGGTGACTGGAATCCGGCCCGTTGGTCGGTAGGTCAAACTGCTCTTTGAACATCCAGGCACCCAATCCGTCTTGGCTGTCGTGATTGCCGGGTACTGGCATAAAGGGCCTCTCGGCCCACGCCGCAGCGGTGTAGCCAAACAGTTCGTCCCAATCGTTGCGGTAAAGTCCAGTGTTGACCAAGTCGCCGGACTGGACATAGAATCGGGCGTCTGGATTTTTCGCCGCCGCATCCTGATACATCTTTCCCGTCTTTTCATCGTTGTGCGTGTCGCCAAACCACAGGAAGGAGAAGTCTCCGTCATCTGCTGCGCTGGTGATGAATTCATAGACGGCGCTTGTGTTTTCATTGCTGACGACGTGGTACTCGTAGTTGGTACCGGGATTGAGTCCGGTTAGTCGGGCGGTGTGTTTTTGGATGTAGCGGTCGTTTTGGAGAAGTCGATCTTCCATGCGAAATGCACTTGCGACGGTCTCCAAGGTATCAGATGTGGATTTTTTCCAATATCGTACTTTACCGTCAGTGACCGTGTCGCCGGTGCGCCACTGCACCGAAATCGAGTTGGATGGATCTCCGGGCCAGGATAGGGCGATCTGATCCGGTGCCTCCGAGGAGGGGAAAAGGGTATTTCGGAATGCGTGTAAGAAGTGCGCTTCTCGGGCCCTTCCCCGGATGGTCGTCAAGAGCATTTCTCCTCGTAGACTTTCCGGCACTTCTGACAGCTTGAGTCCATCCCAATCGTGGTAGGTAAATGCACCGGGTTCGAATACTTCTTGATGTTGTTTTTCGGGGAAGATCGGAGTGATTTCCAAGGGTGATCCTTCATTGACGGGAGCGAGGCTCACGAAATAGACTGGTCGGTGTTTGTCCAGTCCGCTGATGCCGAGTTCTACTTTTCCTTTTTGGAAGTTTTTTTGCCATACTTCGTATTCCGACATTTCATTTTTGACCAGGAGGGGAGTCTTTTCAAAACCGGAGGATTCCAGCCAAAACGGAACGTCCTTTTGACTTTTGTCCCGCATTAGAGAAACACGGACGTCTTGGTTGACATCAAAGATCCAGTAGCCTTTGGCGAGTACTTCCTTTTCGCTTTCACTTAAGTAAGTCAGGAGGAATTCTTCGTCGAGCAAATTAAGGCTGTCGGCGGGGATCTCTTTATAAAGGCGTGTCACGACCTGATCGGCCACTTCCTGTAGGGTAAGCGGAGTGGTTTTTTCAGGAGTGCAAAAAGAAAAAGCCAGTGGAAGCAGAAGCGCGCCAGTGGCGTTGGAAAGGGAGATTTTCATCAAATTTTGATTTTTCTAAAATACGTCTTGTAGAAAGTACCCCAAGCTGAATTGAATGGACTATTTAAAAAAGAACCGTATGAGGATTGATGTCGGGTGATCGATGCAAGGAAACCGGAGATTGTCGCTGTGAGTCCTAGCGGATTCAAGTATACACAAAAGGGAAATCAACGGGCTTTGTGAGATCGAAAATCACTTAAGGTATGATTCTATATTTGAGTTTCACCGGCCTTGCACCAAATAAAATTCATATAGCAGCGGTGGGGAGGATTTGCCACGAGCGGGCGTCCGGACTAGGGCAGTGGGAGCCTTGGCAAAGCTTGTCCCGATAGCTCGGGATTTGTTCTTTTGGGTTAAGCCAAAAGAACGAAGAAAGACCCCAGTCTAAACTGATTTCTAAGTGATATTTGATGACTTAAGCGTGAGAAACTGCCTCCCACACCCGCCAAGACATCCCTTTCCACTCACCTCAAATCCCGCACTCCTCTTAACGATTTGATAACATTGACAGCTGGTCACTTTTTGCTGAGTCTCAACTGGCAGATTGCCAGCGGTTTCTTTTAGGCTTGAATTGGCTGACGTGACGGTTTAGGGGGTTCTTCTCCGGGAAATGTCCAGACTATTTAACAAAAATTATTATCCAGTAGTCCGTTTTTTAGCCCTCAAGGTATTACCTGTGAATGAGCAAGCTATGGAAAATCCAAACGCATCAGAATTGATCAAAAAGCTGGCAACAGGGGAAATCAGCCGCAAGGAATTTGACCTGTTTTTGGCCATGCTGGATGACAGAAAACACACTGAAAATCTTGAGGAGGGGTTCTGGACGCTTTTTGCTCAGTTTATGAACGGAAACGGTTCAGTCCCAAATGAGGATCAAACCAGTAAAAATTAGAAAACACTTTACCTAACCTAAATGCTTATGAAACAAGTCAGCTACTTAATTAGGCCCAAGATCTTGAGGGGAGCTTCCCTTGCCTTGGTTTTGGGCTCTGTGCTGCTTTCTCCTGTGGAGGGGAGAGAGTTGTACAACAGTTCTAATGTGTCCATGGAGGAACTATTCCAAAGCCAAGTCGTGGTGAGAGGAAAGGTCACTTCGTTGACCGATGGACTGGGACTACCGGGAGTTACTATTTTGGAAAAAGGAACTACCAACGGTACCGTCTCAGATATTAACGGGGAATATTCCCTTTCTGTCAATTCAGGAAGCGCTGTATTGGTGTTTTCCTACATTGGCTTCAATACCGTAGAGCAGCCGGTCAACAACCAGACTACACTAAACCTCGTCATGGAAGAAGACATCCAGTCGATGAATGAAGTCGTGGTGACTGCCTTGGGTATCGAGCGTGAAAAAAGATCCCTCGGCTACTCGGTAGGCGAGGTAGATGGTGACGCGATGAGAACAGTAACACAGGAAAATGTACTGGGGTCGCTTGCCGGCCGTGTAGCAGGGGTGCAGATCAACCAGACTTCAGGTGTGGGTTCTTCCACCAGTGTAGTTATTCGTGGGGCGACTTCCTTGAGCAGTGACAACCAACCTCTTTTTGTAATCGATGGAGTACCGGTATCCAATTCCATGGGTAACGTAAGAACCATGGGTGACAGAAATCAGGTCGATTATGGTAACCCAATCTCTGACTTGAGCCCGGACGACATCGAAGATATGACGATATTGAAAGGTCCAAGTGCTGCGGCGCTTTATGGCTCCAGAGCAGGTAACGGAGTGGTCCTCATCACGACTAAAAAAGGTAAAAAAGGTGAGGCGATGCGGGTGAGTTTCTCAACTTCCAACGTTTTCGAGACTCCTTACCGCTTTTTGGATATGCACTACGAATATGCCAACGGATCTAGAACTGATCTATTGGATGAGCGCTCTGCGTATTGGGTAGGTCCAAAACTGGACGTAGGTAATACGGCAGTGCAGTGGAATAGCCCAACAGATGCAAATGGCAACAAAGTGGCGACGGAGTTGAAATCCTACGAAGACAACATGAAGAACTTCCTGGAAACTGGAATCACTTCAACCAATGCCCTGTCGGTGTCTGGAGCTACTGAGAAAGCTGTTTATCGCCTTTCTTATTCCAACATGCTTAACAAGGGTATGATCCCAAATACGGATCTTAACCGTCACAGCATCAACCTCTCCAATACTTACAATCTCAATTCAAAATTGGCAGTAAGTGCAGATGTGAACATCTCCCGCAACAAGTCTGACAACCGTCCGGCGACTGGTAATAGAGGTGCTAACCCGCTTGAGGCAGTTTACTCTTGGTCTCATGTCGATATCCGTGAAATGGAAGACTACTGGGTGCCTGGTCAGGAAGAGATCCAGCAGCGTTCGGTATCTACCAATGACAACAACCCGTATTTCATCGCTTACGGTATCAACAACGGCTTCGTCCGTGACCGAGTCTTCGGTAACATCAAGACGGAATACAAATTCTCCGACGCGATCAAGTCTCACTTGAAGTTGACTATGGATACCTATAGCGAAAACCGTGAAACCAAGATTCCATATTCTTATACCAGAGAGCGTAAAGGTGCTTACCACCTTCAAAACCTGGGCGGTACAGAAACCAACGTGGAGTTCTTGACTTCTTACAACAAGAAATGGACGGGCTTCAACTTGAACATCAGTGCTGGTGGTAACGCCATGAGTCAGCACTTTGCTGATGACTACATCGGAAGCAAGACGAACGCAGGTTTGATCGTTCCGGGTCTGTATCGCGTGAGCAACATTGCAAACACAGGCCTGAACTACAGCAATTATTCCGCTGAAAAGTCCATCTACTCCGTATTCGGTGTAGCGTCTTTGGGTTTCAAGGATCAATTGTATGCGGACATCACTGCTAGAAATGACTGGTCCAGTACCTTGCCAGCTGATAATAGATCGTATTTCTACCCTTCCTTGTCTCTGAGCTGGTTGGCTAATTATACCTTCAACCTTCCAGAGAGCATCTCCATGTTGAAATTGAGAGCAGGTATTGCGCAGGCGGGTAACGACACCTATCCGTATGCGTTGGAGCAGACCTTGGGTACCGGCAGCTGGGGTAGCTTGATCACTACAAACTATCCAGGTACATTGCTCAACCCTAACTTGAAGCCGGAAATCAACACCTCACAGGAACTAGGTTTGGATATGAATTTCTTGGACAATAAGGTTCGTTTCGAAGCAACTTACTACTATCAGAAAAACGAAAACCAGATCCTGAACATCCCGACTCCTGAGTCTTCAGGATATTCTCAGCGTCAGGTGAACGCAGGTTTGATCTCTTCTCAAGGTTGGGAAGTACAGATCGGTGCTACCCCGATACAGAAGCCAAACGGTTTGACCTGGGATTTGAACTTGAACATCACACGTAACAGAACCAAGCTAGAGTCTCTGACAGAGGGTATGGAATTCATCACCCTATGGGAAGACAACGGTGGGGGTGCGAGCACTTTCATCGGTGGACAGATCGGCGACCTTTGGAGCCGTGGCTATGCTACTGTTGAGGACAAAAACTCCCAATACTACGGATGGCCAATCCTCTCCAACAACGGGGAGTGGATATCCCAAAACGGAAGAGAAGATCGAAGAAAGGTGGGTAACTTCAACCCAGATGCAATGTTAGGTTTCCAAACCAGCTTGAGCTACGGTCGATTCGTGTTGGCGGCAAGTGTGGATACCCGAATCGGTGGAGACTTCATGTCATTCACTTATAGATATGCTGAGTCTGACTGGAAGTCTGGAAGACAAAAGGATATGTTGATCCCAGGTGGAAACTACAGCGAGCAGGAATTGATCGACTTGCTGAAGTCTGATCCAGGAAAATACATCATTCCTCAAAACGGATCATTCCCAAGAGTGGGCGGATATGCTGAAGATGAAGGTGGTATGCCAGTGAACCAGGGTCCTGCCGGGTTTGATGGAGCCTTCATTCCAGGTGTGATCATGGGCGAAAACGGGGAGTATATCGAGCACTTGGGCGGTCCTGGTACCAACATCTACCCAATCTCTGATACCTATCCTTGGAGCTACAATCAGGCCATCACGTTTGATGCTTCTTTTGTAAAACTCCGAGAACTTTCCCTGTCCTATTCCCTGCCTAAGATGAAAGGATTCCAGAATGCAAGTGTATCTGTATTCACCAGAAACCTGATGCTTTGGACTAAAGCCGATGTGGGAATCGATCCAGAGAGAGCATTCCAGCTGCAAGCTTCCAAGCAAGGAGACTCTGCCAACTTGTTCAGACAGGGTATTGAGCTTCAAAATGTGAACCCGTGGACACTGCCTTTGGGCTTTAAGTTCAACGCCAACTTCTAATCCATTCGCTCAATTAAATTAAAGAGACTATGAAAAATTGGATAAAACATACCAAAGTACTTTCGCTGGCTACGTTGATCGCATTCGGCAGCTGCGAAAGTTTAGATGAGATAAACAACAACCCTAACGGGGTGTCTCCCGCTGACGCCAACGTGAATATGCTAATGCCTACCGTGATGGTAGGTGCGGCTAAAAACACACTAAATCTGGGCTATGGCGACATCGCCGGCGTGGCACAACATACGCAAAAAGATGGTTGGTTCTCCGGTCACAACAGCTACGCTTGGGGACCAAGTGATTGGAATGGCTATTACTCTTTATTGAGAACCAATGAGTTCCTGATCAAAAGATCCGAAGAGGTAGGGTCTGATTTCCACAAGGCGATCGGTTTGACGATGAAATCATATCTGTTCGGAATTGTGACCGACCTATGGGGTGACGCACCTTATACCTATGCGCTTCAGGGCTCAAAAGATGATTTGGACTATCAGTTCCCGATCTATGATTCTCAAGAAGTAATCTACAAGGGGGTTATCGAAGATTTGAAGGCTGCCGCTGCGATATTCGCTACCACTCCTTCCACCAATGTGATCCCTCAGTACGATATCTATTTCGCAGGAAATGCTACTCGTTGGCAAAAATTTGCCAACTCGCTTCTCTTGAGATATTACATGAGAATCTCTGACAAAATGCCGGACATCGCCAAGCCGGGTATCGAAGCGATCTACAGCTCGGGAAATTACCTGACAGATGCTTCTGATGATGTGACGATGGCATACCTCGGGGCTTCAGCTGACGATTCATGGCCTTCTGCTGCATCCTATGATGCTGGTTCCAACTTCAGGAGAATCAAGCCAGGCAACACCTTGCTCGATCCGATGTTGGCTACAAACGATCCACGGGTCTCAGTTTGGTTCAGAAAAGTGCACTGCCGGTGGGTAGAGGACAAGACTCTGACCGTGGCTTATGATCCTTACATCCGCAAGAATGGCGTGATCCAAAATGGCGTAGTGTCCCTTGGCGACAGCCAGTATCTCATCGAAATCGCAGCGGGCAATAAGTTTACCCGACACTACAACCCTGATTTGTTGGGTTACAAGTTGGATACCAGAGAATATGTAGGTTTGCCGACCGGATTGATCAATCCATCTGCGCACAACCTCAACCCAACTCCCGGTCAACAGTTGGAGAATCAGCACGTTTCCCAGATTGGCGATGTGTACCGATTGGCTAAGAATGATCTGCTGAAAGCTAGACTAATCTCGACCGCTGAAGTGAGCTTTATTTTGGCAGAAGCTGCTACCAAAGGCTACGCGGTTGGTACTGCGAAAACCCACTACGAAAACGGTATCAAGGCTTCTTTGAAAACTTGGGGCGTTTCTGCTGGTTATGACGCATACATCGCTCAGCCAGGTGTTGCCTTCGACGGTACTGCCAAACAGATCCTGACTCAAAAGTGGATCGCAAGTTGGACTTCCGCTACCGAAGCATGGTTTGACTACAGACGTACTGGCCTCCCTGATTTCAAAGTAGGTCCAGCTTCTATGGAGCCAGTGATGCCTGTCAGGTTTCCTTATGGCAACAATGAACTGAACTTCAACTCGGAGGAAACCGCTACTGCGGTTGGTCGTCTGGAAGTTTCACAGTATGGTGCCGAGATCGGTCCAAACAACCAATGGTCTAAGCCTTGGATCATCCAGGGAACCAACAAGCCTTGGTAAGCTTGCAAATCCGATTGCAATAGTAAAAGCAATCAGTACCGATAAAATGCCGGGGGAGATTTTCTTCCCCGGTTTTTTTGTGGTCAGTTGGTGAGTATGAGCGGAAAAACTATCCAGACGTAAAAATCAACTATGAATCCGGGGAGTGGGTTCCTCTTTCGAAGATACCGACCTGCTGCATTAGGATCCGGGATCTTACAAGATGGAGTGGTTGCGATGCTACCTTTGGAAAATCACTGAAGCAGGCATGCCGAGCTGGATCAGGTATGACGAAAGGGCGGACCTTGGGTGATTGGGAGTGTACCGGTGTTTCCTATCGGAGTAATCCGCGCTGTGAAGTCAGAATTCAGATCAAAGGGCTTGAGTTGCGGGAAGCCTGCTTCTGGAGAAGCAGGGTAACAAAAAGCGAAAAGGTTAGCAAATGAGGCGGAGTTCTCGCGGAGACGCTAAGACGCCAAGTTTGGACATCATCGAGTCTGTCCTTTGCGACTCACCGTCTCTGCGAGACATGTACTTTGCTCTTTCATTGCCTGGATGAATTTTTTCCACAAAGTGAGGATTTTATCCCTTCGTCTTCAGCCCCAAGTACGATTGCCAACGCGCTTTTCAGCTTTTGAACAGCATAAATGGCTATACTTCATTTTGTTTAAATAATGGCTAAGTATTTGGGTCAAGCAAAAGTTAAAAGGACTGGAACTACGACAAATTTGATCCAATAAAACCTGAGGAACGTACGGACTCGTAAGGATTCTAGGGATTGACGACGACTGCTTCAGACTGCTGTTGGATCATTTTTGACACGAAGCTGACAGTGATTTATTTCTTTTGACAGAACTACAATATGATATACTCGCTCACAGACACTCCGGAGATTTTAAGCAATTTGGTGCAAATCCACATAGATCGTATTGAAAGGTATCAAAATGCGATCGAAAACCTGAAGGCTGAGGATCAAGATCTGAAAGCTCTATTTGTGTGGATGATCGGAGAAAGCCAAAAATGCAAAGGTGGATTATTGTACGAATTGAACAGTTTAGAAGTCGATAAAGCGCAAAGGTCAACAACTAACGGTAAGCTTGATAGCGCTTCGATGGATATTCCTTCGGGATTTTCAGAACATGACCGGCAAAGTATCTTAGAGCGCTGCGAAATTGGTGAGAAAGTAGCGCAAAAAGCGTATAAAGCGGCCGCAAATGATAGCAATTTGCCAGACTATTTAAGAAAGAAGTTGATGCAACAAGTGCGGACTTTGAAACAATCATATAACAATGTCAGACAGCTCAGAGAGTCTCTGGTTGTGAAAAATTAGTTGTTTTCAAATAGTAAATACTTCGTTTAAAAAAGGCTAACCTACCACTCGGTTAGCCTTTTTTTTGGTCCATGACGCTAAGATAATGAATCTCTCTTTGTTTGGAATTCCGATTCGCCTCTGCCTGAAGATTCTACTTCAAACGGGTCTCCTTCACTTCGGACAGCTCTTTTTTCGGGATCATATCGTCCATGAAGACTGCGGGCTTTTTCGCTATAGTAGGACCGAATGGTGTGAAGAAATTCGGGCTGTGGTCCTGACGGCCAAGCATTTTCTTCAAATCCCGGCGCATTTTCCAGGGTTTCCTTCGTTTCATTGACTACTATAATACCCTCGTTTTCGGCCCTGCTGAAATCGAACGATTCAAATGGTAAAGCCAAAAGTTTGGAGCCTAGATTCAGGAAGCCCTGATCCACCTTCAACACCACATAGTCAATTTCGCCTGTGTGGATATTGTTCATGAATTCATCAATGGATCCGACAGATTCTGATCTTGCGGTTTCTACGGTGCTCGAAAACACGGTCGAGCATCGGATTTGGGAATGATGTGTACTAGTCATTTTAGTTTGGTTTAGTGAGTAAGCGATTTGATTCAGTTCCATATGGATGCCAACAGGAAAACCCTCGATCTGTGGGATTTACGCTCGTTTTTTGCGGGTAAGGGTGAGGTCGCAATTCCCTTTTTGTAGCGTCAATTTCACCTTCGCTTCCTGATTGGATGGCAGAATGATAGTCGGAAGTTTGAGGAATGAGCCAAATGGCACAGAAATGCCTTTTAATCTGTATTATCGGAATAGATCACTTTCCAAAGCGTGTTTCCGCTATCATCATTTACCAAAAGCGAACCGTCAGGCAAGACGGTGACGTCCACCGGACGGCCATAGACTTCAGAATCATCTGACTCAGACACAAACCCGGTTAGAAAATCCTCCGGTTGTCCAGCCGGCTTCCCGTTTTGGAAAGGCACAAACAGTACTCTGTACCCCGCAAGTTTCGCCCGGTTCCAAGAGCCGTGTTGCCCTACAAATGCTCCATTTTTATATTTCTCAGGAAACGATGAACCCTCATAGAACGTCAGGCCCAACGAAGCGGTGTGACTTCCGACCGGCACTTCCGGAATGATTGCGTCAGCTACCAATTCGGGTGCTTGGCCTTCCAATCGAGGATCTTCGATCTGACCAAAGTAGGAGTAAGGCCAACCATAAAATCCCCCTTTTTTCACGCTCGTGATATAATCTGGTACCAAATCATCACCTAATTCGTCACGTTCATTGACCGCTGTCCAAAGTTCCTTCGTGGCAGGGTTCCAAGACATTCCCACCGGATTTCTCAGCCCACTTGCATATATGATTTCACCAGAACCGTCCGGATTGACTTCGAGGATTCCAGCTCTGCGTTTTTCTTCGTCCATGCCATGCTCGGCCACATTACTCGCAGATCCGACAGAGATGTAGATCTTGCTTCCGTCTACGTTGGTTATCAGATTTCTAGTCCAGTGATTGTTGTATCCTCCAGCTGGGAGTTCAACTATTTTGTTGCCTTCTCCCTCCAGTTTTGACTGTCCTTTTTTGTATGCGAATCGATAAAGCCCGTCGGTATTTGCGATGTAGAAATGATCATTCAGGACCAAGACGCCGTAGGGCTGATTCAGTCCTTCTTTGAAGATCTCTCTGACTTCATAGTCACCGTCTTTATTTTTGTCCTGAAAAATCGTGATGCGATCGGCGCTTCCTTTGGTGTTGCTCTCCACTACAAAAATATCCCCGTTGTCGCCGACGTAGGTATTTCGTGGGTTGTCCAGACCATCGGCAAATTTGGTGACTACAAATCCCACCGGAGCAGCAGGTGTCTTGTCTTCCGGCCAACCAAGCACCTTACTTTGGTTGGTGACAGACTTGGATGAGTAAGGCGGGGGCAGGATCAGTTCGCCCAGAGCTGTCTGCACCGTATCTGGGCTGGTTTGTGAGATTTTTTCTTTGTCTTCTTTGGAGACTTTTTCTTGACACGAGGCAAAGCCCATGGTGGCCAGTGCAAATAGTAAAAGTATAGTTTTGATGCGCATCGCTAGTTACAGGTTGGTTTCCAGTGCTGTAAATAATCAATCATGCAGCCAAAAAGAGGTTGGATGAATAGAACCTACGAAATATGGCCCAGCCACTGGAATTGATCCTTTAAATCGCTGAGGCAATCTAGCTTTAGTGTAATATTTTCCCCAGACTGAGTCAATACCTGTACTGGATTCCCATTCAGGCATCCAGGATTTCCAAGGCTTTTTCGATGCTGATTCCTTTACCCAGCACTTCTTTGAAAAGATCGGGATGCTCTTTGATCCGATCCTTGATTGTGAAGATAGTGAACGCATCTTTGTCTAATTTGCTGTTCACTTCCTTCCAAAGCAAGGGGGTAGAAACAGTCGCGCCCGGCCTAGGGCGTACGCAGTAAACCGAAGCGAGCGTTTGGCCCGGACGATTCTGAAGATAGTCCAGATAGATTCTGCCTTTTCGGGACTTCAATGGTCTCTCCATAGTGGTGAGTTTGGGGAGCTGCTCTTGGATCACGGTGCACAGGAGTTTGCAAAAGTCTCTCCCTTCCTCAAAGGTGTACTTCGCTCCAAGGGGAATATAGATGTGTAGTCCACTCGATCCCGACGTTTTGCAATAGCCTTCGATCTTCAATTCTTGAAGCAATTCGTGAAAGGCCTGCGCCACTTCAACGACTTGTTTGAAGTCGTTTTTATCCGAAGGATCCAAATCGATCACGATGTAATCCGGTCTATCCAGCGTGGCTATCCGTGCATTCCAGGGATTGATCTCGATGCAGCCCAGGTTGGCCATATAGATCAGCGTCGCTTCCTTTTGGCAAAGCATGTAGTCGATGTCTTTGTCGGAAGACTCTGAATGAATGGTGGTCGTCTCAATCCAATCCGGGTATCCTTCCGGAGTATCTTTTTGATAAAATCCATCTTTATCGATACCGTTGGGATGACGATGAAGGTTTTGTGGACGATCGTTCAGGAAGGGTAGAATGTATTCAGAGACTGCCAAATAGTAGTCAATCAGATCGTATTTGGTGATTCCTTCCTTTGGCCAAAGCGGTTTTTCCAGATTGCTGACGGGCACATTGATCCCGTCGATTAGCAGTGAGTTGTCAGTGTTTTCGGCGGAATTTTTGGAATTTTCGGGGCTGTCGCGGGATAGTTTTTGAGGGACTTTGTCATTTCGCATTCCCTTAAATACTGGCTGCCGCAATCGGCCTTTTTCTGTCCACTCTGCGAAAGTCACTTCGGCCACCATCACCGGTTGAAGCCAAAACGGCTGTCTGCCGTTGAGATTGATTTTCTCTGGAAAGGGAGAATTCTTCTGCGTGATTTTCGAGAATTGGGAGACCAAGTTTTTTTGCTGAGTGCCAGAAAAACCCGTCCCACAGTTGCCGACGTATCTCAATTCATTTTTTTCATGCAATCCCAATATCAGAGATCCAAAGGGGCGGTTCTCGGATTTGGTGTAACCACAGATCACGGTTTCGATACTTTCCTGCGTCTTGAATTTGATCCAATCTTCGGAACGGACACCGGGATAGTAGCTAGAATCTGCTTTTTTGGCGATGATTCCTTCCAGGCCTTTCTTCTTTGTTTCTTCGAAAAAAGCTTTGCCTCCGCCAATCAGGTGCTCGCTGTAGCGGATGTGGGGCAAATCTTCGATCAATGTTTCCAACAATTCTTTCCGCTCCGTCAGCGTCAGGTGGATGATGCTATGCCCGTCGAGATACAACAGGTCAAAGACGATGTAGGTGAGGTCTCCTTGCGGTTTTTCGTCGTAGTGCTGCAGCCATTGGAATCGCGCAATTCCATCCCTGTCCAAACTCACGACTTCTCCATCTAGAATAGCGCTCTTGGGCAGTTGTCTCAAGCTGTCGATCAGCGCAGGGTAGGTGTCTGTGTAATCGACGCCATTACGGGAATAGAGCGTGGTGTTGCTTGAGGAATGATTGCAGAGCATCCGATAGCCATCCCACTTGATCTCATACAGCCAATTTTTGGAAGTAGAGAATTTCAGGTCTTTACTGGTGGAGGCAAGCATGGGAGAGACCTGCCTCTTGAGTGTAAGTGCTTTGGGTGCCTTAGTGGTCTCTTCGATGATTGTTTCGCTGAGGTGAAGATTGGCGTCGTAGTCCAGGTCGGTCGCAAATTTGTCCTTCTTTTTGATTAGGAGCCACTGTGGTTGTTTTCCTTCAAAATTGGTTCTGACCAGAGCAAAATCGCCTCGGAGCTTGCTGCCAAAAAAAGTGATCTTCAGATCGCCCTCTTTGTACATTTTGAGGGTAGCGTCCTTCTTGTCGGACATGGGAGTAAAGGTTCCCGAATCCCAGATTGTCATTTCCCCTGCTCCGTAATTTCCCTTGGGAATAGTGCCCTGGAAGTCGAGATACTTCATCGGATGATCCTCCGTCTGCACTGCCAGTCGCTTGTCGCCGGGATTTAGGGATGGACCTTTGGGAATTGCCCAGCTTTTGAGCACTCCCTCGATCTCCAGCCGGAGATCAAAGTGGAGGTGGCTCGCGTCATGTCGCTGCACCACAAACCGAAGTTCTCCGGTTTGCTGGGCCAAGTCTCCGCGTGGTTCGTTCGTTTTTTTGAAGTCGCGTTTTTTATTGTACTCTTCCAGTGCCATCAGGATGCTTTTTTACGCTTCGCCAAACTAGCCTTTAGCTGGGCCATCAGGTCTTTTGAAGGCGTGTTTTCCGGTTCAAATTTCTTAACCACAGCTTTTTTTCCTTTTGATTTTCCCTTGATCACCTTCATCAGTTGGGAGGTATACTGATCTTTGTACTTGGATAGGTCAAACTTTTCGCTGTATTGCTTGATTAGTGATTCGGCCATATCCACTTCTTTCTTGGTGGCTTTTGAGCTGGAAATCTTCAGATCAGAAGGGTTTCGAAGCTCCTCAGAAAAGCGGATGACGTGCAGTACCAAGGCGTCCTGATACACCCCGATTAGACTCAGATTCTCTTTTTGCCGCATTACGAACGTCGCGAGACCCAGCTTTTTCGTTTTTTTCAGCGCGTCGCGAAGGAGGTTGTACGCTTTGCCGCCGTCTTTTTGAGGTTCGAGAAAGTAGGGCTTTTTGAACAGCATATCGGCGACGTCCACTTCATCGACAAAAGCCTCAATCTCCACGGTCTTGCTCTTTTTGGCATTGGCCTGCTCGAAGTCCTCATCCTCCAAGATAACGTACTTGTCGTTCAGCTTGTAGCCCTTCACGATGTCTTTCCATTCCACTTCCTTTCCGGATTTTTCATTGATACGCTGATAGCGAATGCGGGCATGGTCTTTCGAATCCAGCATATCCAACTCGATGCTGCGACTTTCGGTCGCAGAATACATCTTGATCGGGATATTCACCAGACCAAAACCCAATGTGCCATTCCAGATTGATTTCATGATTTCCTGAGGTTGAGTTTATTTCTTACGCTACTCTAATTTCATGCCTTGCTTGGAGCCATTCTCGCTCCCCGCATATTGCACAGACGTCTGAGGAACTCAACACAGCTTTGGTCTCTCCGCAATGCGTACATGCATAACTGACTCCCGGAGTGATGTCTTCTGCCGGGAAGTCGTAGATGTCGGGTAGAATGGGCAAACCCGGGACTACATCCTGATCCGAGAAATAGAAAATACTCAAATCACCGGAGGTCTCCAGATAGGCGCATTCCACTTGACCCAGATGGGTGATGTTATTTTGTCGCAGTTGGGAAAAAAGCTCGTCATACGCGAGGGTCTCCTTTCTGAATGTGCGGTAAATGATCTTTCCCTGATGGATTAATTTCACCGGTTTTCCCTCTACGAATTTCTCTACCTTTTCAAACCTACCGGTGAGATAGGTGATTATCTTATACAGGGTGATCACCACAATAAATACCAGAATGGCGGGGATTAGTCCTACTTCACGATAAAACATCGGGTCTCCAGCAGCCGACCCCAAGGAAATCAAGATGGCAAGTTCAAAGATGGAGAGTTGTTTGATCCCTCTTTTGCCTGAGAGTCGCAGTATAAATAGCAAAACGAAAAACATGATCGAGGTACGGGCAAGTACTTCCGCCAAAAATGAATAGGGGATGTCTTCCCCGATGAGCAGCCGTTGTAGATCAAATTGCATTTTAACAGTTGTTTAACGAACACATAATTTTAAGGCCAGGGAGGTAGCATCGTCGACCAGTTTTTTCGCTTCTGTTCCCGATCTCTACTTATTTCCTGGCTTCACTGAATTCTATTGCCGAGCGTCGTCGCATGGTACCTCTTGGCCATTGCTGCTTGGGTTTTGAGTGGATGTTTTTTTGTTCTTCAATTGCCTTTCGACAAGACCATCAACGAAGAGTTTCTTGAATTTTGATTCGGCTTTTTTTGATTTTGCTGCCATAGCGGTTTTGGGGTGTTAGTCAAGTTGGTTATGGATTTTTTTTCAAATCTGATACCAAGGCTCTTTTCAACAGCGGAGGTAAGTTCAAATTCCCCGCTGCGTATGGCGGAATCGGTGTTTTTTGCAGAGCGGGCGATTGACTCCGGTCCTTTACCTCAAAAGCCCGTGGCAAAAATTCTACATCTTGCCTAAAGGTGCCTACAGGCCTTTATCACCCCATTGGCTTCAGGCCCTTTTCTAAACTATCGGAGAATGCTTTTTGGCTACGCTAAGCGCTTTGATTGAGGTTTCAGCGGGCGGTCGTTCCCAGCAGTTTGCTAGTGGTATGAATTTGGAATCCGGCCAGCTAAGCCTGTCTTGCCGACGCTTTAATGATTCTGGAAAATCAAGGCACGGCATAGGGGAAACCGTTTACCACTAACTCTAAAACCGATGACTTATACGCTGACGAAATGCAACTTGACCATGGCGCTGCTGTGGTGCGCGCGCGACTGTAAGGATTTGATCGCTGTATTACCTAAGAACGGGGATTCGGTGGGCTGTATCTCGAAAGCATTGGAGTGCCGCTATACTTGCATTGAATGCATGGAGGCCTTTGAGTCTTCAAAGGCGTCTGTGAGAGGGTTGTTGGTGCAGGCAGTAAATCATGCTTGCGCAGCTTTTTTGAAGGAATGCGAACTTCTGCCGTTTACGGGAAGTAATAAATACACGGATTCCTGTCGGCGTTGTATGGAAGAATGTGAAAACTTGATGGCTTTTCAGGATTTCTCCAGCTTTTTCAATCCCTGTGAGACCGTCATGGAGGCAAGCTGATAGAGCTCGTTATTCCCTTTTTTGGTGAGTGAAAGGAGGTTTTGATATTCTTTTAGGAATTTGGGAGCAAAGTCAGCATCAAATTCAACGATGTCCTGACTGTTGTCAATCACATCGGCATACTTGATTGTTTGTGCTGCCGAACTGACGCTGGCAATTCGATCCGCTTCTTTGCGCTTCCTTTGGTCTCGGTTTAAATGAGGATAAGCAGACTTGGTGTAAACGTCAGTCAATTCGATGACTAGATCGAGAGTTCTTTTTGCCTCAAATCGCTCCAACACAGATTCTAGAAATTCCAGGATTTCATGTTTTCTGGTATCGGTGTCTTCCAATACATCATGAAGTAAGGCTGCAGACAATATACAGAGATCTTGTACGTAGTTTTGGCATAGATTCATCACGCGTATAGGATGAGCGATATATCTTTCCTGCGCATATTTTCTCATTTGGTCCCCATGCGCCTGTTCGGCAAATTTTTCGACTTTTTTCAATAATTCTTTCATCACTTACTATTTTATCTGATCGTTGATTCGGTGAAGAATTCCCATTTCTTTCCGAATCTGGTAATAGCCTTACGTACAAAATAACTGCCGCTCAGTCTGGATTGAGGTAAGGGTGATTCATAAGTTTTGGTTTTACTTCCCTGAGGAGTCATCTATACATTTTATGGATTTTACTACCCAGGCGTTCAGTGTACTACTTTCCTGAATTAGTTTTGGCCAAGGAAAACCTACCTTCTGAAGATTGGCTGACTGCTTGATGTACTGTATTCTAAACGGCATATCTAACTAAACCATACTACTAACCACTGTGAAAAACGAAGAAAAAGAAGGGCCGATTGCCAAAGCAACTGAGACCGAGACAGCGAAATTGCCGTCAGATATATTTATGTAGGCAGCCATGCGAGCCATGGGCGTCTTTCTGACTTTGAAAATCTTTAAAAAAAGCCATTCGGCACTCTTCACAGGATAATGGGCAGCACCTCTACTGCTGAGCCAACATTTGCATTTCCCATCGTTAAAGCTAGAGATAAGGGAATGAATTTATGGTCACATTTTGAAACTAAAACACAAAACGATTATGGAATCTAAAGAAGAAAACGAACGGAAACCTGCGAAGAAATATCAAAAAGTAAAAAAAGTAGGCCCCTTGGGGGATACCAAGAATGACCCGCCGACCCGGGACGAAAAACCACAGGAGGAGTTCATAGACACTGAAGCGAACCCTTCGAATGGACGGTCTTGAACACTAGGCCACAGCTCATCCGCTGTGGCCTAACTTTTTTGACACCCTGGATTGATTTCAGTGGTAAGCTTGCTCTTTTGAGCGTTTTTTGATTTTAGAATGTATTATCGGCCTTTTTCGGGTAAAAAATTGGGTGCTTTTTGGAATTATGGGAACAAATTTCTAAGAAAATCACTTTTCCCCTTATAATTCTCCTTTGCGGATTCTTTGAATTTTACTTGGTGTCTCACTTACAGCGCCACCGCCTGCCTCTTTTTTCAAATTGATAAATTAGAGAGCTCCCTCTACCACTACATGTTGATGCCAGCCTTTGGCAAAGATACCGTTGATATTTCACTCAAAACCTATTAGTTAATATGGAAACATTCTTAGACAAAGAATACTTTGGAAATACAGTACAGGCATATCTGATCGTACTTGGCACAATAGCGCTCGGGCTTATTTTAGTGACTGCGTTTAGGAAATTAGTGCTAAAACGCATCAGGAAGGCAGTCTCCAATACAGACACCACCATCGATGACTTCATCGTCGATAGTATAGGAAAGTTTGTAGTGCCGATTGTTTACTTCATCATTATTTATGCGGGCCTCAAAACGCTGGTTTGGCCAGAGCGCTTTTCAACAATACTCGAGGTGGCGTTTGTGGTTGTGATGACTTACTACGCCATCCGTCTGATCTCCAGCGTTCTAATAATGCTGCTGGAATCCTATATCAGACGCCAAGAGGGCGGGGAGGAAAAAGTCAAGCAAATGGGAGGAATCATCTTGATCACGAATGTAATGATCTGGATTTTGGGCTTGGTCTTTATGTTTGGAAATTTGGGTTATGACGTCACTGCGATCATCGCCGGGATGGGAATAGGTGGTATCGCAATCGCCCTGGCGGCCCAAAATATTCTTGGTGACCTTTTCAACTATTTTGTAATCTTTTTTGATCAACCTTTCGAGGTAGGAGATTTCTTGGTGATCGGAGATAAAAACGGTGTCGTAGAAAAGATCGGGATCAAGACCACCCGGATTCACACCTTGTCAGGTGAGCAATTGGTTTTTTCAAACAGTGACCTCACCAATTCCAGGATTCACAACTATAAGAAAATGCAGCGGCGCCGGATTGTCTTCGGTGTTGGAGTGACCTATGAGACGCCGGTGGAGCAAGTCCGTGGAATTCCGGGATTGCTGAAGGAAATTGTGGAATCTCAAAAGGGAGTAGAGTTTGACCGGGCACACTTCAAGAGTTTTGGTGACTCCAGTCTTGACTTTGAGATCGTTTACTATGTCAATAGTGCGGAATTCAATGCCTACATGGATGTGCAACAGGAATTTAATCTACAGATTTATGAGAAGTTTGGCGAACGTGGGATTTCCATTGCTTTCCCAACCAGAACGCTCTATGTACGCAACGAAGCCGGGATGAAATTTCACATCAACGGAGCAGCAAAGCAGGAGGAAGAAGCATATGCAGAGACTAATGGTAAAGCATAAAATAGCTGGATTTATCCCTCAAGAAAGGCTAATCCCTTCCAAGCCCCAAAATCGGCGAAAAGATGATTTGTGATTAAATCAACGCGTAAACCTTGCCGTTTTCAGGGAAAAAATATCCACATCGTTAATAATTTCGGTGTTAAGGCGGTTGCGTTCGACAATCATCTGTTTCGCAAAATCCGCCTTGCCATGCCTTTGAGGCCGGCACGCGTTAGTGAAGAGATGGACCCGAAATTTAAAATCTCTTTGAATGAAGGTATGTATGCCTTTATGATAGCTTTTTGTAAAATCTTCCTCAACGCCACGCCATTCTGCAGTTCAGGATTGTCCAATCGGCCTTCTATCGGGATCATCACCCCGTTTCTGTTTTTTCGGTTAGCTATCAAAACGGCAAACAGCGCAGCCACAATTCTTTCACGGATTTTTTGCACGAACGGATCCGCACGATCGGCTTTGCTGACAAAATCCATATTCCGCAAATTGGGATAAAGGTATCCTTTGATCGAATTTTCTGCGATGGCAAGCTTACCGCTTAGATCCAAAAGACCTGAATTGATATCAATTTTTCCATACGCGAGGAATAGATTGTTCATCAAGACGAGATTTATTGACTTCAATTCGACTTCGATAGCTAGGGTCAGTTCTATCGCCATCGGGTGGAGGACAAGGTTCAGTTTTCCCTCGCCCTGACACAGGCGAAAATCGCATTCTATTCGGCATATCTTGCTAAGTGCTTGGTCATTGCTGAAGTTTTCAATCCTGAGATTTAACTTCTCAATTGCGATTTCCCACGCAGGTTTAGAGGTGGGGTCCAGATATCGTATTTCCCCGTCGATCAGGTCTACATTCGTGATGAAGCGCGGGAGCTTTTCTATCGTTGTTTTTAGGGGAGAAACGACTTTCTTCAAGTCTGATGCCTCTGTCAATTCTATGGAAGTTTCCTCAGCGACAAAAAATAACTGTGGATTATGAAGGACTATCGTAACATCGACAACCCTGCGTATGAGTTGTCGCCATTTGAAGTTCAACGTGATAGCTTCCACGTTCAGTGATGTGTTGTTGTTGACGACCTGTACTTTCGACTGTAGTGTGAAGTTCTTTATGCCAATTTTACCCTCGAATAAACTGATCTTCAGATGAGCTATCTGACCCGTGAAGCCGTCCATCTTACGAAGTGAAGAATTCACTAGCTTTTTTAAAACAAAAGGTGTTGTGATAAGTAAGACAACAACTGTTACTACCACTATTCCCATCCACATCATAATCTGAAAATTAAGTCAAGGCCGAAATAAAAGCGTCAATATACTTTAGCGCAATTTGTTGATATGCAGATGCCCATCGGTCAGATCCTTCCTTTAGGAGAAACTTCGCCAAGGGTAGCGACCAACTGCTTGAATTGCTCGGTTCGTGATCGGAAGTAAATTTTTTTCCAAACTCCACTCTTCAATTCCAAATTCAACGCAAAAAGTTTTTTTCTCCATAACAGGTTAATCCGGCGAACCTTCCAGCTTCTCAGGTCTTTTTCCAGATTGATTTCCTCTTTTTTTAAGGGATGCCAGATGGTTAGAGTCTTTCCGCTGAGCTTGAAGTTCTTACCTGTTTTAGAATTGAGAAGTAGGATCAAGACAAGCAATGCCAAAATTAGAATTGAAACGATGGTGACAACGAGGTAGTCCATGACGTTTAAATCTTTGGTTGACCTTATCAAATCCAAGAACGATGCCATGGTATTGATAGCTTGATTCTTCGGGTAACTTTGACTGGTATGCCTTCCGCTAGAAATTCCACGGTCCACAAGGCGTAAACGGGATTTTTCCGATGAAATGACTGTGGGACCCTGGGTCAACTGGGATAAATATGGATACCGATGGGTATATCGTTATCACGAGATGCCTTGCGGATTCAGAATTTTTACCGATCCCAGGACAGCTCCGATTCAAACCAAAATCAGGAGCCAGGGGACAGCGCTTAACAGAAGCCTTAAGTAGTTGGTTTCGGTCTGGACGTTGAGAAACTATTGGCACAGATTGAGGATTTTTCTCCAAGCCAAGACCAAGCTTCCCGAAACGGATAGAGATACGAAGTAATCAAAACAGCGTTTCCGAGCGTTATTTCCGCATAATTGATTTTGATCATGTAATGGCACGGGCATTGAAATAATATCGGTGAACTAAAACCAAATAATCATGAACAGTACCACAAACAAGATCAAAGGAAACTGGAACGTCATCAAAGGTAAACTCAAGCAAGAATATGGCGATTTGACCGATGACGATTTGACGTATGTAGAAGGCAAGGAAGATGAACTTCTTGGAAGAATTCAGAAAAAAACAGGCAAGACCCAAGAAGAATTAGAGCGATTCATCGACAAAGACTAGTCAATCGGCTAAGTTTTAAGGTTGAGAGGCGCAGCAATGTGCCTCTTTTTTTGTGTATTAAATTTGGAGTTTGGATTTGAGTTTTTTCCAATCTTCCAAGCCAGACTTCAACTGTTGATTTTTTTTCGTCTTAATGTAGTTGAGGATATTTTGAAGAATTTTGCAAAAACCTTTACCCTGTAACACTCAAATGTTGATCCGGATAGGGGACAAAAATAGTGGCTAATGATTGTTAGATCTTTTGAAGAAGTGTGGGAAATCTATTTCCATAAGGCACACGCCCTCTTGGCGATGGACATCGGATTGTCCATCGATCACCGCTATTGGCCACATCGAAAATACCTAGCCGCAGGCCTTGAAAGTATCGGAGAGCACGACAATGGTCAACCTCGGTGGAATGGTAAAGACAACCTGACTGAAGCCGGAGCTCCGTTGGATTATCGGGCCAGAAAGCAGGTGGACTTGCGGCAGGCAATGTCGGTGATAAACAGTGCCCAATACAAATCCTCTTTTATGGCGATCATGGTCTCCCTCCATTGTGATCGACTTTACAATGAGTCAGACGAATCGGCAGTCCTGGATTTTCTTGCTGCGCAATCCCGTCTTAGGGAACAATACCTGCGTCACCTTGACTTGGATGCGGAGACGGTGGACCAGTGTTATGAGTTTTTACGCTTTTGCGATGACCTGTCGTTGGCCTTGTGTCAGGATGAGATGAGTGTACAGCAAGAGAAGGACCTTAAACCTATAATCGGTGAACGAAAAATCCGATGCGGGGTCAGAGAGGATGGATCATTCATGCTGAACCCGTGGTTATTCTATGAAGATGAGTTGATTTTTCCCATCGAATATTACCGCACCACCAAAAAAGTATTTGCGGATGACGAAGAGTTAAAACAGGACATTGTTTTGGAAAAGCCCTTAAGAAAGATGTTTGTTTTCAGGAAGTAGAATCCGGACGGCGGGAAACGGGTAGATATTAGCCCTTTGCTCCTCAGTGTGGGGTGGATGGTTCCCATCAAAAAGACCCGAATTGAAGGACCGTTTCGTCGGTATTCAATTGTGGCGAATTGGAGCCGATTTCTGGATTTTCTTCAGGCCTTGCATGGGCTTTGTATTGATGGAGACGAAGGCAAATCAAAGACAATCATGAACTATTCAAACTCAATTTCCGAGATCCATTCGTTTGGCAAATTCGTTGAACTGCTGGTCGAATCCGCCGCTAACCTCTATGCTAGTCGGCTAAGAATGGCGGTTTCAAATGCACAGGATAACAGCGAGCGGCAGGTTGTGCCTACTGAGAAAGAAATTGCCATGCCGAAGGAGGATGAAATATTCCCGAACCGGCAACCGCCACAAGAAAAGGAGTATCTGCCAGATCGCGAGCAGACCGAAATTGAAGAACCTAAAAAGGAAATCCAGGATCCTTATTTCCCGGAGGAGAGCGATAATTTCCCGCCTGAAAAAGAGCAGGAATTCCCTCAAACAGATCCGCTGTAGTCTAGAGCAGCAATCATTGCAACCGGTGAAAGGAAATTTCTATCCGACAGATCCTCAGGATTTGACTTAGGTGGATCATGAAAAATTTGTTCCGCTCTAAAAAGAACTCTCTGCCAAAAGCGGTGGAATGAGTAGTTTTTGTGGAGGACTCTGGGATTGCCCATACCCATTTCTACCGCATTTACATCTCCCCACTTATTCTCTACGGCTTGTCACAGTATGCTCGCCAGCTAGCGCTCTGCGGATACCTGCCAGAGCATATTTCCGCCGTCGTCACTGCCGCCCAGCGCGCCCAAGGCTATCGTTCTGAACTCTGTAGCAGAGTATATGTTGACGGGTATATTGACCAAACCTGAGCTGTTGCAGCCGATCCAGAAAGATTTCTTGGCATTGTGTGTTTAAAAATGCAGCATTTGGAAATTAAGATGTAAACCATAAACAGGGTATAGCACCACCACTCTTGGGTAAGAAAAACCAAGCGCCCTGTTAAAGCGCAAATGCTTGTTTCTGGCTGATAACCAGATTTTTTTTGGACAATTGGCAAAAATATGTAGCCCTTCACAGACTTGGAATTCCTGTCCTTGACTTAGGCGGAGCTTGTCGGGGTTGGGGCATTCTCAAATCAGGACTCCCGACTGGGATGGGATCGACGTACTCTGCGTACGACCCGACTGGCCGTAAATCCGTGTAGGAGTATCGAAAGTGCTACGGTCAAAGAAACCATAGCCCAAAGCTCTTCCGAGGAGGCAAAGTCAAACTCTTCCAAGGCGAAAGCCAGGTAAAACAGCGAACCCATTCCCCGGATTCCAAAGAAGCTGATGGCCAACTTTTCCTGAGGGTGTATCCCGGACCCTATTAGACTGAGGTAAGCTGCCAGAGGACGGATCACAAACAGGAATGCGAGCACAAAGCCCACCATCTTCCAGTCAAGAGCTTGGAGTATTCCGGAATATAAGGCTCCGCCAAAGAGGATTAGGAGCAGGGCGACCAAAAGCCGTTCGATCTGGTCGGTAAAGGAATGCATATGGTCGTGGTATCGGTGGTTCCGTTCATAGCTTCTGAGCACCACAGCGCATACGAATACTGCAATGAAACCATAGCCATGGGCTGCTTCCGTCACTCCATAGACCAGCAGCGTGGAGGCGATGGCCAGAAAGCCGTCTCGGGTGTGCAAGAAGCGGTGTTTTTTTGCCAGGTCAAATACAAGGTAGGCAATCCCGTAACCGAGAACTCCTCCGATAGCTACTCCCATGCCGATCCGATAGAGCAGGTGGAAGCTAAACCAATGCGAAAGTCCGCCCCCTTCTCCAACTGACATCAGTCCAAGGGTAATGGCCAGCCAAGTGAAAGGGAAGGCCATTCCGTCATTCATGCCTGCTTCGGCAGTGAGGGAAAACTGGGTTTCCGAACTCGTCTTTTTGTCATTGGGTGGGCCTACCTGCACATCTGCTGCCAGCACTGGATCTGTCGGGGCCAGTACCGCGCCTAGTAAAACCGAGCTAGCCAATCCCAGTCCAAGCAGGAAATACCCAAAGAGAGCAGCGATGGCAATGCACAGGAGCATCGCCACTGTGAGGAGCCTTATAGGTGCCGTCCATGCGGCGAAGGAAAAAGGCCGCTCGATCTTAAGCCCGGCACCCATCAGCGAGATAATCACGATAAGCTCGGCCAGATGGAGGGTTAAGGTTTGATTTTGCTGCGGAAGCGGGGAGGGTAGGCTTTCGGAGAAGAAAAAATATATCAAAAATCCTCCGACTAGGTAAAATACCGAATAGGATATACGGGTTCGCTTGGAGATGGTCGGCATCCATGCCATGGTGAACGTCGCCAGTCCTATGAGGGTAATTACCAATATGTAAGGATCCATAGGTCTCCGTAGGTGGGTTAGCTTTGGTTCGGACTAGTGGGCAGAATGGTTCAGTTTGCTTCCATTAGGATCGAATTCTTCCAAGCTGTCGATTAGGCGTTTGATTTTTTTGGTTTTGGATACGAAGTAGATCTTTGTCCATTTCTTGCCTTTCAGTTCCAAATTCAAAGCATAGACTCTTCCTCTCCAGAGCAGGTTCATTTTGCGGACATTCCAGGTTTTTAGATCTTTTTTCAGATGGATTTCCTCCTTCTTGAGGGGATGCCTTACAGTCAACCTATTCCCCTGTAGGTCGATGTCACTACTGGTTCTGGTGTTGACAAGGAAGACGGAGATGAAAAACATTAGGATAAGGATGGAAATAATGCTGATGACGAGGGTTATCATAGTGTAAGAATTTGATGTTGCTGTACAGAGAGCCAATAACGGTGCCATGCCTTCCTGTATCCCTTTAGCCGCTAGCGGGATCCTGGTCTTTAGAGAATCCACTGGTATAATTTTGGGAGCTACTACTCTGAATTAAACACATAGACCATGAATACCTATCCACCAATATTCGCCGGGGGACTAATCCTGTCCCTGTTTATCTTTTCTTTTTCCTGTAGTCCAAAGGGCAACCACGCTAATGAGCAATACATCGACTCTGTGGCGATGGAAACAACAATCGGGACTGGGCGACATTTTCTCTGGGGAGACTTTCTTCATGGAAGCAATGCAGTACGGGTGGAGCTGGATTCGGCGCGAAACTTTGATTGGGGCACATTTAGACAGAAATTTCACTATTCCGACGATAGCAGCGATACCGTCTCTGAGGAGATGGCGGTCGGTCCATGGGTAAACTGGAACGAATTTGCGTACCGCCGCGTGTATCGATATGTCAACGATGAGCTCTGGATTCAAACCTTCTATCGTCCCCAAGACAGCGTCCAGACGGGGCAGTCCCAGGAAAAAGTCTTAATCGATAGCCAGGATCCCGACTATATGCAACTTGGACCACTTTGGGCTGAGATGCAGACTAGAGGGACCTACCTACAAGATAGCCTACGCTAAGCCCGTCTCTCGCTGTGAAATAATTATCCCAAGTTGGGGACTTTTCTCCAAGCTAAAAGTGAAGGCGAAAACAAGCCTGCCGGTTGGCGTAGTTGATATCCGGGTATTCATTCTGCCGGAAGAAAAACCTGGATTAGCGGCCATCTTACAGTTCGTGTTGATACGCTCAAGCCCTGCTATAGGACCTTGGCCTAATCCTGTAACTCAAACCAGAGTTCCGGATTATCTGTGATCAATTGGAACACATTGACACTGATCAAGCCAAAAACCAGATGGGCCAAAAACAACGCGATGAAGTAGTGGGTTTGGGAAAGGTTTGGAGGACTATGATGCAGGCTTAGGTAGCTTTTCCAAACTATGATAGCCACCACGCCGCTCGCTGCACCAATCAGGATCGAGTCCAAGAGGTCGATGCGAAATATGCCCCAGTTCCAGAGTAGGAAGTAAGCGAAAGAAAAAATCACCCCAACACCGAAGTGGGCGATCGTACCCAGGATCAGGCTGTTTTTGTGTGGTTTTCGAAAATCCGGATCCCCGGCTAGCAAACCGCCGAGCAGATGGATAACCTTGGTAAACTGTCGGCTGAGGGCGGCATAGAGGTACATTACTGCGGTCATCCCCAAGGTGCCGGCGACGCCAGAAAGTACACTGATCAGAAAATGTTTGATATCCATGTCCAGTGGCTTTAAGATAGTTTGATGACGGGTTAATAGACGCTAATCTCCATCATCGCTGGAGAGGCGGCTTGGGGCTGCAATCCTGTCGGCAAGGACTGCCCAGCGGCTTTCTCATGCAGGGCAAGAGGGGGGAGTTTATGGATCAAGCCGGTCGTTTCCAGCCATGCGTCTAGCTCCTGCTTTTCGGGATCGCGTAAGAATTGTTTTGCTTTTCGGTATTCCTTCTCGACCAATTTAGCGTCGAAGCTTACCTTTTCTAGGATTGTTTTGTAATAATTGAGAAACGAAGTTCTACCCATCTTCTAAGTAATTCTGTGTGATTTAATTGAACGCTTTTTACATCTACCTTCAAAAGCGTCGATGTGACCGATAGATCACAATATGAGCGACCTGCCAAGGCATAAAAAAGACCAGTCAGCCAACTGACGACTGGTCAAGTTCATCGGCAGGAAACTCGCCAATCTCTTTGGTTTAATGTAGGCAGGAGGCTACTCCACGGCAGCTTCTTCGTTGATTTCAGACTCTGCTAATTTGGTGAGATCCGAATCGGCTTTTTTCTCTTCCTTCAGTGTCTGCGAAAGAATTTTTTCAGCTTCACTCTGGCCCATGACCTGGGCTAGTGCCACCAGCGAACCATAGGAAGCAATTTCGTAGTGCTCCACCTTTTGGCTGGCGATGATGATGCCCGCATCCCGCACCATGGTGTCGGAGTCTGTATCTTCCAGGATGCTTTTTGCTTCTTCAATCAAGCCTTCCATGGCGTCACATTTCTTGGCTTCGGGCTTTTTTCCCAACAGGGAAAATACCTCTTCCAATCTGCTTACATGTTCTTTGGTTTCCTCGAGGTGATTCTCGATGGCTTTGACCAACTTCTTGGAAGTGGCTCCCTTGGCCATGGCTGGAAGGGCTTTGACGAGGTGCTTTTCAGCCCAATAGATGTCCTTCAGTTCGTCAAGGAACAGCTGGCTGAATTTTGAGTCGGTTTTTTTCTCTTTGGTACTCATAGTGGTTTGTGTTTAGTTAGTTGAGCCATTTTTTTCAAATTGACGGCCAAAACTTTTTAGATTCGGTTTTTTCGGTTGTTTCTACCTCAATCTAAAGAATAGATCGATTTTCTTGCTTGCCAGAATTCGCGGGAATGAGTTCCGCCGAAAAGCTCGTAGAATTAATTCTACAGCATGTTTATCGCTGGCTACATCCGACTGTCAAATTGCGCTTGGGGAACAAAGGAGGGCGATAGGGCTTCTCCTTCATCTTTAAAAAAAATTGCCTTCAAAGGTCAATTTTGGCCTATTCTGTTAGTATCCGATTTTGATGGTATAAAAATGGGTAAGCAGTGTCTTATCCTAAATCCGACAGTCAATGGACAGCTACCACAATTCCTAGCCACTTAACGAATACTTAGTGACGAGGCTTAAGATAATTAGGGATCATTGTCTTTCGCTTAATCTCAGCATTGCCGTAGCCGAGAGCGTGACTTCGGGGTACGTTCAAGGAATGTTGAGCGCGGCACCCGAAGCAGGACTCTTTTTCAAGGGGGGGCTTACTACCTACTCCTGTGGGGCAAAAAATCGGCTACTAAATATACCTGAGCAACAATGTAAGTTGGTAAGTGGGGTCAGTCCCGATATCGCTGGAATGATGGCCGAAAACGTTCGGAAGGTTTATGATTCGGAAATTGGTATGGGAATCACCGGCTTTGCCGCGTTAGTGCCCGAATTGGGAATTGTAACCAAGTATGCTTTTGCAAGCGTCGTCCTTAATGATCGAGTTCAGCACCGCTTCAATTTTATGAGTACAAAGGCTACCCAAGCGGAGGTTCAGATAGATTTTGCAGCTCAATTGGTTCTTGCCTGCGCAGACTGCTTACACGATGCAAGAATTGAGATTCGATAAAATGGATTTATTAAGCTCACCATAAAAATTCAACTTATGATCCATACTTTGATGAGAAGTGACCTGACTATAGCTTTGATGGCTTGTGTTCGAGACTGCTCAAACTTGCTGGCCAGCTATCCTTTGGGTGGTGGGGATTATTCGGCGTATGTATGCCAGGTCAGAGAATGCAGAAATGCCTGTATCGAATGCCTTGAAGTCTTGGAATCGTACCAAGTGGAACTGAGGGCCTGTAAGGTCCAAGCGGCGAAAAGGGCTTGTGAAGCCTTGATTTCAGAAGGCGAGAATGCCAATCATCAGCCAAAAGATCCTTGTCTCGAATCCTGTAGGCGTTGTATCGAAGAATGCGAAAACGTGCTGGCTTGACCGATAAGTGTTTTTGTTTTTGAAGTGATTTTTTATCTGAAGACCGCTCCATATGGAGAGCTTACCTTTGTTTTTGAGGACTTTTCTAGATTTTGCTGCATAAAAAAACAGTTTCTCTAGGCCTTGGTTCGTAGGCGCTCGCCGCGGAGACTCAGGTCCTGTCGAACAAATACGAGGAGATAATCCTGCGTAAGTCGCCGAAGGTCGGTGGCTTGGTGACGAACGAAAAGGCTCCCAATTGCAAACTTTCCTGCCGGTCGTTGTCTTCGGTTGAAGTCGTCAAAACGATTACGGGGATTTCCTTCAGCTCCGCGTCGTTTTTCATCGCCATCAGAAGGGTTTTTCCATTCATTTTTGGCATATTCAGATCCAAAAAGATAAAATCCGGCAGTGATTTTTTGACTCTTTGGAGGATAGCAAGGGCATCAGCTCCGTCCACAGCCTCGTCATATTTAGTCGGATGCGGCAATTCAGAAAGCGCCTCTCGGAAAAGTACCCTATCATCTTCGTCATCATCGACCAATAAAATATGTGTCGCTTTTTTCATAGTTGGCTCCGAGAAAACTCATAAAAATCTAGAAATATCTAAGATAAGTAAAAAAAAATGGGTATTTCACTTTTATATTTCAAACTAAGAAAAGATGAGGTAAATGCTAGGTTACGCCAGAAGATTGCCGATCGTTCGATCCAAAGACGCTCTTTTGTTACCGACGGTCAAAAGAATCAGACAAATCTCCTCTATCTTCAAGCAGGGAAAGTAAATGGGGGGGATTCTAAGCACCATCACGGAAAGGAATATGGTGATTCCCCCTTGACAAGATGTCTATTTCACTTTAAAATTTAGCCTCCACAAGAGGCAGGTATGGGGACTCGGAGCGGGTCGTACCTTACAAAGTTTTGATGACATCATCAGCAATATTGTTAAGCGACGGCCCTGAGGTTAACAACTTATTTGTACTATGAATAAAGCGATGCTCTCTCTTTTGCTGGCGGATGACGACCTGGACGATTGCGAGTTTTTTGAAGATGCGCTGGATGAGGTTGCATCAGGGACCAGCCTCATGACGGTCAACGATGGAGTGCAGCTGATGGATTTTCTATTGTCACGACCTGATAAATATCCGGATATTATATTTTTAGACCTTAATATGCCCAGAAAATCGGGGGTTGAATGTATTATGGAAATAAAAGAAATGGCGGATCTCAGGCACATTCCCATCGTAATATTCTCCACTTCGCTGGACTTGGATGTAATTAATCGCCTTTATGAGATGGGAGCTCATTACTATATTCAAAAGCCTGGAGGATTTACGATCTTAAAAAGAGTTATTGGAACAGCACTAGCGCTTTTTACTGGCGTGAATCAAGACCAACCCGAAAGAGACGGGTTTGTAATTCAACCTTAATAGTATGAGTACCACCACAAACGATTTTTACTTCCTTCAAAGAGGAGGAGAGATGGGTGAGCTTATCAGAGCAAAAGACTGGAGCAAAACACCCTTGGGAAATCCAGAAAGCTGGCCGCAAAGTTTGCGTACCATGGTCTCAGTCATGCTCGACAACCCCTTTGGAATGTATATCGCTTGGGGCAAAGAATACACCCAGATCTACAACGACGGCTATCGTCCCATATTAGGGGCGTCTAAGCATCCGCAGGCTTTGGGGATAAGTACCCGGGAGACGTTTGCAGAGATTTGGCACATCATTGAGTCGATGTTTGATGGAGTGATGGAAGGAGTGCCAGTGGGTTTTCCGGACTTTATGCTACAGCTTGATCGCAATGGCTATTTGGAGACTTGTTATTTCGACTTTGCCTACAGTCCTATACGATTGGAAAATGGTGAAGTCGGGGGCGTGTTGGTAACCGTAGTTGAGACCACGGGGAAAAAGAAAGCTGTGGAAGATCTCACAGAAAGCGAAAATCGTTTTCGCACTATGGCGGAGGGAACCGACATATACGTTGCCGTGGGTGACGAAAGCAGCAACGCTACTTATTTCAACGAACCATGGGTAAGGTTGACCGGTCGGCCCATGGAGGAATTGTTGGAATTTGGATGGGTGGATCTGATACATCCGGAGGACAGGGAAAGGTATGTGAACATTTATTTGGACGCATTCAAAAAGCGTGAGCCTTTTACCGGTGAGTTTAGGATATTAAATAGTAAAGGTGATTATCGCTGGTTGCTGGCGCAAGGCCCGCCGCGCTTCCGTCCCGATGGCAGTTTTGCGGGTTATATAAGTTCCTGCATGGACATCACGGACAAAAAGGAGTTCGAAACAGAACTGACGGAGAGTAAAAACCAACTGTTGTTTGCCATAGAAGCTGCCCAATTGGGTACTTGGGACTATGATCCGATAGCAGACATACTTACCGGTAATAAGAGACTGAAAGGATGGTTTGGAGTTGCCGAAGACGACAAGATTGAACTTGCAGGTGCACTGTCTGCCATCAAAGAAAACGACAGACCCCTCGTCACGGCCGCCATCCAAAAGGCATTGCAATATGAGTCCGGGGGTGGCTACGACATCGAGTACACCATCATTCACCCTGTTTCCAAGAAAGAAACGATTGTTCATGCTAAAGGTAGGGCCTGGTTTAATGACAATAAGGTCGCATACCGCCTGAATGGGACCCTGGAGGACATTACAGAAAAAGCCATTGCCAACCGGAAGCGCAGAGAAACCGAACAGCATATCCGTACGATGGTGTCTGAATCCCCCGTGGGGATTTGCGTGATGGATGCAGCCACGCTGGAGAGCGAGATAGTGAACGATAGTTTTGTTGAAATTGCCGGCAAGCCTTATGATTCTATTGTGGGCAAACACTATTGGGATACGTTTGCAGAAGCCCGAACTTATTATGAGGAGGCTCTGAATAGCGTGGTGGAGACTGGTCAGCCATTCTATGCCAATGAGGTAGAACTGATGCTGATCCGCCATGGCAAAGAAGAAATTGTTTATGTCACTTTCGTCTACGCCCCGTTGAAGGATGAGGCCGGGAAGGTGATGAAGGTCGCAGTATGGGTACTTGAAAACACCCAACAAGTAGCAGCCCGCAAGAAGATAATGATCAGTGAGAATAATCTCAGGCTGATGATTTTGCAGGCTCCGATCGCGATTGCCATCTTGCGGGGAAAAGAGTATTCGGTAGAGATAGCCAACAAATATGCGCTCGAGCTATGGGGCAGAACGGAGCAAGAAGTATTGAACCGATCGATCTTTGAATCCATGCCGGAACTTTCGACGCAGGGGATCAAAGAACTGCTCGACGGTGTCTCCCGTACCGGAAACCGCTTCGCAACGCCTGAATTGCCCATTCAAATAGTAAGGAATGGCGTCTTGGAAACGATCTACATCAACTTTTCCTATGAAGCCCTCTATGATGGTGACGGGAAAATTGACGGTATCATGACAATTGGCTTTGATGTCACCCAGCAGGTAGAAGCCAGGAAAAAGGTCGAGGCTAGCGAAACCCGCTATAACCTCATGCTCATGCAGTCGCCATTTGCTTTCCTCATCCTGAAAGAAAAAGAGATGGTAGTTCAGTTGGCCAACGAAAGTATGGTGGAGGTTTTGGGGAAAGGTCCCGACATCATCGGAATGCCACTCTTAGAGGTATTGCCTGAGCTTAAAGGCCAAGCATTCCCTGATTTGCTAGATGGGGTGTATACTACCGGCATTCCATTTTCTGCCAATGAAATGCTCGCCAAATTACACCGCAAAGGCAAGCTGGAAGATGTCTATTTCAATTTCGTTTATCAGCCGTACTACGAGGCCGATAAATCCATATCGGGTGTGACCGTGATTGCCTATGATGTGACATCTACTGTGACGGCTAAAAAGAAGATTGAAGAAAGTGAGCAGCGTTTTCACAATCTTATTTATTCTTCGCCATCGGCTATAGGTATTTTGGATGGAGAAGATTTGATTATTACCGTAGCCAACGATGCCATCTTGGAAATATGGGGTAAGGGCAGAGAAATTATAGGTAAGTCCTATTTCGAGGCGTTGCCTGAACTGGCCGATCAGGGCTATAAAGAGATTTTTCGGGAAGTTTATAAAACAGGCGTTCCCTTCACAGCGGTGGAAACTCCCGTTTACGTCAAGCAGGATGGGGATTTGACCTTGAAGTATTACAATTTCCTTCTTTTTGCACAACGTAACCTGGAGGGCGATGTAGATGGCATAGGGATCATAGCAACCGAGGTCACCTCCCAGGCTATCTTCAACAACAGGATTAAAGAAAGCGAGCAACGAATTCGCACGTTGGTAGACAGTGCCCCATTCCCAATTGGGGTATATGAAGGCGAAGAACTACGGATCGTCCTAGCCAACCAGTCTATCATGGATATCTGGGGCAAAGGAAATGATGTAGTCGGCAAACTGTACACCGAAATTCTTCCTGAATTGGCCAATCAAAAAATATTTGACCAGGTCTTGGAAGTATTACATACCGGTATGCCTTTTCACGCTAAAAATCAACGGGTTGACTTGCAAATCGATGGTGTTTTAAGATCCTTTTATTTCAATTACAGTTTTACGCCATTATTTGATGTGGCTGGTAAACCGTATGCGGTAATGAACACCGCTGCTGAGGTTACCGAACTACACGAGGCCAAGCAAAAAGTAGAAGAAAGTGAAAAGCGGTTTCGGGACTCTGTAAAGCAGGCTCCGCTCGGTATTGCCATTTTCAGAGGCAAGGATTTTATAGCCGAGATGGCCAATGAAAATTACCTCTTGCTGGCAGACAAGCAAGAACATGAATTTGTCGGCCAGCCACTTTTTGAGGTATTGCCTGAGGTGAAAGGTTTAGTGGAGCCACTGTTTAATGAAGTGATACGTAACGGCAATCCATTTTATTCTCCCGAACTACTTGCCACACTTAAACGCCATGGAAGACTGGAACAAGCCTATTTCAATCTGGTGTATCACCCTTTGAAAGAAGAAAGCGGAGAGATCCACAGTATAATGGTGGTAGCTACCGAAGTAACCCACACGGTGATTGCAAAACACCTACTGGAGGAAAGCGAAAAGCACTTCCGACATATGGTGATGCAATCGCCTATCCCCATGACTATATTGAGAGGCAAGGATTTTATCATCGAATCGGCCAATCAGGTGATGTTTGAAAATATATGGCGCAAGCAGGAGACGGATGTTTTGGGTAAATCTATATTGGATGTATTTCCTGAACTAAAGGAGCAAAAATACCCAGACCTCCTCCACCAGGTCTTTTCCACTGGCCATTCCCATACAGAGAAAGAATCGGTTGCCTATGTGCAAGGTGATGATGGAGTGAAGAGATTCTTCCTTGACTTTGAATATGCCGCCCTTCAAGATCCCGATGGAAACTCTTCCGGCATCATGATAACTGTCAACGATGTCACAGACAAGGTAGAAGCCCGCAAAAAAGTGGAGGAGGCAGAAGAGCGCTCACGCTTGGCAGCGGAAGCTACAGACCTCGCAACTTGGGAACTGGATCTCCAGACCAGGGAAATAATTCATTCGCCTAGATTGGCAGAGATTTTTGGATACGACAGTTTTACGCCGCTTACCCAGGCGGAGATAAGGAAACAAATCGTCAGCGAAGACAGGCAAAACATCGTGGAAAAGGCGTTTGAAAAAGCGTTGAATGAGGGTACCTACTTTGTCGAGGCCCGGATAATAAGGAATGATGGTAGCTTGCGATGGATACGTGTCCAAGGCAAGGCCATATACAATGACCTCAATAAACCGGTGAAGATGGTAGGGACTCTTCGGGATGTAACCGAGGAGAAACAATATCAGCAAGTCCTGCTCGAACGGGAACAGAAATTCCGGCTACTCGCCAATTCGATGCCCCAACATGTCTGGACTGCGGACCCAGAGGGCAACATGACCTATTTTAATCAATCGGTTTACGACTACTCAGGTTTGAGACCGGCACAACTTGATCATGGATGGATACAAATGATACATCCGGACGAACGCGAAGAAAATATCAAGCGGTGGATGAATGCGATAAGAACAGGCGAAGATTATTGGTTTGAGCACCGTTTCCTCAAAAGCAATGGGGAATATCGTTGGCACCTTAGCAGGGCTGTGCCACAGAGAGATAGCAATGGAAAAATAAAAATGTGGGTCGGAACGAGCAACGACATCCAGAACCAGAAAATGTTTACAAAAGAGCTGGAAAATCAGGTGCAAGAGCGGACCAATGAGTTGAATCAGAGAAATTTAGATCTCGAAAAAATCAATAAGGAGCTAGAAGCCTTTGTCTATATTTCCAGTCATGATCTTCAGGAGCCACTGCGTAAGATACAGACCTTTGCCTCCAGGATTTTGGAAACAGAATATTCCAACTTGTCAGAAAAGGGGATGAGCCAATTTTCTCGGATGCAGGAGTCGGCTTTTCGAATGCAAAACCTGATTCAGGATCTGCTTGCCTATTCGAGAACCACCACTCAAGAGCAAAAATTTGAGGTTGTGGACCTCGCAAAAGTTGTCGATGAGATAAGGGAAATTTTGAGAGAGGAGCTGGAGCAAAAGAATGTAAATCTTATTCTTAACAGCTGCTGCTCGTTGAAAATCATTCCTTTCCAGTTCAATCAACTCCTACTAAACCTGATTGGCAACTCCATCAAGTTCTCAAGACTCGACCATCCACTACAAATAGACATCGATTGTACTGTGGGTTTCGGATGGGAATTTGGACTGGACAAACTTGCCCAAGACCGGGAGTACCGTTATATCCGAGTCGCTGATAATGGTATTGGTTTTGAACAACAGTACAGCGACAAGATCTTTCAGGTTTTCCAGCGACTACATCGGAAGGAGGAATATGAGGGAACCGGGATTGGACTTGCCATCGTCAAAAAAATTATCGATAACCACAACGGGATAATTTTTGCATCCGGCGAAATTAATAAAGGGGCCATCTTTCATATCTATATCCCGGGTTAATTTCTGGGAGCTCTTTGGAGACCTAAGAATCGAGCCCACGGGCATATTCAGCGAACTTCATTTTAGAATGTAGTGCTTCAACAGAAATTTTGTCTTATTCCTGATCGGCATCGGCGGCGATCAGATTCTTGGTGGTTTCTCTCAATATTAATTTGGGGTTGATGACGATCTTCTCGGAATCCATTGGTTCGTTTTTGCCGAGGATGGAGATGATTTTCTGGGCGGAAAGTTCACCCATTTTTTCAGCCACCTGCTGCACGGTAGAGAGTTTCGGACTCATATAAGTGGCGACGGGCTCGTCCGAAAAGCCAATGACAGAAATGTCATCGGGCACCCGCTTGCCCATCTTGCAGAGCACATTTATCGCATAGTTGGCGACATAGTCATTGAACACAAACAGGCCATCCAGTTGGGGGTATTTTTTCAGGGTCTTTTCCAAGAATTTGTCGATGGAAGACAGCTCAAACTCATAATAGTGCACCAAAGACTCCCTTACCTTGATATTGTGGGAAGCAAGGGCATCCAGATATCCATATAGTCGGTTGTTGCTGTTGTTGAGGTTGATACTCGCGGTGATATGGGCGATGTAGCTACAGCCGGTGTTCAGGAGGTGGTTGGTCGCGTCGAAAGATGCCTGATAGTCGTTTGTAATGACTTTTGGTACGGGGAGAAAATTGGCAACACGATCAAAAAAAACGATCGGAACTTCATGTTTTAAAAGTTTCTGAAAGTGGTCAAAATTTTTGGTTCCTCTGGAAATCGCCACCAAAACTCCGTCTACCCGATGTTTGAGACAGATGTCTACCGAGCGAATTTCTTCCTCCAGCGATTCATCCGTGTTTAGGAGCAGCACGGAGTACTCCGTGTCTCTTAGGACCTTCTGGATTCCCTCGACCACCTTGGAATAAAAGTGGAGTGACAGCTGGGGAACGATCACCGCGATAATCTGACTTTCTCCTTTACTCAAGTGATGAGCGGTGGAATTGGCACGATACTCCAGTTCCTCAGCCAGCTTTTGCACCAAAGCCCGCGTCTTCGCACTGATCCGCGGATGATTGCTCAATGCCCTGGACACCGTGGAATGAGATAGATTGAGTTGGTTGGCTATTTCGGTAATGGTGACATACTTTCCCATAAGCCTAATATAAAATGCACACCTGTGCATTGCAACTATTTTGTTATGAGGTCAAAACGAATAACAATTCCCGCTAATATGCCAGCGCAAAATAATCCATGCTAATACATAGCCGGCAGCATACTTAAACGAGGTAGATCTGAAAATATGCGAAGAATGCTTGCTGGCTTGGGAATTGGATCCATTTCGTTATGAGAATTAAGACTTTTAAGACAAAGCCTAACTTAAAAGCAGGTTTCGTCCTTGAGGAGATTGTTGCTGCTGCCAGCGGACAAGACGCCAAGGCACTGAACTTTGAAAAACGAACAATACCAATCGGGTATCACGATGAAGAACGGATTTGATTTGACGGGCAAAACAGCAGTGGTGACAGGTGGAGGTAGCGGGATAGGCAGGGCGATTTCCATTGCTTTGGCAACACACGGAGCCAAGGTCTCCATCTTTGATTTGAATGAGGACAACGCTCAGGCCGTTGCACTCGAAATCACAGAAGCAGGCGGGGAAGCCACTGCTGTGAAGTGCGATGTGTCGGACGAGCAAAGTGTGAAGCATGCGATGGATCGTAAGCCGATTGACATACTGATCAACAACGCCGGCATCGCTCATGTCGGAAATGTGAGCAATACCAGTTCCGAGGACATGGATAGGGTGTACCACATCAATGTAAAAGGTGTCTATTACTGCCTCCGGGAGGGAGTGAACCTCATGAAGGTTAAGGGAGGCACGATCATCAACGTTTCATCCATTGCTGCGCACGTGGGCGTCTCCGATAGGTTTGCCTACTCCATGAGCAAAGGTGCCATTCACGCGATGACCCTGTCGATTGCCAGGGATTTTTTGGCAAACAAGATCCGCTGCAACAGCATCTCTCCGGCAAGGGTGCACACGCCATTCGTAGATGGCTTTTTGGCAAAAAACTACCCCGGCAACGAAAAGGAGATGTTTGAAGCCCTGTCGCATACGCAGCCGATAGGACGGATGGGAAAGCCGGAGGAAATAGGCGCTTTGGTGCTATATCTCTGTTCCGACGAGGCCTCCTTCATCACGGGCAGTGATTTTCCCATAGACGGGGGATTCATGACTTTAAACAACTGATCCCCGATGGAAATAACTTGGACCACATTCGATCGGGAACTTCGGCGTGGAAAGGGGACGGATGGAGCTGCCTGATTTATACCATGGAAACCTCGCCTGTACCGTCCTTGTAGAGATTGTCAGATTGAAATAATAAGACTTGTGCACAGGTGTGAACAGTAAAAAAGCTTCAATTGAGTTTGACGATATTCCTCAGTTACTAGCTTAGCAATCGATTGCGAAGCACCACTGAAGGTAGTCGATGTCCGGCGGGATTGGATGGAGGATAAGCCTCTCATCCCTTTTCTTAGATGTGGTTCTTCAAAATTCGGACAAGTAAGAATGGAATGGATGCGGATGGGTGTGAAGGGCTTGGCAATCGAATTTGAATTGAATAAAAACAACGTTAGATAGTAAAACAAGATAGTTTATGAATGGGTTTTTGTAATTGAATTGAATTTGAGTTGTAGAATAGTTCAGGCAAATCGTGCCGAAAAGCAATTGGTCAGAATTATAATCAACTGAAGTCAATGGGAAAGGCCCCGTATTTTGTACGGGGCTTTTTGCAAACCTCCCACTATTCACCCAAGCAATTCATTTTTCTGGCAAAAGCGGATTGTATAACCATTTTGTTTGCTACAAACATTTGAAAATAAGGATGTTGATTTTTAATGGGCGGAACAGGTTTCCACAGGGTTTACATTAGATCTGAGACCATGAATTTTCATCGCAAAGTATAGTTGAGGTAAAAACAAAAAAGTGAAATGACAAGGGTGTCCAACAGGTGTCGCAGGCAGATTTGAGTGCCGATCCCAAGATTAAAAGCAATAAAAAAACGACTTATATAAACCAATAAACCAAAATGAAAAACCTGATTAAACCGCTAGTCATCCTGATAGGACTGGCAATGACAATTCATAGCGGACTTTTTGCCCAGCAAAGACCCAACGTCATCTTCATCATCACAGATGACCAGGGGACGGGAGACCTTGGGTCTATGGGAAACCCCCTCATCAAAACCCCTAATCTGGACGCTTTTCATGATGATGCGGTAAGGTTTACCAACTATCACGTCTCTACCACCTGTGCGCCCTCGCGGGGAGCTATCATGACCGGCAGATATACCAACCGGCTCAACGTGTATCATACCATCACCGGTCGGTCTTTGCTCTATGAAGATGAAGTGATCCTGCCACAGATCTTTGCCCAAAACGGCTACACCAACGGCATGTTTGGCAAATGGCATTTGGGCGATAATTATCCTTTTAGACCGGAGGACAGAGGCTTTCATGAGGTAGTCCGTCACGGTGGCGGAGGGATCACCCAAGGTCCCGACTATTGGGACAACGACTACTTCGACGATACCTATTGGCACAATGGGGAGATGGAAAAATACGAAGGCTACTGCACGGACGTATTCTTCGACGAAGCCATGGACTTTATCGAAGAAAACAAAGAGAAGCCGTTTTTTGCCTACATAGCCACCAATGCTCCCCATGGGCCGCTCAATGTCCCGGAGGAATACATCAATATGTACAAAGAGTACAGCGAGGAACAGCTTCCCGGGCAATTCAAGCGTTTTTACGGGATGATTACCAACATTGACGACAACTTCAAGCGTCTTCAGGACAAGTTGGAGGAATTGGGTTTGACTGACAATACGATCTTGATCTTCACGACAGACAACGGAACTGCAGGTGGAAACAGAGTATTCGATGGTGGCTTGAGGGGTTCCAAAGGTCAGGTGTACGAAGGTGGTCACCGCGTGCCAATGTTCATTCGCTGGCCTGACGGAAAGCTGACCGGGGGCAAAGACATTGACAAGTTGGTCGCACACTACGACTTGCTGCCGACCTTTGTAGACCTTCTGGGACTGGATTTCAATCCGGTGAAACCTCTTGACGGAAAGAGCCTTACACCTTTGCTTGCAAACAGTGCAGCCCCATGGCCAAACAGAGTGCTCTATGTGGATACCCAGCGACTGCAAAACCTGGTCAAATACAAGGACTACTCCGTCATGGACGATCGCTGGAGATTGGTCAACGGAACGGAACTGTACGACATGACCACCGACAAGATCCAATCCAAAAATGTCATTGCCGAGCATCCGCTGGAGGCTGAGAAGTTGGCGCTGGGCTACGAAAAATGGTGGGAGTCTATCATGGCTGAAGGCGTCGATGAGCGCTATGCCTATATCAAAGTAGGATCGCCCCAAGAAAATCCAAGCCGGATTTCTGCGCACGATATGCTGACAGGCAAGCATGAGAGTTCCTGGCATCAGAATGGAGCCACCACGGCTTCGCAGGCGACAGGACGATGGAAGATCGAGTTTGTCGAGGACGGAGAGTATGCCATCTCCCTGCGCAGATTCCCAAGGGAAAGTGGTTTGGCGATCAATGCGACCTTTCCTGCCCAGGAAAAAAACATCGAAATCCAAAGTCCAAGGCCAGGCAGCGTAAAGGATGACTTCAAGCAAGCCTACCTCTATGTGGCAAACTTGGCGAAAACCGAAGACATACAGGAAGGTCAGGAAGAAGTGACTTTCAAAGGAAAAATTTCAGCGGGCAAGTACGATATGGAAGCGCAGTTGATTGATGCTGACGAGCGGGTTTACCCTGCCTACTACATCTATGTAGAAAAGCTGAAGTGATCCAAGCTAGATTCCGGATTGACTCATAATCCCTTGTAAGAACGTCTTTTAGACACTGGATTCTCTGGTGTCTAGAAGACGATCTTCGTTTGTTTTTCGGGTATGCTTTCCCCTGTTCAAAGTTAGATTCAAGAAAATATGATTTGCCATAGAATCTGTTACCCCGCTTTTCTCAGCCTTTTGCTGGCTGGATTTCTTCTTTTTTCTCTGGAAAAAGTAGAAGCTCAGGAAGCAAAAAGACCCAACATCGTCATGGTGCTAGCCGATGACATGCGCTGGGACTACCTCGGGGCGATGGGAGCGAATCAGCTCACTCAGACCCCCAATTTGGACAGGCTAGCTGCCGAAGGGGCGCTGTTTCGCAATGCCTTTGTGACATCCGCCATTTGTACTCCGAGCCGGACTTCCATCCTCACCGGCATGTATGAGCGGAGACATGGGGTCACCTTTGGTTCAAAATCTGTCATGACCGAAGAGGCCTTTGCCAATACCTACCCGATGCTCCTTCGCCAGAGTGGCTACTATACAGGCTGGGTCGGTAAAAACCATACTCCAATCGGGAAGAGCGAGAAGGGACTTGGCTACCAAAGTGGCGTGATGGACCAGTCGTTTGACTATTGGCGGGCAGGCCATGGCCATCTCAGTTTTTATCCCAAAAATCAACATGAGATTTTCAAGGATGCCAAGGCGGACAATCAGATAGATATCATCCAGGAGGCTGTGGACGAGTTTTTGAGTATCGATGAGGCCCTGGAGACCTCGCAAAGTTTCCTCCGGACCCGGCCTACAGACCAGCCATTTTGCCTGATGATCAACTTCAATGTGCCCCACAGCAACGGCACCAACAGCATGAAGCAGTTGCCCACGGATCCGGAGCTATACCGGACGGGCTATCGGGACCAGATCGATCAGCTGGAGCTGCCAGCCAACTACGTTCCCTATGATTCTATCCAAACTCCCAAGTTGCCGAGGAATGTCTACAATGGAGAGTACCTTAACAGCTATGCCTGGGTAAAAACAAAGGAATCGCTGAATGAAAACCAGATACGGACCCTCGAGACGGTCACAGGCATCGATCAAGTGGTCGGGAAGATCGTGAGAGAACTGGAAGCCCAAGGAATTCTTGACAATACGATCATTGTATTCACGTCGGATCACGGCCTATTTCATGGGGAAAATGGCCTTGCGGGCAAAACCCTCCTCTACGACATCGATCTGAAGATCCCGATGATCATCTATGCTCCGGGGCTCCAGCAACCGAAGATCCTGGACGAGATAAGCCTCAATATAGATATTGCGCCGACCCTTCTTGATTTTGCGGGGGTGGAGATCCCTGGAGAGATGCAGGGCAAAAGCTTGAAGCCGCTATTGGAAAACAAAAAGGTAGAATGGAGATCCGACTTTTTCAGCGAGAACCTGTTTATGGAGCAAAACTATCCACGAACCGAGGCTGTCGGAAGTAAGGATTGGAAGTATATCCGATACTATAGCAAAGAAGAAGACCAGCATCATATCCTTTCTATGATCTCGCCGATCTTGGGAGAGGAGCCGATCTACGAGGAGCTTTACGATCTAAAAAATGATCCGAATGAGCAACATAATCTGGCCGGTCAGGCGGACAAGCAGGAGCTTCTGCAAAAGTTCAGAGATCGATGCGCAGCCTTGTTGCTAGAAGCCAAAGGAGATAACGAACTGCCCAAAACCTACATAGAAGACTTTGATGACAAGGAGTTTAGGGATAGCGTGGAGGTGATTTACAGAAAACTGAAGGTGGAATGAAGCAGTAGAATCGAAGCATTCCAGGCAGGATTTTTCCCAAACTGAAAAACAAAAAAGAGAAACGCGGATTGGCAAAATTGCAGATCTACATAAAAAACAACTACCCAAATAACCAAACGATTTCATGAACCTAATAAAGTACGGTTTAACAGTACTGAGCCTTACCGCGGCATTGAGCCTTGCCGCTCAGGAAAAGGAATCCCAAGGCATGGACGAGATGTGGGGCAAGCAAAAGATGGTCACCCGCGCTGATAAGGGAGACATGGCCGCTTTGTTTGACGATGGCAACTATTCCATGTTTATCCATTGGGGTCTCTACTCCAACATTGCCAATAAGTGGAAGGACACCACCTACTACGGAATCAGTGAGTGGATCATGAGTCCCAGGCGAGCCGGTATCTCTGTGGAGGAGTACATGGCAGAGGCCAAAAACTTCAATCCCGTAAATTTTGATGCCAAAGCCATCGCCAAACTGGCCAAAGATGCAGGCATGAAATACATCGTCGTCACCAGCAAGCACCACGATGGCTTTGCGATGTACGACTCCAAAAGCAACAATTTTAATATTGTAAAAGCCACGCCTTTCGGCCGCGACCCCATGAAGGAGCTGGCGCAAGCCTGCAAGGAAGCGGGTCTGGGCTTTGGTTTTTACTATTCCCACAACCAGGACTGGACTTTCCCCGGCGGAAATGGCGGGCCTAAGGTCAATGAAAAGGGCGAAGCCGTAGGATTTGATTATTATTTCAGAGAAAAGTGCCTGCCCCAGGTAGAAGAGATCACCACGCAGTATGGAGATATAGCGATGGTTTGGTTTGATACGCCGGGCAATATGGAGAAGAAATACGTGGAGGAGCTGGTGCAAGTTGTGAGAAAAAACCAGCCCAACGCCATGATTTCAGGCCGAGCTGGCCACAACTTGGGAGATTACCTGTCCCTAGGTGATATGAACATTCCGGTGAAAAATGTCGCCGGTCTATGGGAGACGGTCGATGTGACCAACGATTCCTGGGGTTATGCCTGGTACGATGAAAACTGGAAAAGCCCGAAACGCATCCTGAAGTCCGTGATCTCCACGGTAGCCAGAGGCGGTACCTACATGCTCAACGTCGGTCCAAAGCCTGATGGGACTGTTCCCGACGAAGCGCAAAGTGCCCTCCGTGGAGCAGGAGAATGGATCGATTCCTATCCCCAATTGATTTATGCCGCCGATCCTTCACCTTGGGGTCGTGCGCTCCCCTGGGGAGATGCGACCACCAAGGATGGAAAACTCAACTTGGCTATCTACGAATGGCCTCTGGATGGGCAGATCGTGCTGCCGGGATTAAAGAACACCATCAAGTCTGCCAATCTTTTGGTAGATGGAAAGCAACAGTCTCTCAAGACTGCAAATCATGGAAACTGGACCACTATCGAGCTTCCGGCTAAGAGACCCGAAAAACTGATCTCCGTGGTTGAGGTGACGGTGGAAGGTCAGTTGTCGGTGGACAAATCCCTGAGCATCGACCCTTATTATTCCACGGTTTTGTCGACTGCCTTTGCCTCGGCGGATGGGGCGACCATCAAGGAGACGAGATGGATGGAGAAATTTGGGGAATGGAAGCATATAGCTCAGGCGCAAGACTTTACAGAGGGCGGAAAGGTTACCTGGGAAGTTGGCATCTTGGAACCCGGATATTATCAGGTCGATTTGAACTATGCCGGTAAAAGCAGGCTGGTGTGGCGGGTGAGCAACTCGGAAGGAGATCTGGTACAAAATGAACAGAACGCCTCCCATGTTTATAGCTACTATGAGATGGGGCTTCTGAAATTCGATACGGCCGGAAAACATACGATAGCTGTAGAAGTGAAAGAGGGCGACATCCCAAGTGCAAGTCTGAAAGAGATCAGATTCACCCCACTTTCCATCTTGGAATAGCAGTTTGAGCTCGAGATCCTGTTTGATTTTTTACCAGACATACACACCATGACCAATCCCAAAATACTTCAACAAACTTTTCTTCCCTCAAACAGTCTTGTCAAAAGCTTGTTTGCTGGACTGCTTCTGATTGCATCCTCTTGCCAACCCCAAAAGGCTGCCGAAAGCGAGCAGCAGGCCGATGAGCGGCCCAATATCATCTTCATTTTTGGGGATGACTGGGGTTATGGAGACTTGGGAGCTTATGGAGCTACAGAAGTAAAAACTCCTAACCTGGACAAGCTGGCGGCTCAGGGCACCAAATTCACACAGTTTCATGTGACTAGCGGGGTTTGTTCGCCAAGCCGTACTTCGGTCATTACGGGGCATTTTCCGGCGAGGCATCGAGTTCATGGACACTTTGCCGGGAATGAACCCAATGCAAGACGCAACATGCCCAACTGGCTGGATGAAAACCTGCCGGTGTATATGCCAAGACTGATGCAGGAAGCGGGCTACACAACCGCTCATTTTGGGAAGTGGCACCTCGGCGGTGGGGGATTGCCTCATGGCGACTTGTCCGCACCCGAACCCAAAGTCTATGGCTATGATGAGACCCGCGTCTGGAACGGCAACGGTCCAACCTGGAAAGGAGATCAGCTGTGGCCAACCACCCGCTACATGGATGACGACAGCACTTGGGTGCATAGTTCCAGCAGGATCGTGGTGGACGTGACGATTGATTTCCTTGAGAGAAACAAAGACCAAGGCTCGCCAATGTTCGTCAACCTTTGGCTGAAAGATCCTCATACCCCGCTTTGGCCCACGGATGAGCAAAAAGCGCCCTACAAGGGTATGGGTCCGGATAAGGAAGTCTACTTCGGAGTTTTGACGGATGCGGATCGTCACATTGGTCGCTTGATGCAGGCCTTGGAGGAGATGGGTTTGGATGACAACACCCTGGTTATCTTCAGTAGTGACAATGGGCCGGCCGTTGCCATGCCGGCTTTGAAAGTCGGCTCCACGGGAGGTCTGAGGGGTCGGAAAGTCGATGTTTTTGAGGGCGGAGTGAATGTGCCCTTTATCGTGAGATGGCCGGGCAAGGTGGAGGCAGGCAAGGTGGACAGCACCAGTGTCCTTTCTGCAGTGGACTTGCTTCCGACATTTGCTGCCTTGGCTCAAAAAGACTTGCCGGCAGACTATCGGCCAGATGGGGAGAATGTTGCTTCGATCTTTGACAACAAGTCCTTTGAAAGGTCAAAGCCACTTTTCTGGGAATGGAGATTCGCCGTCGCTGACCGACCAAATGGCTGGGTGTCGGCAGCAGTGCGAGATGGAGATTGGAAGCTCATGGCGGATGAAAAGCGGGAGCGCGTGGAGCTTTACAATCTTGCCGAAGACCGCGCCGAGTCCAAAGATGTTGCTGCTGCAAACCCTGAGAAAGTAACTGAGCTTTTAGCTATGTGGGATCAATGGAAATCGGAATTGCCCGAATAACAATCCGTTTTTTATTCAGACGGATTAGCCGTTCCGATTTGTAACCCTATGTTGCAGAAGAAAATAAACCAAGATCGGATAGACAATTTCAGAGCCAAACGAATTGGAAGCTTTTAAAATCAATGGAAACCCAACAAACAAATGATGATATGGTCAATAGAGTTTTAGATGTTTTTAAGTATCGGTTTGTCTTTTTTTTATCCTGCTTTCTCGCATTGTCATCCATTTCGATGACTTATGCTCAGGAGCGGATCCTGTACAAGGAAGTCGATACGACCAAGCTGTACATGGAGGTGTACTATCCCGAGCAGTCGGATGCTGCAGTCAAGAAGCCTGCGATGGTTTTCTTTTTCGGAGGTGGTTGGAATGGGGGAAGCATCAAGCAATTTGAGCCCCATGCAAAGCATTATGCCGCCCAGGGTATCGTTTGTTTTCTGGTGGATTATCGAGTTAAATCCAGACAAGGCACGACGCCCTTTGAGTCTCTGGAAGATGCGAAGTCGGCCATACGGTTTATCCGCAAAAATCGGGATCAATTCGGGATTGACACGGCAAAGATCATCGGAGCTGGCGGGTCTGCGGGCGGTCATCTGGCTGCGGCGGCAGCTTTTACCGAGAAATACAACAGCGACACGGACGACCTTTCCTATAGCAGCAAGCCCAATGCGCTGGTGCTGTTTAATCCCGTCATCGACAATGGGCCGGGGGGCTATGGCTACGAGCGAATTGGCGAGGAGTATAAGGACTTTTCCCCCCTTCACAACATCCATCAGGATGCTCCGCCCACCATCATCTTCCTCGGAACAGCGGACAACCTGATCCCTGTGGAGACGGCGCAATACTACCGGACGGTGATGGAGAAGGTAGGTAGCCGATGTGAGCTGAAGTTGTACGAAGGGCAAGGTCATGGTTTTTTCAATTTTGACAAGACCGAAAACTACCAGCGGACCATCCGAGAAGGAGATGCCTTTTTACAATCCCTCGGCTTGATGAATTAGCAGATCGGGGCGCTTGAGGTGTAGCGTTTTTGAGAAAAAAATGAAGCCTATCGAAGGAAATGGGTGGGGAGATAAAAGGTACTATGTATATCCGCGATTTTGCCAGCGATCGAATCTGCTCCCTCATACGGTCGGAAGACCGATGCTTTGGCAAAGGCAGAGTTGACCGTTTACTGGCATAAAAAGCGGATAACCATAAAAGGTAAATTCCCTGCAGAAGGGGCGTAAAGAATTAGCAAATGACAAAAATAACAATGAGGTTTTTACTGTGTTTCATCCTGCTGGGGCTGATTGGCCATGGCGCCAATGCGCAGGATTCTTTTTCAGCAAGTTCACCTGACGGAAACTTAAAAGTTCAACTTTCGGAAGAAAATGAGGTCGTAAGATATCAGGTCTTTTGGCAGGGAGAGGCTGTGGTCAACGCCTCGGAGATCTCCATCTTGCCCGGTGTGGCCGCCAAGATCCAAGGCTCAAACACCAGCTCCAAGAAAGAAGTCTGGCAGCCTGTCTGGGGTCAGTTCAGTGAGATCACGGCAGAGTACAACGAACTTACGCTCGATATTGCTTTGGGTACTGCGTCAGCCAAATTGATCACCAGGGTCTTCGATCAGGGACTTGGCTTCCAGTATGAATTGACGGGATTTGAGCAACGCGCTGAGGCAACTTTGTATTGCGAATACCAGCTGCAAGCCTCCGATGCATTGTATTTCCCCACTGGAGAAAATCCTCCAGCCGGCCCGCTTGTGATCAGCGATATCCCCAATGAGACAACGCAGCCCAAGCTGCTCATGCCTTTGGTGGTGGAGACAAAGAAGCCTTACTTATCCATCCTGGAATCGGATTTGTTTTCGGCTCCGGGCTTTGAATTGATTGATTTGGAATATGATCTTGACAAAGGCGCTGTAGTCGCTTCCAACAAGACCCGACTGAGTGGCGAGAAAATCATCACTCCTTGGCGAGTGATCTTGGTCAACGAGCAGATCGGTGATCTGGTCACCAACACGGTTCCGCTCAATCTTGCTGCCCCCAATCAAATTGAGGATCCTTCCTGGATCAAACCAGGCAAGACACTCTGGGATTGGCGGGTGCATGGGTATACCACCTCCGATGGTTTTACCTACGGGATCGACACCGAAAGCTATCTCCGATATATTGATTTCGCTGCGCAAAAAGACATCGAGTACTTCTTGATCGATGCTTCCTGGTACAAATCGGCGAGCGAAGGGCATTTTGAGTTGTCCGACAAACTCGACCTCCAGAAAGTGATAGACTACGCTGCCGAGAAGGATGTGGACCTCTTGCTCTACTACGACCGAAAGCAAGGTGTTTACGGAGACGAAGCGCTTTTCCCGTATTTTGAATCCTTGGGTATGAAGGGGATTAAGTACGGTTTTATGGGTGAAGATGTTCCCTTTACACGGGATGCCATCACCCGAAGTGCAGCGAGTCATCTGCTCATTGATTTTCACGACCGGCCCCTGCCGTTTACGGGCGTAGAAAGAACCTTTGCCAATGCCATTACCAAGGAATATTGCCATGCGCAGCAGGATTCCCGCAAGGCCTTTACTCCGGAGACTTTTATCAAGATGGCCTTGATCAATGCCATCCAAGGCCCTCTGGATATGAACAATGGGAATTTTGATCTCACTGGAATCAACCGTGGGGATCGGGAGAAGGGGCCAAGGATCACGGATTCTTATGTTTCCACCGTGGTTTCGGAGGCGGCGAGAACCCTCATCATCCATAGTGGATTAGTTTGTATTCCCGATGCCCCGGAGGAATATCTGGAAAAAGCTGACTTGTTTGAGTTTATCCAAAAGCAGCCTGTCGGCAAATGGGATGAGAGCCGGGTACTTCAGGCAAAGATGGGCGAGTACATTTCCACCGCGAGAAGACAAGGTGACAGCTGGTTTGTTGGCTCGGTTCACGATCAGCAAGGCGGCACCCTGGAGATCAAGTTGGACTTCCTCAAGCCGGGAAAGGACTACCAGATTACCTACTATGAAGACACCGATGAGACGCATGGCAAGACCAATCCTGAGACCTATCAGGTCAGGACTGGCCGGGTGAAAAAAGATGAGGTCATCAAGGCCAAGATGGCTCCGGGTGGAGGACATTGTATGTGGATCAGGGCGATATGATCGCCTCAGGTCTGGAGAGCATGATCTTCGTAGGCCAAAAACAACAATACTATGAGCAGTAGAAGTTTTTTATTCGTTTTGGTGCTTGCCTTTGCTGGCAGTTGCAAGCCGCAGGGATCGGCAGATCTGGACACCGCCAGCTCGGTGCCGCAAGACTACATCAGCTACTCCGACGAGGTTTCCTTTCTCGAAGAATTCATCCCGCTGACGGAGCTTAGCGATCCGGAAGGGAAAGGGAAGGTCGCCGTTTCTGCAGCCTTGCAGGGCCGGGTGATGACGAGCAGTTCCTCGGGTGACGAAGGTCGCAGCTATGGCTGGGTCAACCGGGAATTATTCGCTTCGGGTGATACGCTGGAGCACATGAATGCCTATGGGGGTGAGGAGCGCTTTTGGCTGGGACCCGAGGGTGGACAGTTTTCGGTCTTTTTCAAAAAGGGAGACGAGTTCACTTTGGACAATTGGTATACCCCGCATTTGATCGATCTGGAGACTTTTGAAATCAAAGAGCAAACTGCTTCGAGCATAGTTTTCACCAAAGAAGCGACGCTTACCAATTACTCGGGATTTCAATTCGACTTGGGAATTGAGAGGAAAGTAGAGGTGCTTTCCCCCAAGGAAATCTTTGGGCAATTCGGGATTGACCCTTCGACTGAAATCAAGGCTGTGGCTTATCAGACCACCAATACGCTCAAGAATATCGGATCGGAAGACTGGCGGAAAGAGACTGGACTTTTGTCGATCTGGCTTTTGGGCATGTTCAATCCCTCTCCAGCCACCACCATCATCATACCTTTTTATCCTGGGGCGGACCAAGACTTGGGAATGCCTGTGAATGACAGCTACTTCGGAAAAGTGCCTGCAGAAAGACTGGTCGTCAAAGACAGCGTGCTGTACTTCTCCGGTGACGGTACCTTCAGAAGCAAGATCGGCCTGTCACCTGCCCGCGCCAAAAACATATTGGGCTCCTATGATGCTACCAACCACATTCTGACGATTGTGACCTACAACCAACCCAAAGGCGTCAGCGATTATGTCAATTCCATGTGGGAGATACAGGACTCGCCCTACAGCGGAGACGTGATCAATTCCTACAATGACGGTCCTCCGGCGCCAGGGGAGAAGCCCATGGGGCCTTTCTACGAGTTGGAAACTTCCTCTCCGGCGCTTGCACTCAGATCCGGACAAACCGGAACCCATGTCCAGCTCACCTGTCATTTTGAAGGAGATGAAGAAGTCCTCGATAGGTTGGCAAGACAGCTTTTGGGCGTGTCGCTCGAAGAAGTAAGCAAAGCTTTTAACTCAAACTTGGTTTCAAATGACTAGAAATTGCTTTTTGATTTTACTGGCATTTTTCACCCTCCTGGGCTGCCAACCCAAGTCCGGGCAAGTAACGGAGGCTGATACCACTTCAGCTGATATCCAGTTTTCCTATCAGGATATCACGGGAATAGGTAGGGACTCTATCTACAACAGGCGGGATAATAGTGATGTGATCAAAGTTGGGGATACCTATTATGTCTGGTACACCCGGATGGATAGTCCTGTGACGGCCGGGTACTGGGGAACCATCTGGTATGCTACCTCCGAGGACGAGGGACATACCTGGACGGAAAAGGGGATGGCATTGGGTCTGGGTGACGAAGAGTCATTTGATGGACATTCCGTCTTTACGCCGAATATCCTGGCCTACGAAGGCAAGTATTACCTCTACTATACGGGCGTGAAAGTCACGCCAGGGAATCCTGATCGGGAGTTTGAGAACAATTCTACGAATGACTTTACCGCCATCGGATTGGCGGTTTCTGATAGTCCGGATGGGCCTTTTGAGCGGGTGGGTTCCGAGCCTGTCTTGGAAGTTTCCTCCGACTCCTCGGCTTTTGACAGCTTCAGGATCGATGATGCCAGCCTATTGGTGCGGGACGGCAAGATCTGGCTTTACTACAAAGGCAGATGTATCCTCGATGGAAAAGCCGGTCCGGGTCTCACCAAGATGAGTGTAGCCTTCGCTGATTCTCCGGAAGGGCCATTCGAAAAGCATGATGGGCCTTTGTTGGATAAAAGTCACGAAGTCCTGATCTGGATGAAAGACGGCGGAGTAGCCTCCTTGGCCTCGATCAGTGCCACAGTCAACATGGCTCCAGACGGTATTCAGTTTTCTGTTTTGCAGGATAGCGTCAAAAATCTCCCCCAAGCGCCCGGCCTTTACCGTCCACATTTAGAGGATGGAAACCCAGCCAGCGAGCCGCCAGGCTGGGGAATAGCTATGAAATCTAAAAAGGGTGAAGCTTACTTGGTCAGGTTTGAAATGAAGTGAGAAAAACAGTTATATCCGCAATTTGGATAGAAACACTCAGTTACCGTAATAGAAGCGGATAACCATTTAAGCAATACAAGCAACACTCCCCAAAATATAGGACACGTCCTTTTTGACCCAAAATCATCATGAAATATTGCCTTCTTTTTCTCTTACTATTCATCCTTTCCCTCTCCGTCTCAGCCCAGCAGCGATCCATACAGATCTATGTGGCAACAGATGGAAATGACGCTTTTCCGGGGACAAAGAAGAAGCCTTTGAAAAGTATCGAAAAGGCAAGAGACTTGGCGGCGACTCATCAAGGGAAGAACTCTGTTGAGGTGATCTTTGAAGACGGTACCTATTACCTCCAGGATGAGGTGGTGTTTTCTCCAAAGCACTCCGGCACCAAAGATCACCCGATCGTGTACCGGGCAGCCAATACCGGAAAGGCAGTCATCAGCGGGGGAACTCTGGTGAAGATGGAGTGGCAGCCCTACCGAGACGGAATCTACAAGGCCCAAGTTCCAGCCGAGATCGACCTCATCGATCAGCTGTATATCAATGGACAAAACCAGCGAATGGCTCGATTCCCGAATGCGGTGCCCGGGAAAAATGTATTCGATACCTGGGATTTGGTACATACCAAAGAACCAGATCTAGCGAATGACCCCTTAAATCCGGAGCGAATTGCCTCTTGGGCAGATCCCACAGGAGCCTATGTCCATGCCATGCATCAGGCACTTTGGGGCGATATGCATTGGATAGTCAAAGGTCGAAATGCTGATGGCACGCTTGAACTGGAAGGTGGATGGCAAAACAACCGTCCTTCGCCTATGCATCCACGATACAGAATGGTTGAAAATGTCTTTGAAGAACTGGATGTTCCCAACGAATGGTTTTTCAACAAAAAGGAAAAAACGCTTTACTATTATCCTGAAGCTGGAGTACAGCTCAAAGACGCAAAAGTTGAAGTAGTCCGCCTGCAGAAATTACTAGTATTCGAAGGTACAAAGGAGAATCCTGTACAATTTCTGGAGTTGAAAGGATTTGTCTTCCGTCATGCCGCACGCAGCTTTATGGAAAATAAAGAGCAGTTGCTTCGAAGTGACTGGACTACTTTCCGCGGCGGGGCGATCCAGTTTACCGGCGCGGAGAATTGTACTATATCAGATAGTGAATTTGATCAACTTGGGGGCAACAGCATCTTTGTCAACAACTACAACCGATACATCACGATCAAAGGCTGCTACATCCATCATTCAGGGGCGAGCGGTGTTGCCTTTGTAGGAGATCCTGCTATGGTTCGTGATCCGCTGTTCAGGTACGGCCCTCAGGATTTTGAAGGGATGGATCTTACGCCCGGGCCTTCGGGCGATAATTACCCACAGGATAGCCGGGTGGAGGACTGTCTGATTACCATGACCGGTCGCTTTGAAAAGCAAACTGCTCCTGTGCAGATTTCCATGTCTGCACGCATCACGGTCAGTCACTGCTCGATCTACGATGTGCCACGTGCCGGCATCAATATCAGCGAAGGAACTTTCGGAGGGCATGTCATCGAATACTGTGATGTGTTTAATACTGTGTTAGAAACAGGAGATCACGGAAGCTTCAATTCATGGGGCAGAGATCGCTTCTGGACCCCGGATATCAATCAAACTGCAGAGCAGGTGGCCAAAAATCCCGACTTGCCTTTTCTGGATATTCTTGAACCCAACATCATCCGAAACAGCCGTTGGAGATGTGATCACGGTTGGGACATTGATCTCGATGACGGCTCGTCACGCTATCGTATCTACAACAATCTGCTCCTAAACCGCGGTCTGAAGATGCGTGAAGGCTACGACCGTATTGCTACCAATAATATCATTATCAACAATAGTCTCCATCCTCATGTCTGGTATCCCAACAGCGGGGATGTATTCAAGGGGAATATTGTTTCTACGGCTTATCAGCCTGCCGTGATGGCCCGTGGTATTGCTGAAGATGGGAAGTGGGGTGCACAGTTGGATTCTAATTTGTTTATTTCGAATGAGGCAGATAGAATTAAATTTATTCAAAATCAAGCAGATATAAATTCATTGGTAGGAGACGCCTTGTTTCTCGATCCTGAAAATGGAGATTTTCGCGTTGCTGCCAATTCCCCGGCGATTCGGCTTGGGTTTGAAAACTTCCCAATGGATCAATTTGGAGTGGTTTCAGAGAAACTCAAACGTATAGCTAAACAACCGGAGATCCCGCGTGTGCTTGCCTTGTCCGTGGGGCCGGAAAGCAAAGTTTATGAGTGGTACATGTGCTCAGTGAAGAGTGTGGAGACCATGGAAGAGCGCTCTGCTGCTGGACTTTCAGATACCAATGGTGTATTGATGTTAAGTGTTCCTGTTTATTCCAATCCAGGCCGGGCAGGTCTTCAGGCCGGCGACGTGATCGTTTCTTTTCGGGGAACTTTGATCAAAGATTTTGAGCATCTCCAGGCTATCCTCAAAGAAAACAGCGGGCAAAAAGAGCTGACCTTTGGTGTGATGCACAATCAGGAAAAGATAGAAGTAAGGCTTGAGTTGTAAGTATTTTTTAAACCTCACAAACATGAATTTTCAAAAAAGTCTTCTGGTTTTCTTTCTCAGTGCGCTGGCAATTGCCAATGGTTTTGCGCAGGATTTGACCTTTACGGAGGCTCCGGAAGACTATCGCCTCTATGCCAGAAATCAGCAGGACAGTGCTTTGGTACGCTTTGAGGGGAAGGTGAAAAAAGGGGTAGATCTGACTGGACTTTCTTTGAAGGTGTACAAGGACGATGTGCTCTATGAGCAAAAGGAAATACCAGTCACAGATCAGGCATTTTCGGCCACATCCAGGATTTATGCCGGACTGCATCAATTTCGCTTTGAGCTTTTTACCAAAAAGAACAATCAAGACAGCCTGTACTTGGTTGCAGACAATGTGGTCTGCGGAGATGCCTACATCATCACCGGCCAGTCCAATTCCCACCCAAGCAGTACTTTGTCCACGTATAGCAGTCCATTTGCCAGAAGTTTTGGCGTAAAAACTGGCTATGAACCTTATATCGAGGAAGATAAAAACGTGCGGTGGGGAAGTGCGAGAGGGAATTGTCCCGGTCTGGAAAAGGAAGTTGGTGGATGGTTTATCAAAAATCCTTACGGAGTAGGAGTGTGGGGGATGGAGTTGGCGAGGCTAATTATAGAAGAAAATCAAATCCCTGTATGCATCATCAACGGCGGCAGCGGATCTTCATCCATTGAGGAAAATATGCTTTACCCAGAACAGCCCTCTCTCGAAACCAGTTTTGGGCGGCTCGCCTACAGGGTAAACCAAGCTGGATTGAAGGATCAGGTGAAAGCTATCTTTTGGCACCAGGGAGAGACGAATACCAACACGAAGGAGGGCTATAGAAACTATCCTGCAAACTTCGACACCTTAAAAAAAGACTGGGAGCGGGTCTATACCGGACTTGAAAAAATCTATTTGTTCCAGCTTCATCCCGGTTGCGGGGCAAAAAACGAAGGCTATTACAATGAGCTGCGGGAGATCCAAAACCAACTTGCGGACAAGTACGATAAGGTCGAGATCATGTCGACGATGGGTGTCACGGGGCACGATGGATGCCACTTTTCGTATGAGGGCTACCTGGAATTTGCCCAGCGCATCTTCCCCTTGGTGTCACGTGATTTTTATGGGGAGCATCCCGCTTCCGTTATCACTCCGCCTAAATTGCTAAGTGCGAGGTATGTGGGAGAAAAGGAGTTGGAGCTCACATTTGATCAGCCAATTGCAATCGAAGAACAAAAGGAAGTCAATGGCAAGGTCCATTTCCTGAAAGACCAGTTTTTCTTCAAAAACGAACTGGACAGCGCTTTTGTCCCTGCAAAAGTCAGCAGGATAAGTTCGCAAGAAAACAAGGTGGTCCTTACTTTCGAAACAGCCGCATCTTACCGATTTGTCACCTATTTGCCGGGCAAGTTCTATACAGGGACCAATGAATTCTACGAAGGGCCTTGGCTGACAGGAAGGGACAACAAGATAGGTGCATTGAGCTTCCATCAGCGTCAGATTTTGATGCTTGCGAAAAAGGGAAGCGATCCTTTCCGGGCGAATGGCTACGAGCTTTTGGACTCGACTCTCAATGGAGTTCCCTTCAAGATCGTCTTTCCCAAGAAAGCGAACGAAGCACGAAACTGGATATGGAGAGCCCGCTTTTGGGCTCATGAACCCCAGACGGATTTGGCACTGCTTCAGGCGGGATACCATGTGGCCTATGTGGATGTTGCCGGCCTGTTTGGCAACGAGAAAGCGATTGGGATCTGGGATGATTTTTACGCATTCATGACCAGCCGCTACCAATTGAACCGAAAAGTGGCCTTGGAAGGGATGAGTAGAGGTGGCCTGATCGTATTCAACTGGGCCAACCGGAATGCCCAAAAGGTAGCCAGCATCTACGTGGATGCGCCTGTTTGTGATTTCAAAAGCTGGCCCGGAGGAATAGGAGAAGGTGATGGTGCTCCCAAAGAATGGGAAAACCTCCTGAAACAATACAATTTTTCGGAAAGCATAGCGCTTCAATACTCTGGCAATCCCGTGGACCATTTGGAAAACTTGGCAAGTCAAAGAGTGCCGATACTTTGCGTGGTAGGGGATGCCGATACCGTAGTGCCTTTTGCAGAAAACGCCGCACGGGTAGAAAAAAGACTGCAGGGGCTCGGTTGGGAAATGACCCTCATCCACAAGCCAGGGATCGGGCATCATCCGCATTCACTGGAAGACCCTAAGCCGATTGTTGATTTTATTTTGCAGCATTAGCAGCTTGTCAAAAGTTGATCCGGACCTAATGGATATATTCATTTGGAAACTGGAGATACAATACGGCTTGCAGTATGGAAAAGGATATCCGTACAGGAATTAAAAGCTGAATAATTATTAATCTTTAGTACGTGCGGCATTCTGTACGAATCACATTTTTATGTATGTATATAATATCCAAAAAAATTAAAACTGGCGAAATTCCAAATTCATAATAGAGGGGCCTCTGGCGATTAAATAGTCGATGTCTGCCTTCCTGCAAGTTTACTTTATTTGAAAAGATAGTCCCGATGAGCTTTCTGCCTTTGCGCAAGCGGAAGCGATTCGTTGGGAATGGTTTTTAGGGTCTGTTTCTGGGCGGTAGGAGCTACCTTGAAGTAGATCAAAAAATATCAAAATGAACGGTGGGTGTATTTATGCCGATAACAATTTTTATGTATTTTTACATGGAAATTTGAATTTTTTATAAAGATAAAATATTGATTTTCAATGAGCTGAAACTTTTTTATTTTGTTTCCCTGGGTAATGAAAAAATATCCAAGATTGATTCAATAGATAAGTCCCCAACCTTCTTTTTACGTAAAGGACTTCTATATTGTTTTTTTATTTATGTGGATGCCGGATATTCAAAAATATTTTTTTGTAAAATGCAAATGTTGCAATGTGATTTTTTGTGCACAGGTGTGCTCAATATAACATTACACAGCAGGACAGTCTGCTTCTTTGTTAACAATACCTTTTGCCTAAGATTAATTATTAAACTGTTTTCAATTAATTATTTAACCCAAAACTAAACTGTATGAAAAAGCATTTTACTTTGCTCATTTTTCTCACTCTACTAGTGGTCGGCAGCATACATGCTCAATCTCGATCCGTAAGTGGGAAAATCACGGATCCTTCAGGTGAAACGATGCCTGGAGTTAATATTATCGAAAAAGGTACTTTAAACGGTACAACGTCTGATATAGACGGTAACTATACCATTTCGGTGCCTGACGGGGCTACTTTGGTTTTTTCCTTTATAGGATATACTGCAGTGGAAAAGCCGGTCGGATCCAACAGTGTGCTGGACGTCACGATGCAGGTAGATGTCTCGGATCTTGAAGAAGTCGTGGTCATCGGCTACGGTACCCAAAAGAAATCTGATTTGACGGGGGCAGTAGGCTCAGTAAATGAGCAAAGCTTGAAGGATCGTCCAGCGGCTACGTTGTCCAACGGACTATCCGGTAAGGTGGCAGGGGTAAACGTCTCGGTCAATTCGGGACGCCCAGGAGGTCGTGCCAATATCAGAATACGTGGTAACACTTCGGTAAGTATAGCAAACGACCCCCTCTATGTAATAGATGGAGTCATCATGCATGCCACCGGACTGGCGAACGGAAGTACACCAATTGACTACATCAACCCGAACGACATTGCTTCTGTGGAGATTCTTAAAGATGCTTCTGCAACAGCGATCTACGGCGCAAGGGGAGCCAATGGGGTAATCTTGGTATCCACCAAGCGCGGCAGCAAATCCGGCGGAACAATCGCCTACGAAGGAAACTACAGCATCGGCGTGCTTCCTAAGAAAATACCTTTGTTGAATTCAGAGGAATTTTTGGCTATGGAAGACTTAGCCTATCAAAACGCGCAAAAATACGATCCCAATGGCTGGAATAATGGGATTTACAAAGACCCTAAGCTGAAGCGTACCAATCCAAAGCTTTTTGATGCCAACGGACAGCCTTTGCATGATACCGACTGGCAGGATGAATCTCTCCAACCTGCATTTACGCAGAGCCATCAGCTGAATTTCACTTCCGGTAATGTGGATGATAATTTCGGTGTCTATCTGGGCTACCGTGATGAGGATGGTCTGATGCACAATTCTTGGATGAAAAGATACTCTTCAAGATTTGTATTTGACACCAAACTAAAAGACTGGATTAAAGTCGGTGGTGTACTGAGCTACAATGACCAAAAAGAAAGCCAGGTCGACCCCTTGGGTGGCGGCGGAATTATCGCGATGCGCCAAGTATTGGAGGCATTGCCGATCATTCCGGTAAAATATGAAGACGGCACTTGGGCTGGAAATGCCGACTATCCAGGTATGGAGGGCGGTGACAACCCAATTCAGGTAGCCGAGGAAAGAATATATCTGGTGAACACCCAGACCGTGTTGGGCAACGTCTACGCCAATCTTTATCTTGCCAAAGGACTGGAATTCAGATCTAACCTCTCGGTCAACATCGTAAACCAACGAGTGGACTACTACGGTGGCAGAGACCTCGATTACATCTCCAAAAATCAAGGTGGCGACGCGTCGATCTTCAATGACAGACTGAATTCTTGGCAATTTGAAAATTACCTGACCTACGTAAGGGAATTCAACGAAAATCACTCCCTCAATGCCATGGTCGGAATTGCTTGGCAGCACGTGGATCGGTTCAATTCTACTGCCAGAGCCCAAGGCTTCCAGGACGACTATTTTACGTTCAATAACCTGGGAGCAGGAGCTGTCGCCGTACAGCCTAACTCCGGAACCGTAGCCTATGGATTGAACTCTTATTTCTCACGTATCAATTATACTTTCCGTGACAAGTATCTGTTTACATTCACCGGTCGGGTAGATGGTTCATCTAAATTCGGTGAGTCCAACCAATATGCATTTTTCCCTTCTGCAGCATTTGCATGGAGAGCTTCTGACGAAGGATTCCTCAGCTCAAGCAACCTTATTTCCAACCTGAAACTTCGTGCAAGCGTCGGACAGACCGGAAACTCGGAAGTGACCGCCTATCAGGCTTTGGCCGGAATGGGTAACTACTCTGTTATCTTCAACGATCAGCGTCAAATAGGCATTGGTGTCAGTCGTCTTGCCAACCCTGATTTGAAATGGGAAGTGACGTCTCAGGTAGATTTCGGTGCTGAAATCGGCTTTCTTCAAAACCGATTGATGTTTGAACTCGATCTCTACAGAAAGATCACCGACGACATGCTTTTGAGCGCTCCAGTGCCTTCAAGCAGTGGGTACACGGTAGTAAGCAAAAACGTCGGAAGCATGGAAAACAAGGGTGTTGAGTTTGGTTTCAACACGGTGAACATCGAGAAAAATGATTTCACCTGGTCTACCAACTTCAACCTTTCCATCAACAAAAACAGCGTGAAGGAATTGACTGGAGGATCTGATATTTTCCTGGGTTCCACCATTGTCAGAGAAGGGGAGCCGGTGGGTTCATTCTTTGGGTATGTTCATGAGGGAACCTGGAACACTGAGGAGGAAACCGTCGCGGCATCCTACAATAAGAGACCTGGAGATATCAAATACAAAGATGTCAATGGAGACGGTGTGATCAACGACTCCGATCGGGTAATTATCGGTAAAGGTATTCCTGATGGATTTGGAACTTTTGCCAACACTTTCCGCCTGAAAAACTTCGAGTTGTTGGTGGATATCCAATTCACCTACGGTAACGATGTGCTCTTCAGAAGTAAGCACTCTGCCGAAGACAGAACCGGCATCGCCAACAGCTTCAAGACGGTGCTTCAAGGGTGGACTCCCGAAAATCAGGACACTTATTACGCACAAATTCGGCCGCTTACCGCTGGCTACAACACCAACAACGACTCCAGAAGGGTGGAAGATGGTTCTTTTGTAAGAGGCCGGAATATCATGCTCTCGTACAATTTCAGCCAACACACCTTGGAGAAACTTAAGGTCGGAAGCATGAGAACATTCTTCTCTGTTCAGAACTTCTTCTTAAGTACGGATTACTCAGGCTATGACCCGGAGGTATCCACCTCAGGCGCGGCATTTGACCAAGGCGTGGATCTGTATGCATATCCCAAGCCAAGGGTATTCATGTTGGGTGTAAGCGTTAGTCTATAATTATAAATTCCAAGAAAATGAAAATAACTAAATCTTATATAAGAAAATTTGTCTTTCTATCTTCTTTGATAGGCATCACCACGTCCTGTGCGGATTTCCTGGATGAATCAGACAAATCGAATTTTACCCTGGACAACTATTTCACCAAGCCCGAACACGCCACCAGCGCGGTAAACTCAATCTATCAGAGTTTGCAGCCGATCATGTCGAGTGGTTTTGGCGGGGGACCTTGGATGATGACTGAGTTTGCCACAGGGCTTGCGGATACTGAGTTGGGACAGGCTCAAAATAGTCTCTTCATCATGAACCTGGACAATACCTCAGATAATGGGTACGGTCAGACTTATTGGACCAGCTTCTATCTGGGCATAGCCAACGCCAACGTTGCCATAACCGAAATCGCGGATATGACCATGGACGAAACTGCAAAGAACAAACTGTTGGGCGAAGCTCGTTTTTTGAGAGCTTACTATTATTACAACTTGGTTCGGCTTTTTGGCAGCGTACCGCTTATCGTAGATCCGATTGATCTTAGTTCGGAAGATCTCTATCCGAAACAGGCAGATCCTGCGGCTGTCTATGACCAGATAGTAGCGGATCTCCAGGTGGCTGAGCAATCCGGCTTGCCGTGGAGGGATGTCACAGGTCGGGTATCCTTAGGGGCCGTCAAATCCCTTTTGTCTTCTGTCTATCTGACCATGGCCGGATATCCGCTGCAAAAAGGAAACGAGTATTACGCACTTGCAGCTGCCAAAGCCAAAGAAGTGATTGATTCCAAGACGTTCACGCTCTTTCCTTCCTACTATGACCTTCACAATCCAAGTAAGAAAAACCGGGAAGAGAATATCTTCATGACTCAGTTTGTAGCCTTTACACTACCGTCAAGCTGGCAGGTATCCATTATCCCTTACAACCGCGGTATCTCCAACTACAGCGCCGAAACAGGAGGCATCTTTGCCCAAGAAGCATTTGTCAAATCTTATGAGGCAGGCGACAAAAGAGCAGCAGAGAAGGAGTTCTACTATACCAGCTACACGCTGCGGAGCGACCGATCCAAAACATTGACTCTGGGTGATTACTACATATTTAAGCATTTTGATGAGCTCGCTCAAACCAGCACCACAAGTAGTTCAATGAACTGGCCAATCATGCGTTATGCGGAAGTCCTGTTGATCTACGCTGAAGCTTCCAATGAGGCAAATGGACCAAATTCACTAGCCTACGAAGCCGTCAATCAGGTGAGAGCAAGAGCTCAACTTGCCCCTTTGCAAAATTTGTCCAAAGAGATGCTGCGCGAAGCAATCTGGAGAGAGAAGTTCTTTGAGCTTTCCTATGAGAATAAGACTTGGTTTGACATGGTCAGAATCAGAAAAGGGTTCAACGTCACTACGCGTCAATTCGAAGATTATGTAGGTCATAAGTTCGTATATGGCCCTACCGTCACAGAGCGGGAGTTGCTGTTTCCTATTCCGACTGGGGAAGTGAGAAATAATCCAAACCTCATTCAAAACCCGGGTTATTAACAGTGACTACCTTATTGAATTCTAAAGAATCAGGACAGGTTTTCACCGGCTATCGACTAGCGATGTCTATTCTGTTCCTGCTTCTTTTCACTATGGAAGGTTTTGCCCAAAGCGGCAAAACCTTCTTACAGTTTGAAGGGAAAGACGGCCTGGGAAAAGGCAAAAATGTCGTGCTGATCTCCGGAGATGACGAGTATAGATCCGAGGAATCCATGCCGATGCTGGCAAAGATCCTTTCCGCTCAATATGGCTTCAACACTACGGTATTGTTCCCGATCGAACCGGAAACCGGCGACATCGTGCCAAGCTATCAAAACAACATCCCTGGCTTGGAGCATCTGAAGGATGCCGACCTGGTCATCATGCTGATCCGCTTTCGCGATCTGCCATTGGATCAGATGAAGCATTTGGAGGACTATTTCAAATCAGGCAAACCTTTCATCGCACTACGTACTTCCACACACCCTTTTGCCATCAAGGACAAAAGCTCACCCTATGCCAAATGGAGTTGGAACAACAAGTCTACAGGTTGGGAGGGAGGCTTTGGACAGCAGATCGTCGGAGAAACTTGGGTCGCCCATCATGGCAAGCACAAGTTTGAAGGCACCAGAGCCCTGATCGACGGAGTAGACCGGGATGCAGATCATCCGATCTTGCGCGGTGTGGATGATATCTGGGCTCCCACGGATGTGTATTCGATCAAGAACCTGTCTTCCGAAGCAAATGTCCTTTTGTACGGGCAGTCCACGGCGGGCATGACTCCGGAAGCACCGCTGATGTGGGACAAGTCCATCATGCCAATCGCCTGGACTAGGGAGTATTCTCTTGACGGCGGCAAAGCAGGGAAGGTATTTGGCAGCACTTTGGGATCATCGATAGATTTTCAGGTGGAGGACATGCGTCGCTTGATCGTGAATGCTTCTTTTTGGTTGCTGGAGATGCCTGAGGTGATCACCCCGGAGCTTTCGGTCGATATCGTCGGGACTTACGAACCCACCATGTTCGGCTTCAACATCTTTAGAAAAGGGATGCGAGTGGAGGATTTCAAGTAGCAGATAACAACTTCATTATTCTTCATTCAGTGTACATCATTCGTCATTGAAATATCGAACATCGAATGATGAATATTGAATAATGAAGTTCTAAATAATTTGACTTAATACGAAAGAGGAGAATTCATGAACAAAATAGGATTTAACGTACTGGCCTGGTCTGCTGAACTTTCAGAGGACTTGCTGCCAATACTCGATCGGCTCAAAAAGATCGGATATGACGGAGCGGAGTTTTTTATCGGAGGTTCTCCGGAGGAATCATTCAAGCTGGTAGGCAGGCATTGTGCGGATATTGGACTGGAAGTGACAGCCGTCACCGTGATGGGGCCGGATCACAACCCCATTTCTGCTGAGGCAAAAGTTCGCGAGGCTGCCTCTGAGCAACTCAAGTGGGTGATCGATCGAGCGCATGACCTTCAGGCACAGGTACTGTGCGGACCTTACCATTCAGCATTTACCGTTTTCGCCTCGCGCGAACCCATAGAGGAGGAGTACAGTCGATCGGCCGAGGTACTGCGTGGCGTGGCCGATTATGCAAAAGATGCCGGTGTCCTCCTGACCCCCGAGGCATTGAACCGCTTCGAATGCTATCTCTGCAATACAATGGAGCAGCTGTCCTATCTGCTCAAAAAAGTGGATCATCCCAATGTGCAGGCGATGTTTGACACGCACCATGCAAACATCGAGGAGAAAAAATTGGCGGATGCGATCAAGCTGATTGCACCGCAATTAGGCCATTTTCATATCTCAGAGAATGACCGGGGCACGCCAGGTTCGGGTCATGTGAACTTTGACGAGACCTTCAAAGCACTGGCAGATGTCAAGTACAAAGGCTGGCTGACCATCGAAGGGTTCACCAGAAATGATCCCGCCTTTGCCAATTCCATTGGCGTCTGGAGGAATTTCTCCGAACCTTGGGACATGGCCGAAAAAGGCTTTGAGCTGATTAAAACGATGGGAGAGAAGTACGGCTTATAGCCTGATTTCTTTCCGAATAATTAGCCCCTCGCTCATAATCAACGCTGTGCCCTAAAGAAAAATACCAAGGTCCGAATATCCATTCGGCTCAAAATCAAAAGTATAACCTCATAAGCCATGCTTAAGAAACCCCTCCAACGATCCTTTGCCCTATTGACACTAGGGCTGCTCACGTTTCAATGCACCCAGAAAGAGACCATCGAACTTGAACCCAATACCAGAATCGCCTTGATTGGCAACAATCTGGGTTCTAGGATGATGGACTATGGGAGCTTTGAGACGGAGATGCATCTCAGAAACCCCGAGAAAAACCTGTACATCAGAAACCTGTCTGACCCGGGAGACACACCGGGATTCCGACCGAGATCCGGCACCGACGACCCTTGGGCATTTCCCGGAGCCGAGGATTTCCAGGTAGAATATGCCACTCCTTCTGGAAGCAAGGGACACCTGGAAAAACCTGACGAATGGCTGAAAAGACTCCAGACCGATGTCATCATCTCATTCTTTGGCTACAATGAGTCCTTTCAGGGAGAGGCAGGCCTGGAAAATTACAAGGCGGAATTGGATGCTTTCATCAAGCATACCTTGAGTCAGAAATACCATGACACGCTTTCGCCAAAGCTGGTGATCGTATCACCCATTGCTTTCGAAGACCTCTCCGCAAAGATGGATGTGCCTGATGGCAAAACTGCCAATGCAAACATCAGCCTCTACACCGACGCCATGCGTGACGTTGCGCAAAAAAACAAGGTGCTGTTTGTAGACGCCTATAGCCCGAGCAAGGAATGGTACGACGATACCGAAGAAGACCTGACCATCGACGGCTCCCAGCTGAATGAGGCGGGCTACAAAAAACTTGCGGTGCTCTTGGCAGACGAGATCTTTGGTGACCAAAAAATCGCAAACGAAGCAAACCGCGAACTTGTGCATGCAGCCGTGCAGGAGAAAAACTGGTTTTGGAGAAATGACTACAAAATCCCGAACGGCGTCCACGTCTTTGGCAGAAGGTACGATCCGTTTGGCCCGGACAATTATCCTTTTGAATTGGAGAAAATCCGTGAGATGACCGCAATCAGAGATACGGCGATCTGGATGGCAAACAAAGGGGAAAAGAAAGACCTTGCTGCAGCCGATGCCAAAACCAAGAAGTTGCCTGAAATAGAGACCAATTACAATCCGGAGAAAAACGGAAGTCTCGAATACCTCTATGGCGAGGAAGCGCTTTCCAAATTGAAAGTGGCTCCCGGATACAAGATCGAGCTTTTTGCATCGGAAGCAGAGTGGCCGAATTTGGCAAATCCTGTTCAGCTCTCATTTGACAACAAAGGCCGCCTTTGGGTAGCCACTATGCCCAGCTATCCGCATTACAAGCCGGGAGATTCCCGACCTGCCGACAAAATCCTGATCTATGAAGACACAGACAATGACGGCAAGGCCGACAAGGAAACGGTCTTCGCAGACGATCTGCATATCCCGGTGGGATTTGAATTGGCGGCGGAAGGGGTCTATGTCTCTCAAGGCAACAACTTGATCATCCTGAAGGACGATGATAATGATGATAAGGCTGATCGCAAGGAAATACTCCTGAGCGGTTTTGACGACCACGATACACACCACGCGATCTCGGCTTTCACCACTGACGAATCCGGGGCGATCTATATGGCGGAGGGAGTTTTCCTTCACACCAGTGTCGAGACCTCCTATGGACCGGTGCGGGGCACAAATGGCGGTTTTTACAGATACACGCCAAGCAGACACAAGCTGGAGCGGGTGGCTCAGGTGAGCATTCCCAATCCTTGGGGTATTGCCTTTGACGAGTGGGGACAAAACTTCTATGCGGAGACTTCCGGTCCCAATGTCAATTACATGATGCCGGCCTCAGTGCTTCCCCGCTATGGGAATGCCACCCACAAAGGGGCCAATCTGATCGAGCAAGAACATAAGGTTCGACCTACCTCCGGTTTGGAGTTTATCTCCAGCCGACATTTTCCGGATGATATTCAGGGTGACATGATCATCAACAATACCATTGGCTTTTTGGGAACCAAGCAGCATCAGATGGTCGATGAGGAAATCGGCTTTTCCACCAAATGGAGACAGGATCTGCTTACCTCCACCGACCGAAATTTCCGACCGGTGGACATGGAAATAGCTCCGGATGGATCACTTTACGTAGTCGATTGGCACAATATCCTGATTGGCCACATGCAGCACAACGCCCGTGATCCGCTGAGAGATCACCAGCACGGTCGAATCTACCGAATCACCTATCCATCCAGACCTCTGGTCACTCCGGCCAAGATAGACGGAGCGAGCATCCCTGAGCTGTTGGAAAACCTTAAACTGCCGGAATACAGGACCCGCTACCGCACCCGCCGCGAACTTCGTGGCAGAGACCAGGCCGAAGTCGCCAAAGCCGCGGCAGATTGGGCTGGCAAACTGGACAAAAGTGATCCGCGATACGAGCACAACCTTTTGGAGGCACTTTGGGTGACCTGGGGTGCCAATAAGGTGAATCAGGATCTGCTTGAGCAGTTGCTGAAGGCAAAAGACTACCGTGCCAGAGCTGCAGCTGTACGGGTACTCCGCTACTCCGGACACCAGGTGGACAATCAAAAAGAACTCATGACCCAGGCGGTCAAAGACGTAAATGGTCGCGTGCGACTGGAGGCCATTGTGGCTGCATCCTGGATGCCTAGGGAAGAAGGCTTGGAAGTCCTCTCTGCAGCTGAGGGTACAGAGATGGAAGAGTGGATCACTCCGGCCTATGAAGCGGCAGTTGCCCATATTTCGGGACTTTCTGTGAAAGAGAAGAAAGAAGAAGACGTGAAGTCCCTGCTAAAAGGGTCCGACCGGGAGCTCTTTATCCTGGGTAAAGAGGTCTATGCAAAAGAAGGCTTCTGCAGTACTTGCCACCAACCGGATGGTCAGGGACTTCCTGCCTCAGGCTTTCCTCCGCTTGCCGGCACACCTTGGGTTACCGGTAGTGAAGAGCGTTTGATCAAGATAGTGCTCAAAGGAATGATGGGACCCATCAACGTGTCGGGCAGAGACTATGCCGGACAAGTGCCCATGACGCCATTTGAGGGGATGATGAATGACTCCGAAGTTGCCGCAGTGCTGACCTACGTCAGAAATGCCTTCGGCAATCAGGCATCGCCTATCTCTCCTGATTTGGTGAAAATCGTCCGGGACGAAGTGAAAAACAAGGAGGGATTCTGGAGCCCTGCGGAGCTGTTGAAAGTCCATCCTATGGAAAAATAACCCTTCACGGTTAGAAGGAACCTTTTTAGATGTCGAATGTATGAGGTGTGATTTTGGGATTTCACACTTCGTCATTCGGCATCTTTTTTTTTCCTGAGATTCAAGGCTTGGAGTTTGGGCCAGGAATCGAGATGATGCGAAGTACTGTACTTCCGTTAGCTTGGGGTTAAGTCCTACCTACTGAAAAGGATGTCGTTTGCTGAGGGGATACCACACTTTTTTACATATAAGGCACTGATTTTTAGAGAAAAAAATCTATACCATAGTCGGAATATTCATTTGCAAATAACTGTGCACAGGTGTGCTCATGGAAATGATGCCCGTCAGGACAGTAGAATTCATTGATAGTCCTACCTTTTTCGAAATAAGCTTTAGCGTTAAGCTCTGGCCCAAAAAATAATTTTCCCAAAACTAACCTCTATGAAAAAGCAGTTTACACTACTGGTTTTCTTCACGTTGATGGCCGTATGCAGTCTGCATGCACAGACGCGGTCCATAAGTGGAAAAATCACCGATACTTCTGGCGAGACCATGCCTGGAGTGAACATTATCGTAAAGGGGACCCTCAATGGTACCACGTCTGATATAGACGGTAATTATGTCCTGTCAGTGCCTGAAGGTGCTACTCTCGTATTTTCTTTCATTGGATACACTGCGGTAGAGAAGCCGGTGGGTTCCAATAGCGTCTTGGACGTGGTCATGCAGGTTGATTTCTCGGACCTGAGTGAAGTAGTGGTGATCGGATACGGTAGCCAGAAGAAGAGTGATTTGACCGGGGCAGTAGGTTCTGCCTCTGGTGAGGAGCTTCAAGAGCGTCCGACATCTTCTCTTCCACAAGCGCTCTCAGGTAAGATTACTGGTACGAGTGTGTCTCAAAACTCTGGCAAGCCGGGAGGAAAAACGCAGGTAAGGATTAGAGGAAATACCTCTGTCAGTCTGGACAATAGTCCACTGTATGTGGTCGACGGGGTCATCCTCGTATCCACTACCCTGAGTGACAACTCCAGCCCGATCGACTACATCAACGCAAATGATATCCAATCTGTGGAGGTGCTGAAGGATGCTTCTGCCACCGCGATCTACGGTTCCAGAGGTGCCAATGGTGTGATCCTGGTGACCACCAAAAGAGGCAGCAAATCCGGCGCAACAGTCAGTTACGACAGCTACTATGGTGTGGGAAAGATTGCCAAGAAAGTTGGCGTCCTGAACTCCGAGCAATTCCTGATGATAGAAGAGGAAGCCTATAAGAACGCGGAAAAATACGATGCGGTCGGATGGGCAAGCGGTAAATACACCGATCCGGTGTTGAAGAGGACAAATCCTCTGCTGTTTGATTCTAACGGAAAGCCGCTGTACGATACGGATTGGCAGGATGCGGTTACCCAAAACGCCTTTTCGCAAAACCATCAGCTCTCATTCACCTCCGGTGGAGAGAATGGCAGCTTTGGGGCCTTTGTGGGATACACAGGGGAGGAAGGCATCATGAAGGAATCTTGGCTGAAGCGCTATTCGTCCAGATTGGTATTTGACACCAATGTGAAAAAATGGCTCAAAGTAGGGGGTAGCCTGGGTTATAACCAGCAGTATGAAAGACTCATCCATGACTCTTGGGTGGGTAGAAATATGGTCGAGGCCATCCCGATGATCCCTGTGAAATATCCGGATGGGACCTGGGCAAGCAACCTGGATTATCCAGGCATGGAAGGCGGGCCCAACCCCGTGCAGGTGGGTGAGGAATACCTGAAATACCTGAGAACGCACACAGTACTCGGCAATCTGTTTGTCAACATGACCTTGGCCGAGGGCTTGGAACTGAGGTCCTCACTCGGCGTGAACTACATCGGGCAAAAAACCGAGGAATACGCCGGCCGTACCCTCAACTTCATCGGTACCCCAACCAATGGCTATGCACAGATTCTCAACAATGAGTTCTTTTCCTGGCAGTTTGAAAACTACCTGACCTACAACAAGAGAATCGGAGAGGACCACTCCTTTACCGGCCTGCTCGGGATTTCCTGGCAGCAAACGGACCGCTCCAATTACAACGTCCGGGTGAATAACTTCTCTGATGATTTTTTCAGTTTCAATAATTTGGCCGCAGGCTCAGTTCCGGTTCCTCCCACGTCGGGTAAGACCGTCGAGGGGATCAATTCCTACTTTGGCAGGATCAACTATGGTCTGAAAGACAAGTATCTTTTGACCGTCACCGGCAGGGTGGATGGCTCGTCAAAGTTCGGAGCAAACAACAGGTATGCGTTTTTCCCTTCGGCAGCATTGGCCTGGAGAGTGTCTGAAGAAAGTTTTCTCTCAGAATCCGCCACCATCTCCAATCTGAAACTGCGAACTAGCTATGGAGAAACCGGCAACTCGGGTATTCCGGCGTATGGTGCGCTGGCGGGATTGAACAGTGGCTATACCTATGTGTATGGAGGATCTGTGGTAAAAGGGATTGGCAAAGGTACCCTGGCCAACTCAGAGCTCAAATGGGAGAGAACCAAGCAAATCGACGCCGGAGTGGAGCTCGGATTGTTCAATGGCAGATTTGCGATAGAGGCTGATGTGTATGCCAAGCTGACCACCGACATGCTCCTGAATTCTCCTGTGCCGCTGAGCAGTGGCTATGGTACTGTGTATCGAAACATCGGCAGCATGGAAAACAAAGGGGTCGAGCTTTCCCTGAATACGGTCAATATTGAAAAAGGTGATCTGACCTGGGAGACGATGTTTAATATTTCCATGAACAAAAACAAGGTGACCGCCCTGTCCGGAGGAAGCGATATTTTTTCGGGAAATACCATTATCCGTGAAGGCGAACCGGTAGGTTCTTTTTGGGGATGGGTTCACGAGGGCACCTGGGGATCCGATGAGGCAGATGCTGCAAAAGCCTTGAATCCAACCTGGGTTCCCGGTGACATCAAGTTGAAAGACGTCAATGGCGACGGTACTATCAACGATTCCGATAAGGTGATCATCGGCAACGGTATGCCCAAGGGCTACGGTAGTTTCATCAACACGATCAGCTACAAGAACTTCGAGTTTTCCATGGATCTGCAATACACCTACGGGAATGATATTATGTATCTCACCACCCGTCCTCAGGAAAACCGTCAGGGTATCGCAAACAGTTTGAGTACCGTCTTGGATGCGTGGACTCCTGACCATCAGGATACCGAAATCGCGCAATGGAGGCCAGTTTCGGCTGGTTATGACAACCGGGACACGGATCACATGATTCAGGATGGGTCTTTCATCAGAGGTAGAAACCTGCTGTTGGCTTACAATTTCTCCTCCGATTTTCTGGATAAGATCAGCCTTCAAAGGTTGAGGTTATATACCTCCTTGCAGAATTTCTTTTTGATCTCGGACTTTCAAGGATACGATCCTGAAGTTCAAACCTCCAATACGCCATTTGGCCAAGGCGAAGTGAACTTTAATCAATACCCAAGGCCAAAAGTGTTTATGGTTGGACTGAATGCATCCTTCTAATTTTAAAAAGACAAGTATGAAAACTAATATAAAAGTTAAGTTTCAGGTTTTGATCACCGGATTCTTATTGTTCTTTGGAACAAGTTGTTCAGATTTTCTCGAAGAGACGGATCCTTCCAATATTACCGCAGACAGTTACTACAAGACGGCAGAACACGCGCAGACTGCGGTGACGGCTGTGTACTCAAGTTTGAAGGATGTACGTGGCGGGTCCTATGGTGGTGGGCCATGGTTGATGGCGGAGTTTGCCACCGGCTTGGCTGATTCTGATTTGGGTCAGGCAGACAACAGTAATATCATCAGGAATTTGAACAATAATTCCGACAATGGGTATGGCTTGACGCACTGGAGATCGAATTATGAAGGGATTGCAAATGCGAATTTGGCCATTTCCAAAATTCCGGGGATTCAGATGAATGAAGACCTGAAGAAGCGATATCTCGGGGAGGCCAAATTTCTGAGAGCGCACTATTATTATCAGCTGGTCAGATTGTTTGGTAAAGTGCCTTTGATCTTGGAACCGATCGATTTGGCTTCGCCGGACCTCTATCCTACACAGGCATCTGAGGAAGAGATCTATGCCCAGATTGTGAAGGACTTGATCGAAGCGGAGGCTGCAGGATTGCCGCTGAAAGATCCTGCAGGTAAGGTTACGACTGGTGCTATCAAAACCCTCCTGTCCAGCGTGTACCTGACCATGGCAGGTTATCCTTTGCAAAAAGGCGCGTCGCACTACACACTTGCTGCAGCCAAAGCCAAGGAAGTCATCGACAATGCCGCTGCCTATGGCTATAGCTTGTTTCCAAGCTACAATGACCTGCACGATCCAGCGAAGAAGAATACCGGAGAGAATATTTTCATGGTCCAATACAAGACCCTGACCGCCCCGTCCAATTGGCAGCCGCTGATCATCCCCTACAACATGAATATCTCGGCCTATTCTGATCAGACTGGCGCTATCTATGCCAATCTGGACTTCATCAAGTCCTATGAGCCAGGCGATAAACGAGTGGAGGAAAAGGCATTTTATTATACCGAATACACCTTGAAGACGGATAGGACCAAGACCGTCAAGCTGGGTGGATACTTTCTGTACAAGCATTTTGACGTTCAGGCCAACCTGCTGTCTGCCAGTGCGGACCTCAACTGGTCTCTGTACCGCTATGCTGAGTTGTTGTTGATCTATGCGGAAGCATCCAATGAAGCTTCTGGCCCGACGGCTTTGGCATACGAGGGCTTGAATGCCATCAGAAACCGCGCAGGTTTAGCACCTCACGCGGGCTTGTCCCAAGCTGCATTCAGAGAAGCAGTGTGGAGAGAGAAGTGGCATGAGCTCAGCTACGAAAGTGTGACCTGGTTTGACATGGTCAGGACTAGAAAAGGGTATAATGTGAAAAACGGAACCTTTGACGACTTTGTGGGACACCAGTTTGCGTATGGACCTACCTTGAGCGAAAGAGAACTGTTGTTTCCCATACCGACCAGTGAGATTAGAAACAATACCAATCTGGTTCAAAATCCTGGGTATTAATCCCTGTCTGGCGTCCATTGACGCTAAAAAAATGCTGTAAGTGGAGGAGCCCTACCCGGGCTCCAACGCTTTTGGCCTTGTCTTGAAACTTCGCCAAGACGATTTAAATCCCCAGTATGTCAGAGGCTTGATGCCTTTTTAAGTAGCCTACAAATAGAATATCGGGCCTGACATGATTAATCCCATTATGAAAAATATTGTTCTGTTCTTTTTTAGAAAGCCATTGTTCTTGTGTCTACTTGTCCTGTCTACACAGGTTGCCTTGTATGCTCAAGATGAGGAGGACCCTTACGCCAAAACTCGATCTAAAGCCAAAAGTAGTATCTATTCTATCCGAATAGATCCCGAGAGCACCAATGTCCTTGCGAGCAATATGGGTGAATTGAGTGGGAATCTAGAGGTAACTAATCGGAACTACATGGATCTCTGGGCGAGCGCTGAAGAACCTGGACCCGGTACGGTTAAGTGGATTTTGTCGGCTCCTTCAGCGGGTGAATACGATGTAGATGTAGTTGCTTTTGGTGATGGGTCCGAATTGGTATTTACCTGCAATGGGGATAATAAGAAGATAGTAATAAGTGGGGAAAATTGGGATAAGATCAATCTGGGTAAAATTAAATTGAACGCTGGAAACAACGCACTGCTGGTATCGGTGACCGCCTCCGTTGATTTTCGACTAGGCTCTCTTGAATTGACAAGACCTGCGATTAAAGCAAAGATCGAAAAAGAGGCTTTGGCGCAGAGGCAAGATGCCGATTGGTTCAAAAATGCGGGTTATGGATTGATGTTTCAATGTACAAATCGTGCGACACCGATTCAAGGCCCTATCAAAAAATGGCAAGACAAAGTTAATGACTTTGATCTGGATGGATTTGTAAGTATGGTGGAGGAGTCAGGGGCAGCTTATGTGCTTTGGTCTGTGACCTGGGGAGAACAGTATATTTCTGCACCCATTCAATCTCTGGACGAAATTATTGCTGGACGCACCACCCAAAGAGATTTACTGGGAGAGATGGCAGACCGACTGCATGAAAAGGGCATCCGGCTTATCTTCTACTATCATTACGGGTACAAATGTTACCACGCCAGGGATATTGAATGGTTGGAAGCGGTCGGCGGGCTCGATGCCGATAAAACTGAACTCTATGATAATCTGATGAAGATTATCTCTGAAATCGGCCTCCGATATAAGGACAAGTTGGACGGCTGGTGGTTTGATGGAGGAGAAAGGTATTACAACACTCATTTCGATGGGTCATCTGCTGAAGCGGGGATTTTATCAGCCCCTTTCAAGGAGATCACCCAGGCAGCGAAAGCGGGCAACTCATCAAGAATTATTGCTTACAACTCTTGGATTAAGCCCATGCTTACACCCTATCAGGATTATTTCGCTGGAGAAGGATTTCAAACTTATTCTGAACTCGAAGATGGGAAGTTCACAACGGGAAAACACAAGGGTTTAATGGCCCACTCCTGTTTTATCCTTGAAAAGAGTTGGGGGCATATAGAACCTGATTCCCCGATCAAAAGTCCAAAGTTTTCAGTAGAGAAGCTCACTGAGATGATTCAATTTGCCCAAACCTATAAATATCCGCTTTCTATAAATCTGGAGATGTATGAAGACGGGTCCGTTTCCCCGGAGTCAATCGAATTGTTGAAACAAATCAAGACAGTTATCAGAGACTGATTTGATTTCAAAAACAGATAGCTTATTATTCACAAAGCGATCTCCTACCAATTAATTGGTTCTACCCTGAATTTGATGGGAAAACCAGAAAGACAAAAAGTGAAAAAAATTGAACATAAATCCGCTCTAGCTACGGTCCTGATTTGGCTGTTGTTTTCATACGCTCCTGTCATGTCGCAGGTATCAGAGAAACCCAATATCATCATCATCTATACTGATGATCAGGGCTATGGAGATGTAGGGGCTTTGAATCCTGCGGCAAAATTCCGCACGCCTAATATGGACAAGATCGCAAATGAGGGAGTGATTTTTACCGACGGGCATAGCAGCGATGCTGTCTGTACACCCTCAAGATATTCCCTTCTCACCGGAAGGTATAGCTGGAGAACTTCCCTGAAAAAAGGAGTGCTGGAAGCAGATGGACCTGGATTGATCGAGGAGGGAAGAATGACCATTGCTTCTTTGCTTCAGGAAAATGGCTACCATACCGCCATGATTGGCAAGTGGCATTTGCAGATGGATTTTGCGGGCACCCTGGGCAAAGACAGAGACTGGTCGGCTCCCTTTGTGGGAGGTCCGATAGATCACGGCTTCGATTATTTCTTTGGCATCCCGGCATCGATGAACTATGGTGTTTTGACTTACCTGGAAAATGATCGCGTGCTGGATCCGCCCGTCTTGTGGACAAAGAAAAAGGCGGTCACCGATCCTAGGTCTTTTCGGGACAGTGTCACCCCAAATGATTACCGGATGACTCCTCCTTATGTGACGGAGAGAGGTGAAGGAGGAACTTGGATTGAGGTGGCGCCCTCTTTCAACGATGAACTGGTACTGGAAACGTTCACGTCCCATGCGGTAGATTACATCAAAAAGGCAGCGGTGGAGTCAAAGAATGGTAAACCGTTTTTTCTGTATATACCGCTGACGAGTCCACATCTGCCGCACAGCACCCATCCGGATTTCCGGCGAATCAGCGATTGTGGTAACTATGGGGATTTTATGCAGGAGACGGACCACCGGGTCGGACAGATACTGGATGCCTTGGATGCAAATGGTCTTGCCGACAATACGCTGGTGATTTTCTCCTCAGACAACGGTGCGGAAACCAATTATACCTATCATCAGGAAGTGTATGACCACTACAGCAATCTTAACTTCAAAGGGGGTAAGCGGGACATCTATGAAGGCGGACATCGAGTGCCTTACCTGATGCGTTGGCCTGCCAAGATCAAGGCTGGAAGCAAGGTGGATATTGCCGTTTGCCAAACAGACTATCTGGCAACCATTGCGGCTATCGTTGGAGTTCCGCTTCCCGAAGATGCTGGAGAAGATAGCTACAATCTGCTGCCGATGCTGCTTGGAGAAAGTGCAGGTTCCGATAGGGGCGCAGTGATCCATCATTCGGTTACCGGGCACTTTGCTATCCGTGAGGGCAAATGGAAACTGAATATGCTGAGAGGATCTGGCGGTTCCCTGCAGCCGGTCTTCGTGGAGACCAAAGACGGTGAACCAATCTACGAGCTATATGACATGGAAGCTGATCCCGGTGAGACGAAAAATCTGTATGATCAATATCCAGAGGTGGTAAAGGCACTTACTGCCAAGATCACCGAGATCATTTCCAATGGCCGATCTACGCCAGGAGCCCCACAGGATTTTATCAAGTCGGATTGGCCGCAATTGACTTGGATGAGGTTGGAATGAGTTGAAAAAAGATTTACAAACAAAAAAAAACACATGTTGATTCAGTACAGGTTGATAGCCTTTTTATCTCTAGTTGGCGCAGCTCTTTTTTCCGTTTTTGAGATGGCATTCTATGATGCTGGACAGAAGCGGCCGGGGCAGGATGATCCATCGCGGTTCATGGATACTTCCTTTGCTAATCTTAATGAAAAGAAAAAGTCCAAACCCAACATTCTTTTTATCCTCGTTGATGATTTGGGCTATTCGGACCTGAGCTATACGGGGAGTGAATTCTATGAAACTCCGAATATTGATAGGATTGCTCGGGAAGGCACTGTCTTTACCAATGGCTATGCGGCAGCTCCTGTTTGCAGTCCTTCACGGGCCAGCATCATGACTGGTAAGACGCCTGCCAGACATGATATTACAGTGCACATTGGCTCTCCCTCTGGAGAAGATTGGCGATCCAGAAACCGCTTCAGTAAACTCCTTCCCGCAGAGTACACACATAATTTGCCAGCCGAATACGTCACCATGCCCGAAGCTTTACGGGAGGTTGGTTACAAAACCTTTTTTGCGGGAAAATGGCATTTGGGGGACAAGGGCTCTTGGCCGGAAGATCATGGCTTTGATATCAATATCGGTGGTTGGACTTCGGGCGGACCTAATGGAGGCTACTTCGATCCTTACAACAATCCCAATTTGCCAAACAGAAATCCGGGAGAGAATCTGTCTCATCGATTGGCAGATGAAACGGTGAAATTCATGAAGGAGAGTAATCCTTCTAAGACGGGAAAACCTTTCTTCGCCTTCCTGTCCTTCTATGCAGTACATTCCCCCATTCAGACCAGCCAGGATAAATGGAAGAAATACCGTGACAAAGCGGAGCAGATGGGCATTGCAGAGCAAGGATACGCCATGGGTAAGTACCTGCCCATCCGACAAGTGCAGGACAATCCTGTCTATGCCGGATTAGTAGAGCAAATGGATGAGGCGGTTGGAGTGGTACTGAAAGCTCTGGACGACTTGGGATTGGATGAAAATACCATTGTCATCTTCACGTCGGACAATGGAGGCGTCGCTGCCGGAGATAACTTCTCGACGAGCAACAAGCCACTTCGTGCAGGCAAAGGCTATCAGTTTGAAGGTGGGATCAGGGAGCCTTATTTTATCAAGATTCCGGGACAGTCCAAACCCGGAGAACAGATCGATTTTCCGGTTTCCGGAACAGACTTCTATCCGACCTTGCTGGATCTGGCGGGAGCAGACCTTTTGCCTGAGGAGCACAACGATGGCATGAGTCTTTTGCCCTTGATCAAAGGTGAGGTGCCCGCTGAGAGACCGCTCATTTGGCATTTTCCTCACTATGGAAATCAGGGAGGAGAGCCTTCGTCCATTATCCGCAGAGGAGATTGGAAACTCATTCACTACTATGAAGACGGGAGAAAAGAGCTGTATAACCTCAGTCAAGATATCGGGGAAACCACAGATTTAGCTGGAAAATATCCTGAGAAAGTGCGTGAAATGGGCAAGGAATTGTTTGCCTATCTGACTGAAGTAGGAGCAAAATATCCGACTCCAGACTCCGAATACAGTGAGGCAAAGGAGGAAGAGCACCTTCGGAAGGTGGTGACAGAAACGATGCCTGCTTTGGAAAAGCAAAGGCTGGACATACTTTCGAAGGAATTTGATCCTGATAATAACAAATGGTGGGGAAGCATGGTGACCCGGGATTAACCCAAAGATCAGTTATAGATAAAAGCAGATAACATAACTTAAATTTTTACACTTGAAAAATTATAGAATACCCGCAGGATTGCTTTTAATGGCTTGGCTTGCTTTTTCCTGCACTGGGAAAACAAGTTCCGATGAGCAAGCTCAAGAAAATCTGGCTGTACCATACGATGGCAGCTGGGAAGCTTTGCAGCAAATGCCCATTCCAGCCTGGTTTGACGATGGTAAGATTGGCCTGTTCATCCACTGGGGGCCTTATAGCGTGATCGGCTACCGAAAGGAAGGGCGTGGATACGCTGAACACGTCCCCAAGATGTTGTATGCCGATTCCGTCCATTACTTCCCTTATATGGAAGAGCGCTGGGGAGCCCATCCACCGGAATTTGGCTATAAAGACATCATCCCGGAATTCAAGGCTGAAAAGTGGAATCCGGAGGAGTGGGCAGCACTTTTTGCCGAGGTGGGGGTGAAATATGTGGTGCTTACAGCGGAGCATCACGATGGCTTCTCCAATTGGGATTCTGATATAAATCCCTGGAATGCGGTGGATATGGGCCCCAAGAGGGACTTGGTCGGAGAGCTTGGTGCTGCCGTGCGGAAACAGGGATTGAAATATGCGCCTTCTTATCACCGGGAGCGGCACACGGGATTTTTTGCCAAGGAGCAGTTCACAGTTCATGGGGAACCACAGACTGCAATTGCGGAAGAGATCCGCAGGGTTCCGGAAGCGGCCTCACTCTATGGGCCTTTTGAGTACTCCAAGGAATTCGTAGACGACTATGTGGCGAGATGGAAGGAGATTCAGGCGAAGTACGAACCGGATTTTCTATGGATAGATGATGTTCCCATCTTCACCCGGGACGGGAATAATCCCGAGACAGGCTTTAGGCCGGAGATCCAATATTTCTACGATCAGTATAGGTTGATGATTACTGATTTTATGAATAATGGGGCTAGAAATGGTCAGGAAGTGTATTTGAATAACAAAGGCGGAAACAGAAACTGGCCAGCTGGCGTGGGGAGCCTGGAAAAGGACAACCTGAGACTAAGCGTCATCGGACCTAAGTGGCAGAGCTGTACGACTTTTGGGACGTCTTTTGGCTATTTGCAAAATGATACTTACAAATCTACCAGTGATGTGATCCATGAGATGATAGAGGTCGTGTCCCGCAATGGGAATTTCTTGATCAACATCGGCCCACGTGCTGACGGGACGATTCCTGAAGAACAGGTGGAGCGACTACGTGAGATGGGAAATTGGTTGAAAATAAATGGGGAAGCGATCTATGGCACGAGGTATTGGAAGCAAGATCATCAGGAAAAGGGCAATATTTCCTTCACCACCAAAGGCAAGGATCTGTTTTCCATCGCCATGAATAAACCTGGAGGAAAATTGCTGATCGAGGGGACTAAAGGGTGGGGAGATGCCGATGTTCTGGCGGTTTCCCTGCTTGGTTCTGAGGATGAAGTCCACTGGAAGATGACAGCCGGGGGATTGGAGATCGACACTCCCGCGAATCTGGGGAAAAGCAGCTATGCCTGGGCTTTTAAGATAAGTACCAACCAAAATCAGCATGTGCCCAACGCCATTGAAACCGATGCGGATAAGGCTTTGCAGGGTACTCAAAAAGTAGATTTGGATGGAAAGAAGTGAGTTTTAAAACAACTGATGATCCGCAAGCTAGCCGGATCCGATATTTCTTTGCTCATCCGGACGGAAGACCGATGACCGAAGCGTCCTGAATCTTGAGTTAACCAGATCCGCCAATGTTTTTGGCCCTTCGCTGTCAGCGTAGCGGATTTACGTCTAAAATATTTGGAGTTTTTACATTAAACCAATAACCAATGAGGAATCTTAAGTTGAATAGAATTTTGCCAATGCTACTCTGTGTGATGAGTCTGGCCACAGGCAGTTTCGGCCAAAATGTCCCCAAGAAGGAGCAAAACAGGCCTAACATCATTTTTATACTCGCCGACGATATGGGCTATGGCGATGTCTCTGCTTACAATGAGCATTCGAAGATTCAAACCAAAAACATTGATCGACTCGCCTCCAAGGGAGTGAAGTTTACTGACGCGCACACGAGCAGTGCAGTGTGTACTCCCACTCGCTACGGCATACTCACCGGAAGGTATAATTGGCGATCTACGCTCAAACAACACGTCCTCTATGGCTACAGTGAAGCACTCATCGCCGAAGATCGAGTCACCATCGGCTCATTTTTGCAAGCCGAAGGTTACAAGACCGCGGGTATAGGAAAGTGGCACTTGGGCTGGGATTGGGATAATATCGAGGCAGGCGATAGTCTGGTGAATTTTTCAGAAAAAATAAAAAATGGCCCTACTACAAGGGGCTTTGATTATTGGTTTGGGTTTAGCGGCTCGCTGGATATGGCTCCTTATGTCTGGGTGGAAAATGACGAGCCGACCATGGTTCCCACCAAATTCACCCAGAATACGGGTCAAAAGATGTGGCGCAAGGGTCCGACTTCCGATGACTTTGACCATGAGCAGGTCTTGCCTGATATCACGAGCAAAACGGTGCAGTTTATCAGTGAAAATGCCAAAGGAGATCAGCCGTTTTTCATCTACATGCCACTGCCTGCACCACATACGCCGATCTTGCCCACGTCAGATTTTCAGGGGAAAAGTGGATTGGACAATCCTTACGGGGACTTTGTGTTGATGGTGGATTGGGTAGTGGGTGAAGTGATGAAGTCACTGGAAGAAAACGGCATTGCCGACAACACGATTTTGATCTTTACCAGCGATAATGGATGTTCCAACCAGGCAAACTTCGAACAGCTGGCGACCAAAGGGCATGATCCCAGCTATGTATTCCGAGGCCATAAAGCAGATATCTTCGAAGGCGGGCATCGGGTGCCGTTCATAGTCCGATGGCCGGCAAAAGTGAAGGCTTCCACTTCCGATCAGTTGGTCTGTACGACCGATTTTTTTGCTACCGTAGCTGATGTTCTTGACCAAAAAGTAGAAGATAACTTTGCGGAGGATAGCTTTAGTTTCTCTGCCGCGCTCGGTTTGCCTACCAAAGAGGCTACGAGAGAGAGTATTGTGCATCATTCCATCAACGGTTCATTTGCTTACCGCAAAGGAGACTACAAAGCGATCTTCTGCCCTGGGTCAGGAGGCTGGAGCTACCCAACGCCTAATGATGACGTGATTAAAACTTTGCCACCGTTCCAGTTGTACAACCTGTCCACCGATATCGGAGAGGAGCACAATCTGGAGACTGAGGAAGCCGCGTTGTTGGAGCAATATCGACTGGAACTTGCCAAGATTGTCACTGATGGCAGAAGCACAAAAGGAGCTCCTCAGAAGAATGACGGACCTTCGGTCTGGCCGCAATTGAGTTGGATGGAAAAGAAATAGTTAAGGTGTCTTTGGTGACTTCATCGTAGTTCTCATTACATAAATAGAAAGGTCAATATGCCCTCCTACGAGTAGTAATAGCCATCATCAAAAGAAACCTTTTTGTCTATTGTAGATTGACCTCATAAGTTCGAGTCTACTATTCGAGCTGCGTGGTCCGAGCTCGGATCGACAAATATCTGTATGGAGAAGCGATTTTATAACTAATAAGATGTGTTTTATATTTACTTAGTTTTTCAATATATTGATTTTTAGAAGTTGTTAGTTGTTGTTTTATCTTTCAGGTTGTGTAGTCACTGTTAACATATTGCATTTTTTGGGCAAAATGACGGATATATAGAGGATTTGAGAATCTTAACTTTAACCTATCCATCGTTTTTAACCAAATCTATATGAAATCAATTACTACACCTTTGCAACACAAAAAGTTGTTCACCTTTTTGGTAGCAGTCTTTTTGTTTGGAGTATCCATCCTGGATGGATTTGCTCAAAGCAGGATTTCGGGAACCGTCGAGGATGAGTCGGGGCTATCGCTCCCCGGAGTTACTGTATTGGTTGCCGGCACGACCAGTGGGACAGTTACTGACATCGACGGGAAGTTTGACATCACCGTACCACAGGGTTCAACCCATCTTTCATTCTCTTATATAGGTTACCTCACGCAGGAAATCGAGATCGGATCTCAAAGTACAATCCGCATCGTATTGAGGGAAGATTCGCAAAACTTGGACGAAGTGGTCGTCACCGCTCTGGGCGTCCAGCGAGAAAGGAAAGAACTGGGGTACACGGTTCAGGCTCTAAAGGCCGACGAGCTCATTACGACGCAGGACAATAACATCGTCAATGCCTTGAGTGGTAAAGTTGCGGGAGTTCAGGTTACCAGCAGTGGCTCTCAAATCGGAGCCTCCTCCAGAATTATCATTCGGGGAAATGCATCATTTGCAGGCAATCAACCCCTCTTTGTAGTGGACGGCATACCAATCGACAACACCTCCACCAACCTCGGTGGCTCTGGAGGCTTGGACTATGGTAATGCCGCTGCGGACATCGACCCCGAGAGCATCGAATCCCTGACTGTACTTAAAGGCGCAAATGCCGCGGCACTCTATGGAAACCGCGCTGCCAACGGTGTTATTTTGATTGAAACCAAAAAAGGCAAAAAAGCAAAACAAGGACTAGGCGTGGAGTTCAATACTTCGATGGTATTTGACGTTCCCAGCTACTTTATGAATTTCCAGAATGAATACGGCATAGGAAGTCGAGGAGCTGAATACGATTGGCAGCAGTATCTTGAACGCAACCCGACGTCGACGCTCACCTATAACGAATACGCCAAGCAGTTCGGCTATAATTATGTAAATGGCATCGGCGGTGGCGTAAACGAAAACGGGCAGGCTTGGGGTCCGAGATTTGATTCCGGTCTTTTGCTTGATCAGTGGATCAAAGGCCCAAATAGTCCTTGGGAATCCAATCCGGACAACATCAAAGACAACTACTTCCAGACGGCCACTAATTTTATCAATCAAATTGCCGTGACAGCAAGAGGAAAAGAAGCCTACGGAAGAGTTGCTTTCTCCAACCGAAAAATGGAGGGTAACTTTTTCAACACAGACCAGACGGTCAATACCTTAAATGCAAACCTCACCCTGACACCCCACGAACGCTTAACAATAGGAACCAACTTCAACTATGTCAATCGACACAGTGACAATATGCCGGTGGTATCCTATGGTTCAATGACAAAAATGGCTTGGGGTGCTTTCAGAAATATCCCGTTGGATGAAGTCAAAAAGGTATATGACGAATTCGAAAACGAAATGGGAAGTGGATACAATCGGAATGAGAACAACTTCTACTATGATTTAATCCAAACCAATTCTCTCAACAGAGAGCGTTTTTACGGAAATGTAAATGCAGCCTACCACATCAACGATTGGCTCTCGGCAAATCTCATCGCCGGACTTGACTACTACGATGAATTCCGAAAATCAATTACCATGTCACGTACACGTGCAAACATCAACAACGCAAGAGGAGGGCAATTTTCCCAGACTGATCTAAGCAGACAGGAATTCAACACCGATTTCAGATTGGATATAAACAAAGAATTTGGAAGCGACTTTGCCCTCATCGCCCTAGTTGGAGGGAATTTTCGTCAGAACAAATACAGCAGCATGACGCTAAGCGCGCCCGATTTGAACGTACCCGATCTATTCAATATCGGCAACGTCAAGGGCACGCCTGGCACTGGCATGTACGACAGTCAGAAGGAAAATATGAGTATTTACTCCTCAGCCAGCGTGGGTTACAAAGGATATCTCTATGTCGGTGTAACTGGCAGAAATGACTGGAGTTCTACGCTGCCGGAGGAAAACCGATCCTATTTCTATCCCTCTGGAAACGTTTCCCTTACATTGACAGACGCATTGGATATCAAAACCAAAAACTTCAGTCATTTGCAATTGAGAGCCAGTGTAGCACAAGTAGGTTCGGATACGGATCCTTATCAACTCATGGGAACCTACAGCACGAGCTATTACAACAACATTGCACTTTTCAATCCATCGGCTGTGAAACCGCCTGCCAACCTAAAACCTGAGATGACTACATCTACGGAAATAGGAGCTGATTTCAGATTCTTTAGCGACAGGCTATCCCTCGATGCGACGTATTACAAACAGGTCACTGAGGACATGATCCTCAATGTCCCCACCGCACGGTCTACTGGATTTGCGTCTCAATTGATCAACGCTGCGAAAATCGAAAACAATGGGATCGAACTCATCTTAAGAGCATCGGTCATGGAAAAAGGCGATTTTAGATGGAATGCAACGCTCAACTGGGCGAAAAACAACAGCACAGTAGTGGAGCTCTATGGAGGATTAGAAAGTATCACCATCAACTCCGGATTCGGAGGTGCGAGACTAGTCGGTACACCAGGACAACCATGGGGTGATATCAGTGGCCTACCCTATGTAAGAAATGAAAACGGCGAAATAATGATCGCTGCCAACGGGACACCAATGACGACCAGTCAGCAGCAAATCCTTGGCAATGTGACGCCTAAGTGGATCGGAGGCCTTCAAAACACCTTTACGTACAAGAGAATCAGCGTAGGAGCTTTGCTCGATTGGCGCAAAGGCGGTGACTTCTTCAGCGGTACCTACTGGCATTCCTACCCAACCGGTGCCTTTACGAACACGATTCAAAACAACGTGAGAGAAGAAGGAATCATCGTTGACGGTGTCAAAGGTGATGGTTCTCCAAACGATGTAAGGATTGGTGCACAAGACTACTACAACGGATCATGGGTTTGGAACAATCACGAATACTCAATCATTGACGGATCCTATTTGAAGCTGCGTGAATTGACCTTGGGTTACACCTTCAGTGTCGGGAAATTGCAAAACGTCGCAGTCTCTGCATTTGGAAGAAACTTGGCGATTATTCACCGAAGCGAAAAAGCTAAGGAACTTGGACTAGACCCTGAGGCAGCATCCCAAATGGGGGGAGGAGAAAACGGAACCGGCTTTGAAAATTTCATGGCTCCGACATCAAGATCCTACGGATTCAACCTCAGGCTAAATTTCTAGTACCTGATCAGTTGCAGAATCATTGAAAATCAGAAAAACTTCGAACAATAGTATTAACCTTAGATGGTTTCAAATATGAAAAATATACTAATAAATAAGATCAGCGGGATATTGGTGATTTGCATGCTTTGCACTTCCCTGTCCTGCACCGAGGATTGGAGTGAGATGAATATTAACCCGAACCAACCTTCTGCCGTGCCGCCGTCCAATGTGTTTGGAGCAGGTCTAACCGTTGTGGCAGGGCAGTTGTTTGGAGAACGGATAGGTATCTACTATGCCGGCACTTGGTCTGGACAAACCGCCGCCATCGGCGCGGGAGATTACGAGTTTAGAGTGGGAATCAACAGTGATCAATGGGACAACCTTTTCCGGGCGATGGCCTACTTTGAAGATTCCAGAAAAACAGCGCTTGAAGCTGGCAATACCAATCTTGCCGCAGTCTCTCTGATTATGAAGGCTTTCACTGCGCAACAGACTTCCGATATGTGGGGAGACATACCTTATTCACAGGCATTTCTTCTTGAGCAAGAAGGCATTCTAAACCCGGTTTTCGACACCCATAAAGAAGTCTATACTCAGATTTTGAGCGAGTTGGCAGAAGCCAACACCCTTCTAAATGCCAACGTCGGAACCATCGGAGTGGGAGACTTCATCTATGCCGGCAACGTCAGCAAGTGGAAAAAATTCGCCAACTCTCTGAGACTACGGGTGGCCATGCGGATGTCTGTCGTAGATCCACAAGCGGCTGCTCCGGTGATCTCCCAGATTCTGGGTGATCCGGCTACCTATCCGGTGATTGAGGCAAATATTGACAACGCTTACATGAACTGGCCCGGCATAGCTACCAATAATATCGAGCCTTGGCGGGCAAGACTTGGGGTACCTACCAATAAGCAGGACGGATATAGAACAAACTACGATATGATCAACTTGTTGGTTGAAATGAATGACCCGCGACTTCCTGTCTATGCCGACAAAAATCAAAACGGTTTTTACAATGGCTATAAGATGGGAATCGGACAAACAGGTTTTCCGCTGAATACCAACGCTAACGTCTCACATATTGGAAATCGCTTTGGGTACGATGACAAAGGCTTTTCCCCCTTTATGAATGCCTCACAGGTTTGGTTTATCAAAGCTGAAGCTGCCGAAAGGGGCTTGGTAAGCGGAGGAAATGCACAGGAATATTATACAAAGGGAATCACTACCGCGATGCAGGAAAATAGTATTTCTCAAGCAGGAATCGACACCTATTTAATGGGTACCGATGTAGCTTGGGGTTCTGGAACTAAATCAAATCTGGAGAAAATCAGATTGCAAAACTGGATCGGCCTATACAAGCAAAGTGTCGAAGCTTGGGCTGAAGTCAGAAGAACAGACGTGCCTATGCTGGTCAATGTATCCAATGATTATGCGAGCAATCACAACCGGCCTCCGTTTAGAATGTCCTATCCAGCCAATGAAGTCGCTTTCAACGAAAGCTTTCCAGACAATGTCGTCCAAGTAGATATCTTCTATGGCGATCAAATCTGGTGGGATACTCGTGAGGGGGTGTATTAATTGTTTCCCCGAACCATCGGAGGTACACCTCCGATGGTTTTTTTCACTTAAAAGATTCCTGATTTCTGCTAATACACACTATTCCCCTGCTTATGCGTAACGCTATTTACTTCGTAGCATTCCTAGCCATCGGTCTTGTCACCATGAAATGTACGACCATCAAGAAAGGTAATGCTGATGATTCGGAACAGATCAAAGCTAATTCCAAAGGCCTTCATGGATATATCGGTTACAGTTCAATAAAGCGTCCTGCGGGATTTGGTGCTGGTATAGGCTTCTATACCGCAGTTTGGCCGCTGGTGGAACAGCCCTTGGCTGGATTTCAAATCGGCCTGCCTGGCAACTGGATCACCCCAGACAATCCCGACAACAAAGACATCCCCTGCTGTCCAGAGGGAACCATCGCTCGAACTTGGGCGCCGAGAGGCCCCACTTGGTCTAGCGTATTTCAAACCCAAGAAGGTGGCCTCGGATACTGGCGAGGAAACCGGTACCACTACGGCTCTCCGAAGTTCAGCATGAATGGAGTCGCCGACTGCTACAATTCTGAAATTGCGTCTGCGGGCTGGCCGTTCTTTTACCGAGCCGAAGCATTGCCGGATGATCAGATGGGAATTGCCCAGCTCAGCAACAGGCTAGTCGTACCACCAGACGGGATTACTTTTGAAGGAGATCTGGAAGGTAGATTTCTGGGGTACACCCACATGATGCTACCGCTTACCGAGGCAAAGGCCATTCCTACTCCCACCGGAGACCAGAGTTGGACGCTCTTTCTAAATTCTGAAAACTTCAAAGGACCGGTCGCTTTCTATATCCCTGAGATGTGGAGCAGACTTTCCAAAGACTATAAAGCGATCGAAGGAATGGGCTTAGATGCCCGAGAAGGAACCATGGGCGGTGGTGGCGCAATGGAAATCAACACCGTACCGTCCTTCGAAATGATAGACAAAAACGGAGATCTCTTTATTAAAATCCCCCAACTTCAATTTCCCGTGAATGAACAAGGTCAGTCAATCCTAGTCCAGGATGTGACCTATTATTCTAAAGACGCCCTGTTCAATTATCTCTTGGACTGGAAAAAAAGTGGCAAGTCCTATTCGGGGAAATTTGACGAAACATACGCATGGAAGCCAGACCTTACGCCTAAGCCGCTTTCGCTTGACCAAGGGGCTGGTTTAAATAACGGAGGAAAAAAACTTACCGGTCTGGATAATGTCCTCGAAACTGTAATCACAGAAAGTAATGCGTTTGGGCTACAGTGGCAGAAAAATGCGATTTCCAAAGAAGGCCTCCTGCCCCAATACTACAAGCAAGTCGGTGATCAGCGGGTCGCTGTGAACGCCAAAGATGTTCCGGAAAAACTGAAAAAAATGGAATTTGCCAAAGCGGGAACGGAAAGCCACTACGTCAACTGGAGAGATGGAAACGAGATCGTCGAAGGAGATTTTGTCATCGACAAAAGCCTTCCTTACTCCTCCCCATCCACCGGTGCTTGGGCAAGTCCCGGACCCGCTTCCCAGGCTTTTACAGCACTGCTGAAAGACGGCTCAACAGTCACCTACAAGTGGTACCGATTTATCGATCAGCCTGCTTTCCAACAATTCGGATGGAGTGACAAGGAAAAAGATATGCTTCAGAAATTTGTCGAACAAATCCACAAAAACTGGACGATCGATCAGGAATACATGGCTCCACCGAGTACAGGCAAGCTAGTCGGCATCGATCCGGTTTTGATCGTGAGCCCTCCTGCGGGAATGGAGATCGGCTATGTGCCGATCGTCGTCAGACAGGAGAAAATCATGTTGTCGTCCAACTAACGATTGCTGACACTGCGGCCCCTGACTCGGAAAAAGCAATATATCCTTCGAACAGCGTTTACTTCATCTCATCACAAAAAGACACAATTTCTTCTTTTTTTCACTAAATCTTATAGCTATTGCGATTGAATACAGGCAATTCGATGCGACATTACTATCCGACTGATCAATGAATCTATTGAAAATACATTCTCCAAAAAACAGCTCCAACGGGATCTCTCAGCTGCTCTTGCTAGTGGTTCTGTGTTGTTTGTCCACGGTTTCCTCATCCGCTCAGCAGAAATCCGAAGGAGCACCAAGACCGAATGTCATCATCTTCCTTACCGATGATTTGGGATATGGGGATCTTGCGAGCTATGGCAATCCGATAATCAAAACCCCAAATTTGGATCAGTTCGCGAAAGAAGGAGTTAGAATGCTTGACATGCACTCTGCAGCGACGGTTTGCTCACCCTCGAGAGCTTCCATCCTCACTGGTAGAAATGCCTACCGAAGTGGCTACTACGCCATTGCCGGATTCTTTGGCACCACGCTGCAAAAGTATGAAGTCACTCTGCCTCAGCTGCTGAAGGAAGTGGGCTATGAAACCGCTTTTTTTGGAAAGTGGCACCTCTCCAAGCTCGAGTCACCAACCGAAGTTTCTGTCAATGACATGGGCTTTGACTATTCCCTGGCTACCTCAGTGAATGCCTTTCAAACCGGACCAAAGAACCCTGCGAAATTTATGCGCAACGGTCAACCGACCGGAGTCTTGGAAGGATGGTATGTGGATATCATTTCCAATGATGCTGCTGACTGGATCGCCACTAAGCGAGATGACGACAAACCCTTTTTCATGATCATCGCTACCAACGAACCCCATACACCAATCGATCCACCGACAAACTTTGCGCAGCTCTATGACGGCCCTGAAGTGATCAAAAAAGCTGAAGCGACGAAATATGGCGGATACAGCCGCCCTGACAAGGATATTTCGGCTTTTCAAAAGGAATACTACGGCACCGTAACCCAGATGGATGACAGCTTTGGGAGATTGATGGCTTTCTTGGAAAAGGAAGGGCTGAAGGATAATACATTGGTGATTTTCACGAGCGACAATGGCCCTGAAGTGCCTGTCATATTTGGAGAATCCGGTGGAGAATGGGAAGACAATAGCCGGGACAAAAGCTTTGGAACTCCGGGAGAACTGCGTGGAATGAAACGATTTCCGTACGAAGGCGGACATCGGGTTCCCGGTATCGCTAGATGGCCGGGACACATTCCGGCTGGCACAGTGAGCGATCAACTATTCAACGGAACTGATTTTCTCCCCACGATAGCCAAACTCGCTGGAGCCCGCGTGCCCGAAGACAGACCAATCGATGGAACGGATGCGTTTGGCGCTTTTCTCAATACAGACTATGAAAGGGCAATCCCACCGATGTGGTTTTTTCCTGTAAACTATCCGCATCTGCCGGGTATATCAAACATGGCAATGCGCTATGGAGACTATGTGCTGATCGGCAATCTGGGCCCTACTTGGGAAGATTTCAACAAGCAAATGACGGACAGCAAAACGAAACAAGTCGATTGGCTCAAGACCTCGGTCCCCACCACATTTGAACTGTATAACATCAAAAACGATCTGGCGCAAACCACTGATCTGGCCCAAACAGAATCGGACACGCTCATGATGCTAATCCCCAAGATGCAGCAACTTTGGCTCGATATTCGGGACGAAGGACCTTGGTGGGGAAGACTTCCCAATTGATCGCTGAACCGAACTTTGCCACCGCTTTCTAAAAATATCTAACCCTGCCTATCGTTTATTTTCACCAGAATATGAATAAAATCCTACTTGGTTTAAAATCCCTTCTCGTCTTGGCTGTCGTGTATGGATGTGGTCCTGCAAAACAAGACGGGGCCGAAGCAAACGTAAGTTTCACCCTTCAGGAATCCGACTTGCCTGATTACGAAAAGAACATTGACCACAGCGGATTGATTAATGCGTTGGGCGATCGGCATGGAGAATCCATCCGCACGGGAGAGCACATCTACAATAACGTCTGCTTCAATTGTCATGGAAATCCTGAGCAGGTAGGTTCCATCCCGACGGCTTTTAAATTCTGGGAAGACACCTTCAAAGTCGGAAAAGACCCTTACTCGATCTACCAAACCCTGACTAGAGGATACGGCTCCATGCCTCCACAGGTCAATCTCACCCCGGTGGAGAAGTACGATATCATCAACTACCTGCGGGAAACTTTTTTGCAAAAAGACAATCCTGAACAATACTTTGACATAGACTCTGCTTATCTGGCCGGCTTGCCTACAGGTTCAACCAAAGGCCCAGAACCCAAAGAATTCAAGCCATGGGCGGAGATGGACTACGGCAACTTTTTGATAAATACCTACGAGCTGGTGGGGATTGGGGCTCCCGAAAGAGAACGGTCCACCGGCCCGGTTCAGCCTTTGAAGGATGAGAATTTTGTTAATAACAACTTTGCTTACAAAGGGATAGCTGTACGGCTTGACCAAGGTGAAGGCGGAGTTGCTGCAGGGAATGCATGGATGATTTTTGATCATGACCTTTTAAGAGTCGCAGGCGCCTGGACCGGTGAGGGCTTTATCGATTGGGAAGCCATTTTATTCAATGGGAAACACAATATCTCTCCCCGAACAGTGGGCGATCTTCATTTTGAAAATCCTGTAGTTCCTGCTTGGGCAAATCCCGCGACCGGCAGCTTTGAAGACCCCCGGTTCATGGCAAGAGATAAAAGGAGGTTTGGTCCTCTGCCTCGAGAATGGGCCCATTACAAAGGGCTCTACCAGTTTAATGATCGGGTCATCGTATCCTACACGGTCGGGAAATCTCGAATTCTGGAGACATTTGGACTGGAGACCACGGCAGATCAACCTGTCTTCACCAGGACTTTGAATATCTCTCCATCGGATAAGCCGCTGAAGATGCGAGTTGCCCCCAAGGGTACATCAGTTGCGCTCGTGGGAGAGGGAGCTGTTTTGAAAGAGCAGGGTGGTTTTGTTGTAATGGAAGTGGCACCGTCTCAAGCCGCAAAGATCAAGCTGCTCATGGGGAAACCCGGCATGACCGGTTTGCAAACCTATGCCCAGACTTCAAGTGCCCCGGAATCTCTGGAGCTCCTGACCAAAGGAGCGCCAGCCAGATATCCGCAGAGATTAACGTCCGAGATAACGCAAGGTACACAGGACGGGCCTTTTCAGGTGGATATCATGAATCCGCCTTTTGACAGCCCCTGGAAAAATCAATTCAGGTTGAGCGGACTTGATTTCTACAAGGATACAAACAAGGGAGTGATCTGCTCCACAGACGGAGATGTATGGCTGGTAGAAGGCTTCACGGAAAACACGGGAAAACTTTCTTGGCAGCGGATTGCATCGGGAATGTTTCAGCCTCTGGGAATCAAGGTGATCGATGAAGAGATCTTCGTCATCTGCAGAGATCAGCTGGTGAAGTTGCATGATTTCAACGGGGACAATGAAACCGATTTTTACGAAAGCTTCAACAATGACCATCAGGTGACCGATCACTTTCATGAGTTTGCCATGGGCCTTCAGGTTGATAAGGAAGGCAATTTCTACTATGCTAAAAGCGCCAGACATGCCCGGGAAGCTTTGGTGCCGCAACATGGGACCTTGATTAAGGTGTCCAAGGATGGCCTAAAGACAGAGATCATAGCGACCGGATTTCGGGCAGCAAACGGCGTCTGCATCAATCCGGACGGGACCTTCATCGTGACTGACCAAGAAGGTCACTGGAATCCCATGAACCGGATCAATTGGGTGAAAAAGGGTGGTTTTTATGGGAATATGTTTGGTTACAATCCTCCGACAGACAGCACGGAAAGCGGCATGGAACAGCCTTTGGTTTGGGTGGAAAGAGACCGGGATCAGTCTCCCTCAGAACTTCTGTGGGTGGATAGTAAAAAATGGGGAGCGCTGAACGGAAAGCTTCTAAATCTGTCCTATGGCTATGGAAAAGTTTTCGTCGTCCCCTTTGAGAAATTGGGAGATCAGGTGCAAGGTGGGATTTTTGAACTGCCGGTCCCGAGATTTTCTACCGGAGTGATGCGTGGTCGATTCAATCCGGGAGATGGGCAATTGTACCTTTGCGGCTTGTCGGCTTGGGGATCCACTCAGCCTCAGCTGGGGGGACTCTACCGGATTAGAAAAGTGGAAAAGCCAATGACAATTCCGGTTGGTATCCATGCAACCAAATACGGGATGAAATTGAGTTTTACAGACCTGCTTGACGCTGGCAGTGTACAGGATATTTCCCACTATACCGTGAAGACGTGGGATCTTCTGCGCTCCAGAAAATATGGTTCGAAACACTACAATGAGCAAACCTTGACAGTGACGAAAGCGGAATTGGATAAAGACAAAAAGACGATCAAGCTAACCATCCCTGACATCAAGCCAACTTGGGGGATGGAAATCCAATACGAGATCAAGAATAAGGAGGGAAGTACCGTGGAGGGATTAGTTCAAAATACCATTCATCAATTGGGGGAAGATTCGGCTTGGTAATGACCAATCCCGCTGCCAAAAAAAATGATTGTCGGGGATGAAATTTCCGACCTGACCTGAACGAGAAAAGGGTTGTCAAGCGACAACCCTTTTTTCCTGACTTCGACGCTGGGACACCCAAAATCAAAAATTGAACATTTTTGCTAGTTTTTGTTGACTTTCGTTCAAAATC
>NZ_BAAAFI010000046.1:0-165433 GCF_039523455.1 Algoriphagus jejuensis | reverse complement strand
TACTGGGGTTACACCCGGGAGAGTAGGTCGCCGCCACATTATTCAAAGCCCTTTGGTTCACTCCAATGGGCTTTTTGCGTTTAGAGCGTCAGCCAAATTGATTTAGACTCATAATTCAAGCTATAAGGCCTAAGATGTCCAGTACTGAATTGATCTCGCTGCCAAATACTAGCCGCTGAAGCTTCCATTATGCCCTGCTTTTGTCAAGATCACTTTTCTTTTTATCCATTAATGTTGCACTTTTGCAGCAAAACTCTAATTGATGACTGTACTACTGAAGGGCCTTAGATTGATTCAGGATGGGGCAATTTTGGAACCCAAAGATTACACTTTCGAGAATGAAGCGATCGCAGAGGTTTTGGATTCAGGATCAGAGAAGTTCGCGGATACCATAGACGCTTCCTCGTTTTTAGCATCCAAAGGCTGGATCGATCTCCGGTGCGGCTTAGGAGAACCCGGTCAAGAGTATCGTGAGACAGTCGAGAGTCTGTGCCAATCCTTGACGGCTTCAGGTTTTGCGCAAGCTTTAGTCTTGCCGAACACAGAACCCGTCATCCAATCCAAAAGTGAGGTTGATTTTTTGTTGACCAAGGCAAAGAAATACAGTGTTCAGTTGCATGTCATGGGCGCAGTCACGAAGAGTGCCCTGGGAGAAGAACTCACCGAGATTTTGGACATGCATTTTCAATCCGGACTTCGCTTTTTTGGAGATGGGATTAAAACCTTGGCGAATTCTGACCGATACATGAAGATTTTGCAATACCTCCAAAAGTTTGACGGGGTATTGTTTGATCATGCCTACGACCCGTTGTTGGCAATATTTGGACAGATGCACGAAGGCTTGATTTCTACCAAATTGGGGATGAAAGGAATTCCGAACCTTGCAGAAGATGTCTCCATCCAGCGGAATCTAGAGATTTTGAAATATGCAGGCGGTCGGGTCCATTTTCAAACTGTGAATACTGCCAAAGGGGTAGCTCTGATTCGGGAAGCCAAAGCACAGGGACTAGCAGTGACCGCAGACGTGTCGATTTATCAGTTGGTGTTTTCGGACGCTGATTTAGTGACTTTTGAACCCAACTATAAGGTAAAACCTCCATTCCGAGGCGAGGAAGACAAGGCAGCATTGATCGAAGGACTTAAAGATGGTACCATCAATGCGATTGTTTCCAATCATCAGCCTCAGGATTTTGATTCGAAGTTTGCGGAGTTTGACTTGGCAGCTTTTGGGATGGCGGGGTTGCAGACTTTCCTTCCGGCCTTGGTTCAGCTATCCGAGGAGCTGCCCTGGGAACTGTTAATCGAGAAGATAACCAATGGGCCCGAACGCATCCTTTCTACTTCAAATCCGACTTGGACTATTTTTGATCCTACAGAAAAATGGGTTTTCGATGAGAAGTCAAACAAGTCACTGTCCGCTAACAATCCTTGGTTTGGAACAGAGCTTATTGGTAAAGTCAAATATGTTTTCCAAAAAGGCCAATTGATCAAGACGGATGACTAAATATTTTACGTCTGCCTATCAATTTGGAGCCCTGGGAGGTGTTTTGAGCATAATCTCCTTTTACAGTCTTTCCTTTTTGTATCATGATCCTACGAACTTAAACTTGCTTTTCGGCTACGTTTTGGTTCCGGTAGCAGTATTTCTTTCGATTAAATATTTTAAGGATTATGCTAACGCCGGTTTTCTTTCCTTTTCTGAAGGGATGACTGTCGGATTTGTGACCTATACTTTACTTGGGGTTTTGTCAGCGCTTGGTATTTGGGTGATTCTGTGTTTATCGCCTGAACTATTTGAAACGATTAAGGAAAGTAAGCTCCGTGTTTTGCTTGGAAATAGAGAGGCCATCGTGTCTCAGTTAGGAGAAAAGTCCTTTTCAGCTACCGAGGAAAATTTGAATGGGATGTCCCCCTGGGATGTTGCTTTGAACGATGGACTTTGGAAAATCGTCCCTGGAATGTTTTTTAGCATTATTATTTCCATTATTTTCAGGAAAAACCCTAACTGATTTTCTCATGGAAGAGCAACAAACACCCCTTCAAGCAGCGATTAAGCCAGGACTTACCATAGGTCTGGTGGCATTGGCCATTACTTATATAGCGTATTTTATTGATTCCAGTTTACTGGCATCTATGTGGATGTTATTGATTTCTATCGTGGTCTTCTTCGGGTTGATCATTTATTTTGGCAAACAATACCGTGAAGAAATCGGCGGCTACATGAGCTTTGGGACAGCATTTAATTTCAGCTTCATAGCCATGTTGATTTCTGGAATTGTGTCCCTAATCGGTCAAGTACTCCTTTTTCACGTGATCGACCCATCGCTTCCTCAGGTCTTGACCGACATCGCTTTTGACAAATCTTTGGAGATGATGGAAAGCTTCGGCCAGGATGCAGACGCGCTGCCTCCTGCTACTTTGGATGAAATTCGCAACAACACAGCCGCGTCGTTTACCATCGGCGGTCAGCTGAAAAACTTTGCCTTCGGTTTGATCTTTTATGCGATTATCGCTTTAATTTTGGCGGCAATCCTAAAGAAACGCGACAAATCGCTAGACTATTAATCCATGACTCAAATTTCCGTAGTTGTTCCTGTTTTCAACGAGGAAGAATCATTGCCAGAACTTACCGAATGGATCAGCCGTGTCATGAACGACCACGGCTTTTCTTATGAGGTGATCCTGATCAATGATGGCAGTACGGATCGTTCCTGGGAGTCGATCCAAAAATTATCCTCCCAAAATTCCAATCTCAAAGGACTTAATTTTACCAGGAATTTCGGTAAATCCGCTGCCTTAGACGCAGGCTTCCGACGAGCGGTAGGGGATGTCGTGATCACGATGGATGCTGACTTGCAGGACAGTCCGGATGAAATTCCTGGGCTTTATACCATGGTGACTGATGATGGGCTGGATGTCGTGTCAGGTTGGAAAAAGGAACGCCACGACCCGATATCCAAGACGATACCCTCCAAATTTTTTAATGGAGTGACTCGCTGGATCTCAGGAATCCAATTGCACGACTTCAACTGCGGGCTGAAAGCTTACCGCAATAAGGTGGTGAAAAATATCCATATCTATGGGGAAATGCACCGTTACATACCGCTGCTCTCTAAGTGGAATGGCTTTGGGAAAATCGGCGAGAAGATAGTCCAACATCAGCCTCGAAAATACGGCTATTCCAAATTTGGCTTGGAGCGGTTTCTGAACGGTTTTTTGGATCTGATCACCGTTTCATTTGTCCATCGATATAAGAAAAAGCCCATGCATTTTTTTGGGCTTTTGGGCAGCTTCTCGTTTCTTTCTGGGTTCTTAATTACGGCCTGGTTGATTTTTGAGAAAATCTACGGGCTAAGCAAAGGATTGAAAGTCCGCGAAATCGTGGACCAGCCGCTGTTTTTTTTGGCCTTGGTAGCCTTGATCATAGGAGTTCAACTGTTTGTCACTGGTTTTATTGCTGAGCTGATGACATCTAATCAGTCCAAAGAAATCGAATATAAGATCGACGAAGAGTTGAACTTCGACTTCTGATGTTTTTTTCGATCATCATACCGGTTTACAATCGGCCTTCGGAAGTCCAGGAGCTACTTTCCAGTTTAGCTATTCAATCCTTCCGGGAATTTGAAGTGATTTTGGTTGAGGACGGATCCACAACAAAATCCGATATAGTCGCCTCTCGTTTTGAATCGATTTTTACGGTACGGTATTTTTTCCAGGAAAACCAAGGTCAGGGATTTGCCCGGAATTTGGGAATGACCAAAGCCAGAGCTAATTTTTTTGTCATCTTGGATTCTGATGTGATTTTGCCATCGGACTATTTGATGGTTTTGAAAAAGACGATTCTGGAAAGGAAATTGGACGCTTTTGGCGGTCCGGATGCTGCAGCCTCAGATTTTTCAAATCTCCAAAAAGCGATGGATTTTGCGATGACTTCGTTTTGGACGACGGGTGGAATCAGGGGGAAGTTAAAAGATCCTTCAAAATACCAAGCTCGGGGCTTCAACATGGGAGTTTCGCGCCAAGTATTTGAAATCTTGGGTGGATTTGTAGATCCTAATCGTGGAGAAGATATTGAATGGAGTTTACGGATCAAAAAAAACGGGTTTAAGCTAGAATTGGTTGAGGAGGCCTTCGTGTTCCATAAGCGGAAAAACACGCTGGTTTCATTTGCAAAGCAGGCCTTTTCTTTTGGAAGAAACCGGGTCAACGTGTCCAGGTTTCACCCGGAAGCCATTAAGTTGGTACATTGGCTGCCGACCATTTTTCTGTTTTTCGTACTTTCTATTATCTTCAATTGCCTCTTTTTTCAGATTTTTCTAATCCCTCATTTGCTTATAATCGGCATCTGGGCTGGCTTGGTTGTCTACACGGCATGTTGGAAGTACAAGTCGATATCCGTGGGAGGTTTGGCGCTGATGACCTCGGTTATCCAGCTTTGCGGATACGGTGCTGGCTTGATCGTGGAGCTTTTCAGGAAAAGCGTCAGTCGTTAATTTCCTTTTCTACAAACAAAAATCACTTCGTCCGGAGCCAAGGCGAAGCGCTTAACTTTTTCAGCGGAAAGGGCTTTTACGAACAGATTTTCCTCAATCTGGAGCCCTGATTTGCGCAGTCTTTCAGCGTAATCTTTTCCAAACTTCCTAACATGATCCCGCTGTCCAAATAAGCGCTCTCGCTCGGTAGGATCGGTGATGGACTTGTCCTCCAAGGTTTTTTCCAGATTGTAAACCGGAGATTGTAGGATTCCCCATCCATTTGGCTTCAGTACACGGTTGAATTCGGAGCACGCCAAGATATCATCCTCGACATGCTCTAAGACGTGATTGCAAAAAACCACATCGAAGGTATTGTCAGTGAACGGAATTGAGTGAACGTCCATCTTGACTTTTGCCAATGGCGACTCAATATCGGCGGTGATGTAATCCAGATTTGGAAGCGCTTCAAACCGATCAATAAAACAATGCTCAGGTGCAATATGAAGGACTTTCAGCTTTCTGGTAAAGAACTCTGTTTTCTCTTGGAGAAAAAGCCACATCAGGCGATGTCTCTCCAGTGCGAGACAGCTTGGACAAAGCGCGTTTTCCCTTGCGACTCTTCCGTAGGGTAGAAATTTCTTGTATTGGCTTTTGCAGACCGGGCACTCGACATCCGTTCCCTTATTTAGTTGTGAAAAGAGTTTCATCACCATCGGGCTGACGGTTTGAAGGATTGGTCTGGGGATATAGCGAATGACGAAACTGATTGCTTTTTTCATGCTTTGTGAATTGCTCCGCAAGTTACCAAAACAAATGCAGTTAGACTTTCTTGACTCACTCTTCGGGGGTTTTTTGGGAAGTAAAAAAGGCGGATCGCTCCGCCTTTTGGTGATTTTGGTTCTTTACCGCCTAGTCGCTTTCGGGCTCGGAAGATCCTTTTGGTAGTCTTCCTGCTTTTCGGAGCGATTCCCGGATAATCCACTCCAATTGGCCGTTGGTACTTCTAAATTCATCGGCTGCCCACTTTTCCAATGCCTTCATCATGGATTCATCGAGTCGGAGCGCAAATGCTTTTTTCTTTGACATGATTTAATCCTCCATCCAATTTTCTATAAACTCACGCAGTTCTTTCGGCTTTTGTGTGCCGATCAGAACCTTTTTCTTCTCCCCCAGATCAATGGAAAGTCCGCTGTCACCGATCACGGTGTAGGCTTTGGTCGTGCTATTTCCTTTGATCCCCCAGCCTCCATGGTCCATCAGTGGGTTGAAGGATTCGATTTTGGCTTGGTGTATTCGTGATTTTTCGATCAGTCTCCACTTGACGAAAGGGAAATAGTTGTAATGGATGCCCGAGTCATCAATTCGGGTTTCCAGTTTGATGTTGAATATCAACCCCATCACCAATGCCATTATGGTGAAAACGGAGATCAAGGCAATCATTCCGTCCTGTATGTCCGTTGATTTGCCGGAAAGCACCACTACACTTACCAGAATAAGCGTAGGAATCTCCAGCATCAGGATCAGATACATCACCCAAGTGCCTCGATAGGTTTGCTCTTCTTTGAAAATCCGGCCGTACATGAGTTACTGATTTAAAGTACCGACATTTAACACGGGTTGTGCGCTTCTGTCAGAGCAAAGGACGACCATCAGGTTGGACACCATCACTGCTTTTTTCTCATCATCAAATTCGATGATGTCTTTCATTTTGAGATCAGCTAGCGCCATTTCGACCATGCCGACGGCTCCTTCCACGATTTTCTGTCTTGCTGCAACGATAGCCGTGGCTTGTTGTCTTTGGAGCATCGCAGACGCAATCTCCGATGCGTAGGCCAAATGGGAAATTCGGGCTTCGATTACTTTGATTCCGGCATGATTTAGCCTTTCACTGATTTCTTTCTCCAGAGAATGATTCACATCCTCGACGCCTGATCTCAGCGTGATTTCAGCTTCCTCAGCCTCAAAGTTATCGTATGGATAAAGACCAGCCATCTTTCGAATGGCTGCGTCAGACTGTAGGTGGACGAAGTTTTCATAGTCATCCACATCGAAAGTGGCTTTGAAGGTATCTTCCACCTGCCAGACTACGATCGTTCCGATCATGACCGGATTACCGATCTTGTCATTCACTTTGACAGGCTTGTTTTCGAAATTCCTCACCCGAAGTGATATTTTCTTTTTGGTCATGAAAGGGTTGACCCAGTAGAACCCATTCGCTTTTACGCTTCCTTTGTAGTTGCCAAAAAGCAATAGAACCATGGCTTTGTTGGGCTCTACGATGAAGAATCCAGGCAAACATAGAAGGGAGAGAAAAATGAAAGCTGCGCCAATGGGTGCTCTTGCAACCAGAAGAAATACGGCGGCAATGATTCCGAGTAATACCAGGAAAACCATGATGTATCCTGAGCTGGGTTTGGTTGTCTTTTCCATTTCAATATGATGTTAAAATGATATCATAGTAAATAACGTCAATCGTCATTGAATGTTCAAATTTTTTACAAAAAAAAATACCCCGGTGCGGCCGGGGTATCTAAGTCGATAGGGGATTTTTAGTTCTTTTTGAAAAGAGAATCGACAAATTCTTTTCGATTGAATAGCTGGAGATCCGTCATTTTCTCGCCGACACCGATGTATTTGACCGGAATCTTGAATTGATCTGAGATCCCGATTACAACGCCACCTTTTGCAGTACCGTCTAGTTTGGTGATTGCCAAGGCAGTGATGTCCGTGACTTTGGTGAATTCTTTGGCCTGGATAAAAGCATTTTGACCGGTGGAGCCGTCCAAGACCAGCAAGATTTCGTGCGGAGCATCAGGGATGAACTTCTGCATGACACGTTTGATCTTGCTTAGCTCGTTCATCAAGTTGACCTTGGTATGCAATCGGCCGGCGGTATCAATGATGACGATGTCGGCGCCAGTATCTACTCCTCGTTTTACCGCATCAAACGCTACCGATGCTGGATCGGTATTCATTCCGTGAGACACGACCGGCACACCAACTCGGTCTCCCCAAAGAATCAGCTGATCCACGGCGGCCGCTCTGAAGGTATCTGCTGCTCCAAGCACCACTGATTTTCCGGCGTTTTTGAAGAGGGAGGCCAATTTGCCGATGGTGGTCGTTTTGCCGACGCCATTGACTCCGACGACCATGAGGACGTAAGGCTTTTTGTCTGCTGGGATTTCAAAATCAAGGAGATCCTGTGTATTGTTTTCCTCTAAAAGGGAAGCGATCTCTTCGCGTAAAATCACATCCAATTCCGAGGAGTTGAGGTATTTGTCTTTAGCGACGCGATCTTCAATCCTTCGGATGACCTTGATTGTAGTGTCCACTCCGACATCAGAGGTGATGAGGATCTCTTCCAGCTGATCGAGTACTTCCTCATCTACTTGGGATTTGCCTACGACAGCTTTGCTTAATTTGGAAAAAATGGATTCGCTGGTTTTCTGAAGCCCTTGATCCAGACTTTCTTTTTTTTCTTTCGAGAAAAATCCAAAGATTCCCATGCTGCGTTGTGTTTTAAAAGTGGAATATAATGAAAAAGTCCCTGCTGATTTTTGACCAGAGGGACTCAAAGTGCATTACGATGCGCTTGGCAAATTATTTTTTCAAGGTTTCCTGTACCAGTGGGGAAGGAACCATTTCTTCTCTGAAGGTATAAGCACCGGTCTTTTCAGACTTTACGGCACGGATCACTTTGGCGTAAGATACGCCACCTTCTTTTTTCAGGGTTGCTACTACTTTCTTAGCCATTTCTGTGTTGTTTAAGCGGGATCAGACCCGAGCTAATTTACTTGATTTCTTTATGAACAGTTACTTTCTTCAGGATAGGATTGAATTTCTTCAGCTCCAATCTTTCAGTCGTATTTTTTCTGTTTTTGGTAGTGATGTATCTTGAAGTACCTGGCATGCCGGAGTTTTTGTGCTCGGTGCATTCCATAATCACTTGTACTCTATTGCCTTTCTTAGCCATCTCTGTGTTGATTTAAGGGAAGTGACGTTGATTATTTGATAACAATCATTCCAGAATCCTGAGCTTTTTTCAAAACTGCAGTGATGCCGTTCTTGTTGATAGTTTTCAATGCCTTAGAGCAAACTTTCAAAGTGATCCATGCGTCTTCCTCTGGGACGTAGAAGCTCTTCTTGTGAAGATTTGGGTAAAATCTACGCTTGGTTTTGTTGTTTGCATGGGACACGTTATTACCTACTTGAGGTCTTTTTCCGGTTATGTCACAAACTTTTGCCATGATTTCGTATCGTAAGTAAAATGCGTTTCTGTAATGAGTCTGCAAATATCGGAACTTTTCGGGAATTAACAACAGCCCATTTTAAAAATATTCAGCTTTTCCTCAGGCTTTTGGGTACGGACAATGTTTGCAGCCGTTTCCACAGCAATAGCCCCGACGGAGGTGGTAGTTTTCTGTGAAAACCATCAAACCTTTATCATTGATGTAGTAGTCTTTGGTGTTCAATGTCGGCATGGGCTTCTTTTCTACTTTCATGGCTTGGCCAGGGGGCATTTACTATATTTGAGTTTAATCAATTTTGAGAACAGCGTAAAAATAATCAAAACATGTCAACCCTTACCTCCAGCAGCCAAGCAATCGAACTAGAAGAAAGATATGGAGCTCACAATTATCATCCGTTACCCGTTGTTCTGGCCAGGGGAGAGGGTGTATTTCTTTGGGATGTCGAAGGGAAAAGATATTATGATTTTCTATCTGCCTATTCCGCCGTGAATCAGGGGCACTGTCATCCCAGAATAGTGAACGCGCTGGTCGAGCAGGCGGGAATTTTGACCTTAACTTCGCGCGCCTTTCATAATAATGTGTTGGGTCCGTTTGAGAAATATCTGTCCGAGTTCTTCGGTTATGATAAGGTGTTACCTATGAACACCGGCGCAGAAGGAGTGGAGACAGCGATCAAAATCGCCAGGAAATGGGGCTATGAGCGAAAAGGTATTGCAGACAATAAGGCTAAAATTATCGTGGCCGAAAACAACTTTCACGGACGAACCACCACGATCATCTCATTTTCCAATGACGAAAATGCACGAAAGAGTTTTGGACCATTTACGGATGGGTTCGTTCGCATACCTTATAATAGTATAGAGGCATTGACCGAGGCGCTTAAGATCGATGATGTCGTGGCCTTTCTTGTAGAGCCGATTCAGGGCGAGGCAGGTGTATACGTCCCGCAGGAGGGATATCTGCGTCAGGCGAGTCAGCTTTGTAAAAATAAAAACGTGCTTTTCATTGCCGACGAGATTCAAACCGGAATCGCCCGGACCGGCAAGCTCTTGGCGGTGGATCATGAAAATGTACGTCCTGATATGTTGATTTTGGGTAAAGCGATTTCCGGAGGATTATACCCGGTGTCCGCTGTTTTGGCAGATGATGAGATCATGAATGTGATCAAGCCGGGCCAGCACGGATCTACGTTTGGAGGAAATCCTCTCGGGGCCAAAGTTGCGATGGCTGCTTTGGAAGTAGTGAAGGATGAGAAATTGGCTGAAAATGCGGAGAAACTCGGGGTTGTTTTCCGGGATCGGATGCAGCAAGTGGTAGCTAAATATTCAATTGCCAAGCTGGTCAGAGGAAAGGGTTTGCTGAATGCTTTGGTGATCAATGACAGTGAGGAAAGCTCTACTGCTTGGGATATTTGTATGGGGCTAGCTGAAAATGGCCTTTTGGCGAAGCCTACCCATGGCAATATCATCCGATTTGCACCGCCGTTGGTGATGACCGAGGAGCAGATACATGAATGCTGCGATATTATCGAGCATGTAATTTCCGGGTTTAATAATCAGGATTGAAATCGCACTTTTTGAAATCTGATCTGGTTACCCTCCACAGTACACCTTATTATATACACGATGCCACACGCAGTAATTTTCGACATGGATGGCGTAATCTGTCACACCAATCCGTTCCATTCAAAAGCCTTTAAGCAATTCTTTGAAAAGCGTGAGCTTTTTCCGACAGAGGAGGATTTTGCGCTCCATATGTATGGAAAGAATAACGGCTACATTTTGAGCCATTTTCTGGGAAGAAAGATTGAAGGTCAGGAACTCTTGGATTTGGAGGATGAGAAGGAAAGTCTTTTCAGAGAAATCTACCAGTCTCAAGTGGATCCGATTTTCGGGTTTATGCCTTTTTTCCAGGCTTTGAGAAAAAGTGGCTTCAAAACCGCTGTGGCAACTTCTGCGCCCTTTGCCAATTTGGAGTTAATCGCAGGCAAGCTGGATCTTTTTCCTCATTTAGAGTCTGCATTGGCGAGCGAACATGTCAGCAAGCACAAACCTGACCCGGAGGTTTATCTCAAGACTGCGCAAAACCTATCTCTTGAACCGAGTCAATGCGTGGTGTTTGAAGATTCCTTTTCGGGCGTTTCGGCTGCGAAAAATGCCGGAATGAAGGTAGTGGGAGTTCTTTCCTCCCATACCAAAGAAGAGCTGCCTGTCTGTGATCATTACATCAAAAACTATGAGGGGTTGGAGGTGGATAGAATCCACGCCCTTCTTGACGCGTAGTAAACGGAGGTATAAGATGGGGTCTTTCGCCGAATGACCTCTTCAGGCATTCTGGAGTTCCCGGGATGCTTTTTTCGGTTATTGGAGAAAGGTTACACAGCCTATGGTTAACTTTGGTGCCGTTAACAATGAAGATATGATGCTTAGAAGACCCCGCCGCAATCGAAAATCTGAAGCTGTAAGAAATCTCGTCGAGGAAACCAGCTTGTCAGTCAAGGACCTGATATTCCCGCTTTTCTTGATCGATGGCTTCAACAAGAAAGTTGAAGTGAATTCAATGCCAGGGATTTTTAGGTTTTCGCAGGATCAGCTGCTGAGGGAGATCGAGGAATGCATGAAGCTCGGGATCAGAGGCTTCGATGTTTTTCCTGCATATCCTGAGTCCTTGAAAAATGAGGCCGCTACTGAAAGCTATAATCCAGAGACTTTTTACCTAAAAGCGCTGCGCGAGATCAAAAAGCAGTTTCCTGAGGTTTGCCTGATGTCAGACGTCGCTATGGATCCATATAGCAGCGATGGGCATGATGGATTGGTCAAAGATGGTAAAATTCTAAATGACGAGACGCTTGAAATCCTTGGGCGAATGTCTTTGGCACAGGCAGATGCGGGAGTGGATATTCTGGGTCCGTCGGATATGATGGACGGCAGAGTGGGGTACATCCGGAGCCTTTTGGATGAAAGCGGCTTCACAGATACCTCAATCATGTCCTACACGGCCAAGTATGCGAGTGCATTTTATGGACCATTCAGGGACGCGCTGGATTCTGCGCCGAAGTTTGGAGACAAGAAAACCTATCAGATGAATCCGGCCAATTCCCAAGAAGCCTTGATTGAGGCAGCTCTTGATACTGAAGAGGGCGCAGATTTCCTGATGGTCAAGCCGGCGTTGAGTTATTTGGATATTATCAAGCTTCTTAGTGAGAACAGCCCATTGCCGATCGCCGCATATAATGTTTCGGGCGAATACAGTATGATCAAGGCCGCTGCAAGGCAAGGTTGGTTGGATTCTGACCGTGCAATGCAGGAAGTTTTGCTTTCTATCAAGCGATCCGGGGCAAAAATAATCCTCTCCTACTTTGCAAAAGAGTTTGCGACTCTATCGAAATAAAGGTCTCTTTAATTTTTTATTGAAAACCCGGTTAATTCCGGGTTTTTTTTTTTGATCAAGCATAAAATTTTTACCTGATATCAGTTAAAACTGTATCGTTTTTTGATTTGTCCTTAAAAAAAAGTCAAATTTTTAAAAATTTATGTTTTTCATAAAAATTGATCAAAAGGGAAAAATTCCAAAAATGCAGAATACTTGGAATTATGTTTTTTAAAACAATAAAAATCATTCAATAAGTTCTGTTTGACAACTCTCGTAATCGATTTCAAAGAATTTCCTGAAGATTATCCAAATTTTATTTTTTGATTTACCTAGTGTCCAAAACACTGTGAAATTGAATAAATTTTGAAAAAAATGTAATAAATGGTTGAAATTAGATCTATAAATCTTCGAATTATTGATTTTATTTGAAAATGAAGTTTGTTTTTATGCTTTTTTTATAATTACATTCGAAAGAAACAATTGTTCTCAAACCTATTTTAAATTCTGAAAACGTTCAAAATTTAACCGAAACCTAATGAATTATTTCGCACCCCTGTTGGCCCAAGATTTGGCCGCGATCGATTTGTCTACGGAGCTCTCTCAGAATCTCCTGACGACAAACAATGTATGGATGATGCTCTCTACCGCCTTGGTGTTTATAATGCACTTGGGATTTGCCGGGGTAGAAGCGGGATTTGGCCAAGCCAAAAACACGGTGAATATTCTCTTCAAGAATACCGTTACGCCAATTATCGGCATTTTGTCTTATGCCGCTGTTGGCTTTTACTTAATGTACCCGGGTTTCGAAGTTCCTGGCTGGTTTGCGTTCGACGCAGGTGGTTGGAGCATGTTCTGGTTTGCTCCTGAGACTGCTGACGTGACGGCGGATTATGCTTCCGCGGGGTATACCTACTGGACAGACTTCTTATTTCAGGCGATGTTTGCAGCGACTGCGGCAACCATCGTATCCGGTGCGATAGCTGAGCGTGTCAAGTTGGGCGCTTATTTGATCTTCACCCTATTCTTTGTTGGTTTGGTTTATCCGATCATCGGGAGTTGGAAGTGGGGTGGCGGTGCATTGAACGAGATGGGATTCTATGATTTCGCAGGTAGCACACTCGTTCACTCTGTAGGTGGATGGGGAGCCTTGGCCGGAGTGATCCTAGTTGGCCCCCGTATCGGTAAATATGTAAACGGTAAAACCATCGAGAAACCAGGTGCAAGTGTTCCGCTGGCGGTAATCGGGGTGTTTTTGTTGTGGTTAGGATGGTTCGGATTCAATGGCGGCTCAGTACTCTCTGCAGATCCCGGGTTAGTTTCCTTTGTTTTGGTTACGACTAGTTTGGCGGCTTGTGCCGGTGGAATGGGTGGTTTCTTGGCGGCATATTTCGCATTCAAGCGACTGGATCTCGGGATGGTGCTGAACGGAATATTGGCCGGACTTGTCTCTATTACAGCAGGCGCAGATGTGATTAATCCGGGTACTGCAGTCCTTGTGGGCTTTGTTGGCGGAATCTTGGTGGTGATCTCTGCGGTGCTATTGGATAAAGTAAGGCTTGATGATGTTGTCGGCGCAGTCTCAGTTCATTTGACTTGCGGTGTATGGGGTACATTGGCCGTAGGTATTTTTTCAACCAACCCGGACCACTCTTTTTTTACTCAGCTGATTGGTGTGGCTATTTGCGGAGCGACCGCTTTCGCTTCTGCCTTTGCTATCTTCTTTGTTCTGAAAAAGACTGTAGGAATCCGCGTATCTGAAGAGCATGAAAGAACCGGTTTGGATTCTCATGAGCACGGCATCCGTGGATACACCATTGTCTTTGATGAATAGACCGCTTCACATAGATAAACGATCCTGCACCGAAAACATATAATCCTCAATCGCAGGAGGGGATAGATAAACAAAATCGTTAAACATTATTCAAAAAAAAAAATGAAAAAATTACTACTTATATTCTGCGTGGCACTTTCTACTTATCAAATGGCCTTTGCTCAAGAAGAAGCTGAAGAAGAGACTGGATCTTTGACCTTGTCAGGTTCGGTAGACGCCTATTTTAGGACCAATTTCAATGCGCCAAACAAAGGCGAAAATTTTCAAGCACCTGCCAGTTCATTCGGGAATCTTCCCGGGTTTGCGCTAGGTATGGCTAATATCATTGCTACCTACGAGGGTAAAAAAGTCGGAGCTGTAGCTGATTTGGTATTTGGACCAAGGGGTGAAGATGCGGTTTTTGGTTCTCCGTTATACGCCGGGGGTATGGCAGGCAGCTCTCAGATTGTCAATCAATTGTATGTGTACTGGAATGTGTCTGATAAAGTCACCTTGACCATGGGTAATTTCAATACCTTCTTAGGGTATGAAGTGATCTCTCCGACGGCCAATTTCAATTACTCAACTTCTTACATGTTTTCTTACGGGCCATTTTCACACACTGGTATCAAGGCAAACTTCCAGTTGTCGGATAAGTTTTCCTTCCTCGCTGCTGTGATGAACCCTACGGATATGACGGAGTTCAATCTCGTAGGTACCTATACTTTGGGAGCTCAATTGGGGTACACTACTGATTTGGGCAGTACTTATCTGAACTTTGTGTACGGAGATCAGGATGGAACATTGGATGACGATGGCACTTTGATCCAGGATCAATCCTCATTGGGCAATACCTTTCAGGTGGATTTGACCACGGGTTTCGATCTTTCGGATAAGCTGTATCTAGGTGTGAATACCACTTATAACACGACGAGTTCAGGTGAAATCTTCTCAGGTTCTGATATTCAGGATGTGGACGGTGATGGCGCTGGGTTTTACGGATTTGCAGGTTACTTGCAGACTAGCCCGTCCGACAAGTTTGCCATCGGACTTCGGGGCGAATACTTCGGAGTATTCAATGACGGATTAGAAGGTGTAGTTGGGGTTGATCCGACTACAGGTGATGGGAGTGTGTTTGCGGCGACTTTGTCTGGAAATATCAAAGTTGGTGGTAACCTCACCTTAATTCCGGAGCTTAGAGTTGACAGCATGAAGGAAGAATTTTTTGTGAACAAAGATCTGAATGGAAGCAAAGGTTTGGCGTCTTTTCTGTTCGCAGCAGTATTTGCTTTCTAAGAAATAAAGAATTTAAACAGGGTCTATTGTTAATTAAAGCCGGGGTGATTTTCATCCCGGTTTTTTTGTTTTAGAGGGTCTGGCGCCAGCAGGGGGGCTATTTGAAGAACCGATTTTCTTTGAAAATGCGATTTATTTCAAAATAGTGGTTTGAAATTAAATATGGTTTGGCCACTTGTTTTTTGTTATTTAAGAACAATATTCTTAAAAAGAAGAGAAATTCCATTAAATCGACTGTTTTTTGTAACCTTTGGTCTCTTCAATTAGTATATTTTTGTACTGACCCAAATGTACGGATATGAAAAAACTGACCCTGTTTATTTCTGCGTTTGCGATTTCGACCATGGCTTTTTCCCAGGAAATATTGACCGGTCCAAAATTTAAAAATGCACCAGTAGGAAGAGTCCAAGGCCCCAAGATAACTTTGGTCCATGAATCGACACCCACCACGATTACAGGCCCCGCGGCTAAGAATGCCGAAGTTTGGATGACCAAAAGTTCTCCAAAGCTAAAAGTGGGTTTCCGTGATGTGATTGACAATCCCAAGGGATTGGAAGCAAAAAATTGCAATCCTTGGGATAAGAAGCCAGCCGAGGTAGATTCCAAGGCGGTATATCAAGAGCCCAAGTCCATGCGGCCGAAAAAAGGTTGGATACATTGATAGTTGACAAAAGCCCCGAAAAATTCAATTCTTCGGGGCTTTTTGTTTACAGTTCAGTTTCTCGTTCGAGCATCAGTATCGAGTTTTGCGAGACAATGAAATATTTTTCATTTTCATACATCACTTCGTGGGCTCCAGACAAAAGGAAGATTGCTAGATCTCCTTCTTTTGCCTGCAAAGGCACATATTTTACTTTTTCCTCTTGGTCCATCCAGGGTTCGCTATCGTCCGTCGGCATCGGAATGGGATATCCAGGACCGGCTTTGATGATGTATCCCTGCTGAACTTTCTCCTTTTCCTGCACGCCGGGAGGAAGATAAAGCCCAGAACCTGTCTTCTCATTTGGTTTTTTAGGTCGAATTAGCACCCGGTCGCCTACCAGGATCAATTTTTTGAGTTTGTTTTCTGCTGTAAGTTGCATTTCAATTGTGAATAGGAACAAGTACAAAGCGCCAAGAGTCTTGTTTCCGACATCTTGATTCTTGGCTCTGAATAAAGAACGGCACCTGCTCGAAAACAGATGCCGTCTTATTGGATTCAGCAGGGAATTATTTTTTATCCTCGCTTACTTCTTCGTAGTCTACGTCAGAGACGCCGTCACCAGCGCTGTCAGCTCCCGCGTCAGGGCCTGGCTGTGCTCCTTCGCCTTGCGCTGAATTATACATCTCCTGAGAGGACGCTTCCCAAGCTTTGTTTAGCTCGGCCATTGCAGCGTCGATGCCTTCCAGGTTTTGAGAACCGTGGGCAGCCTTAAGTTTTTCCAAAGCTGCGGTGATCGTAGCTTTGTTGCCGTCGGAGAGCTTGTCGCCGTATTCTTTCAACTGCTTGTCTGTCTGGAAGATCAGGCTGTCAGCTTGATTTAGCTTTTCGACCTTTTCTTTTTCAGCCTTATCAGATGCGGCATTCGCCTCCGCTTCATTTTTCATTCTGGTAATGTCATCCTGAGAAAGTCCGGAGGAAGCTTCGATTTTGATCTTTTGCTCCTTGCCCGTTCCCTTGTCTTTGGCAGATACATTCAAGATTCCGTTGGCATCGATGTCGAAGGTCACCTCGATCTGAGGCGTACCTCTTTGTGCTGGTGGAATGTCAGACAGTTGGAATCGCCCGATGGAACGGTTGTCTTTTGACATGGGTCTTTCGCCCTGCAGGACGTGAATGTCCACAGCTGGTTGATTGTCTACTGCAGTCGAGAAAACTTCAGATTTCTTGGTAGGAATCGTCGTATTAGATTCAATCAACTTGGTGAATACACCACCCATGGTCTCGATACCCAAAGAAAGCGGAGTCACATCCAATAGAAGAACGTCTTTGACTTCACCGGTCAATACACCACCTTGGATCGCAGCACCGATCGCTACTACCTCATCAGGGTTTACCCCTTTGGATGGCTTCTTGCCAAAGAACTTTTCAACTTCTTCCTGGATTTTAGGGATTCGGGTAGAACCTCCTACCAAAATCACCTCGTCAATATCAGTGGCAGTCATGCCTGCATCTTTCAAAGCCTTGACGCAAGGATCCATGGATCTTTTTACCAAGGTTTCAGAAAGTTGCTCGAATTTCGCCCGACTGAGATTTCTTACCAAGTGCTTTGGTCCAGTCTGTGTTGCAGTGATGTACGGCAAGTTGATTTCGGTAGATGCGGAACTGGAGAGCTCAATTTTAGCTTTCTCAGCCGCTTCTTTCAATCGTTGAAGTGCCATTGGATCATTTCTCAGATCGATGGACTCTTCAGTTTGGAATTCATTGGCTAGCCAGTCAATGATCACCTGGTCAAAGTCATCACCACCCAAGTGGACGTCACCATTGGTAGATTTAACTTCAAATACTCCATCACCCAATTCCAAGATAGAGATATCAAAAGTACCTCCGCCAAGGTCATACACGGCGATTTTCATGTCTTGGTGCTTCTTGTCCATCCCGTATGCCAATGCCGCAGCAGTTGGTTCGTTGATGATTCGCTTCACCTCTAGGCCGGCGATCTGTCCAGCTTCTTTGGTTGCTTGACGCTCTGCATCATTGAAGTAAGCCGGTACGGTGATGACCGCTTCTGTTACGGTTTGCCCCAAGAAATCTTCAGCAGTGTTCTTCATTTTCTGAAGAATCATTGCGGAAAGTTCCTGTGGAGTATAGGATCTGTCTCCAATCTTGACGACCACGGTGTCATTTGTTCCCTGCTCTACTTTGTATGAAGCATGTTTTTTCTCTGCAGAAACTTCAGAAAATTTCTTGCCCATGAATCTTTTTACTGAGGAAATAGTGTTGGCTGGGTTGGTGATAGCCTGCCGTTTTGCCGGGTCACCTACTTTACGCTCACCGTTTCCATTGTCAAGGAAAGCCACTATAGATGGAGTGGTTCTTCTTCCTTCGCTGTTTTGGATGACTACAGGCTCGTTACCTTCCATTACGGCTACGCAGGAGTTGGTGGTACCCAAGTCAATGCCTATGATTTTTCCCATGATTATATAGATTTAGATAGTTGCGAAAATTGTACAATCCCCCTTCTTCAAGCGGTGTGCCAGTGGATAATTTCCATGTTTTGGTGTCAGTTTGTCAGACAAACTGCCAGAAAATTGAGTGGATAAAAATCGAATTGTCACCCAAACTGAAAAAAGTGCTGTCGATTTTGGCAGGTTTCTGAAAAACGAGCTCGCGATGCAACCATTTTACAAAGAGGTGCATCTAATAATCGATGAGACTTTTTTCCTCAATGAGAAACCGAGACCGAGCCAAGTGGTTTTTTGTCATTCTGATGGGTATGACCCTGATACAGCTCACTCGATATTTTGAGATCTTTCCCTCTTTTTGGCATTTTATCAAAGCCATGGGTTCAGGAAGGTTTTTCTTTCTTGGATGAGTTGACATTCTGATTTATCCTATTTTTAGTCCATGGGAAAAAGGCTCACTGTCCAGGATATTTTTATCTATCCGATCAAATCACTGGGAGGAATCCGGCTTAATGACGCTGTGGTGGAGGAAAAAGGATTTCGATATGACCGGCGTTGGATGCTGGTAGATGCCGAGGGCGTATCTATCACACAGCGCAAATACCCGCAGCTGGCATTGATACAGGTTGCTTTAGGAGAAAAGGGATTGCGTGTTTTCAAGAAAACAGCGGAAGAAATATACGTTGAAATCCCCTATGATCTAGCCACGGGGCCAGCGCTGAGGGTGACGATTTGGGACGATCAGGTATTGGCAAAAACGGTCCATCCGGATTTTGACGTCTGGTTCTCCAACTTTCTGGGAGTCAAAGTAAGTTTGGTGAACATGCCGGAGTCTGCCCATCGCAAGGTTGATGCAAGGTACGCCGTGCATGGCGAATCCGTCAGTTTTGCCGATGGGATGCCGTATTTGCTGATCGGCCAAGAATCACTTAATGATCTGAATTCCAGGCTGGAAGTTTCCGTTCCGATGAATCGCTTCCGTCCGAATATTGTTTTCGCGGGAGGTAGTCCCTTTTTGGAAGATTCGCTACGCAAAATCAAGGTCGGTGAATTGGAATTTCAAATCGTCAAACCCTGCGCCCGCTGCGTGCTGACAACGGTGGATCAAGAATCCGGAGTCAAAGGCAAGGAGCCTTTGAAGACGCTCGCATCCTATCGGACGATTAATGGCAAAGTGTACTTTGGGCAAAATCTCGTCGCGCTGCAATCGGGTACAATCAAAGTCGGTGATGAGATCGTTTCGATCGCTTGAGCGCAGGCGCCGGATAAAACTCCGGGAATCAAAAAAGCTGCTCCGAATTAACTGAACAGCTTTTTTGAGATCCTGCAGACAGGTCTCTAAAGACGTTAATCGATTTAATCAAATTCCTTCACAGTCTGAATGAAGACTTTCACCATTTCCGGATCGATATCTGGATAGACGCCGTGACCGAGATTGGCGATGTGTCTTGATCCACGAAACTGTTCCATCATCTCGATCGTGGCGGCTCGGACTTGATCTGGATTGCCATACAGCGCGGCTGGATCGAGATTTCCCTGAAGTGTTTTTTCGTTTCCGATCAGTTTTCTGGATTCAGCGATTCCCATATTCCAATCCAATCCTATGGTTTCGCAGTTGAGTTGTCCCATTTCTTCTCTGGCGAAAAAAGCTCCCTTTGCGAAAACCGTCACCGGCACTTCCGTGATCGCATCGCAGATCTGAGAGATGTATTGGTGGGAGAATTCCCGGTATTGCATTGGCCCCAAAATCCCCGCCCAGCTGTCGAAAAGCTGAACCAAATTAGCTCCGGCTCGAATTTGAGCTTTGAGATAATTGATCGTAGAGTCGGTGATCAGCTGTAGGAGCTTGTGGGAAAAAACGGGGTCTCGATAGAGCTTTTCTCTGGATTTGGAAAAAGTCTTGCTACCGCTTCCCTCGACCATGTAGGCAAAAATCGTCCAAGGAGCTCCAGCAAACCCTATCAATGGAACCCGGCCGTTCAAAGCTTTTTTTGTGATTTGAATGGCGTCGATGACGTACTTGAGATCATTGTCCCCTTCGGCTATCCGTAGTTTTTTCAAATCAGCAGCACTGCGAACAGTATTTGGAAACCAAGGGCCGCGTTTTTCGATCATTTCGTATGGTAAGCCCATGGCCTCGGGGATGACCAAGATGTCCGAGAAAATAATCGCGGCATCTACGCCCAAAAGATCTACTGGTTGGATGGTGACCTCGGCGGCAAGCTCAGGCGTCTGGGCAAGTTCGATAAATCCGCTCACGGAGTCACGAACGGCGCGATACTCGGGAAGAATCCTGCCGGCTTGTCTCATAAGCCAAACGGGAGTCCGCTCGGTCCTTTCACCCTTAGCTGCGCGAAGCAGCAGATCATTTTTGAGTTGCATAGGGCAAAGATAAGCGCCTAATTATTTTTGGCAGAATCGCCGAAAGAATAAAAACAACAAAGCCCGGATTTCCGGGCTTTGTATGTGGTCCTAGTTGGTTTACTTACTATTTCACTTTCGAACTTCTAAATCTGTGAAGTCTGAATCTTTTATACCTAGCATCTTGGTTACTGCTTCATAGTTGGTAAAATCAATTCTTGAATCAGGGAAATCAGAAGGAACTACGACGATTCTGAATACTTGGCCTTTGGTCCAGACATCGTCTAGACTTGCTGGGTCAATGTTGCCTTCAAGATAAAGTCGGATAAATGATTGGGTGAAATCAAAATTGTAAACCAAAGGACCTTCATTGAAGAAGATCGTCTGCGGGATGGCTCTCCAGAGAGGTTTCTCATCTATTACATCCCACAGGATATACGCTAGTACAACGTCACTTTCTACTAATTCCTCGGGGAAATCTAAAGCAACTCCCCAGCCGCCCTCTTCAGTGAAATCAACTGTTGCTTGGTAAGTAATGCCGACAATGTTGACCCCTGGAGCTCCTGGAGCACCGGGTGTGCCCTGTATTCCTTGATCCCCTTGAGGACCAGCTGGGCCTTCAGGCCCTTCGCAAGCCTGAAAGGCCACTAGGCCGATCAGCGCAAAAATTGTTAGGATTTTATTCATATGGTTAAGGTTAGTTTTTCAGTTTCACGGCAGGGATCATGCCAAGGTTGGGAATGACCCTGAAAAGTTTTTTTTATTGTATAGGAGCAAGCACTTGTACCTCTTCGTCGCTGACAATTTTGTCGATAAAAACTCCACTCAGCTTGAGGTTATTTTCTTTGGCGTAGCCCTCCAGAGAAGCTTTGACCGTCTCTGGATGCGGCATCACCCATTTATTTCCATGGATTGTAGCCCGTAGAAATCGAGTTTCCGGAAAGGTCTTTGACTCAAGTTTTTCTGTAGCAAAAGGGAGATCCAACCCGATAAAAACCTCCATGGTGTCGAGTTTCCCCGCGGGTTCGAGGTAGTAAATCGTATGAATTTTCGTCCCGGGACTAAGGGCCATACGCGACTCGATGAACTGAAATGTTTCCTTCAGTTTTTTGTCTTGGGGAGTGCCTCGATAGGTTTTTCCTGTAAGGGTAACAGGGGAATCCTCCACGAGCTCAATCCGTATTGGATTGTTTCCTCCAAGGTAATTGAATATGCCGTAACCCAGCGCGCCGATTGCGAGAAGGATGGTGAATGCAATTGCGATCTTTTTCATCTGCTAAAAGAGATAGCGGACTCCTACTCCGCCCTGACCTTTGATATTCACACGATCGATCAATTCAATAAACATTCCCACCTCTGCAAAGACGCTGATCGGAGTTTCGTTAAAGTAGTATTCGGCGCCCGCGAAGGCCTCCGGGCCAAAGTCGAAATTGGTTCGGTCCTCTTGAAGTAGAGGCTGGGTGGCCGAGCTTGTAATATTTTGAAAATAGCTATAGTTCACATTTGTAGTTCGAATCTGGATGCCGGCACCTCCATATGCCATCAGGTATCCTTCGGTAATCTCAAATACCTCGGTAATGTCTTCATGCAAGGCCACTCGTGCATTTATCGATACCCCCTTTTTTGCAGAGTGGTTTTGATAAAATGCATTGGATGCCGGCGGGTTGGATTCGAAATCCTTGCGGTAATAGTCGGAGCTGTTTACACCGGCAAATCCGATCATGACCTCGTAAGAAAGGTAATCTTCGATGAAGTCCTTGTAAGTCAGGGAGAGAGGTTCGCCGAGGCGTATGCCTACGCCCCTTTCTTGAGCAATAGTTAAAAAGGGTGCGAAAACTAACAGCAATAAAACGAGGGATTTCAATGGATTCAAAGTTGGTTTGGATAAGTTTGAGTGACTAGATAGCCATTGTTTTCAGTTGCATTTGATGGAGCTGTGTATAGGAGCCGCCCAGTTCCAGCAGGGAGTCGTGAGTACCTGTTTCTACGATTTCGCCTTTGTGAAGGACGATGATCTTGTCGGCTTTTTGGATGGTCGATAGCCGGTGAGCGATCACGATAGACGTTCGACCCTTCATCATTTTTTCGATGGACTCTTGAATGAGCTCTTCAGTTTCAGAATCCACAGATGAAGTAGCCTCGTCCAAAATTAGGATTTCCGGATTATACACCATCGCCCGAACGAAGGAAATCAATTGACGCTGACCGACCGAAAGTGTAGCGCCCCGTTCCATTACATTGTAATCCAGTCCCCCGGGAAGTCGCTCGATGAACTTTCTGGCACCGACATTTTCAGCGGCTTCCAGCACCTGCTCCTTAGAAATGGACGGATTTCCAAGCGTGATATTGTGGTAGATGCTGTTGGAAAAAAGGAAAACGTCCTGAAGAACAACTCCGATGTGTTTCCGTAAGGTACCCAATTCATAATCTCTGATGTCTGTGCCGTCAATCAGGATCTGTCCTTGGTTGATTTCATAGAATCTGGAAATTAAGTTGATGACCGAGGATTTGCCTGCACCAGTTGCACCGACTAAAGCAATGGTTTGACCGGCTTTGACATCCAAGCTGATGTCTTTGAGCACGTAATCATCATTGGAATAGGCAAACCACACCTTGTCCAGCTTAAGGTTCCCTTTGATTTTTGAAGGATTATATCCGCCTTCATTGGCGATGTGTTCCGTAGAGGCCAACAGCTTGAAGATCCTCGACGAACTTACTACACCCATTTGAAGCGTGTTGAACCGGTCAGCGATCATTCGGATCGGACGGAAGAATAGCTGAAGGTACATGATAAAGGAGATCAACACACCGATCTGTAGATTCAGACCCAGGACTCCCACGGCCCCGTACCAGACCACTAGTCCAATGCCGATGGCTTGGATGATTTCAGCGACCGGAAAATAGATCGAATAGTACATGACCGACTTAATATGGGCAGTGCGGTGCTCTTTATTGATTTCCTTGAATTTTTCGTATTCCCGCTTTTCCCGGTTAAAGATCTGGACGATGTTCATGCCGGTGATGTGCTCCTGGAGGAATGAGTTCAAATTGGAAACAGCGTTTCTTACGTCATTGAAGGTGACTTTGATTTTTTCCTTGAATACATAGGTGGAAATAATCAGCAGCGGCAGTGTGCTGAGGCTGACAAGTGTAAGCTTCCAGTCGATGTAAAACATCACTCCCAAGATCGTGATGATCTGAAGTAAATCTCCTATGATTGCAGCCAGCCCTTCGCTGAATACATCGGCAAGCGTCTCGATGTCGGAGACGTTTCTGGTGACAAGTCGACCAATGGGTGTATTGTCAAAAAACTTTAGACGAAGTTTAAGCAGATGTTTATATAGCTGGACACGGATGTCCTTGATGATCACCTGTCCGATCCACCCTGAGAAGTATGTGTGTGCCCACTGTACGATCGCCTGCAAGATCATCAGTCCGACGAGGACATAGATAATTCTGATCAGGCCGGGAGTGTCACCCAACGCGATATAGTCATCGATGGCAATCTGGATAAAATAGGGGCGGGTAGGTGCCAAAATCGCCATGGCGACCGTCAAAAACACCAGAAAGTAAAACTGCTTTTGGTAAGGCTTTACAAAGGAGTAAAGCTGCCTCAGCACTTTCATATCGACGATCTCGCCGGAGGACTCTTTTTCTTTTTCTAAGCTCAAGGGGGATTAGTCTAGGTTTATTTCTTTGCGGTATTCGATTTTGCTGAGGAAAAGTCCTTTGGCTGGTACTGCTTTTCCGGCCAATGCCCGGTTACGGGACAGGATCAAGTTATCCATGTCTTCTACTGCTCTAAGTCCGGTGCCCACTTCGACCAAAGTTCCTACGATCGCTCGTACCATACCACGCAAAAATCGGTTTGCGGTTATATGAAATAACAATTCACCGTCTTTTTGTTCCCAGTAGGCGGACATTATTTGGCAGCGGAAGTGCGGCACGTCGGTGTGAATCTTACTGAAGCACTCGAAATCCTCATGTCGAAGCAAAGCTTCTGCGGCCAGGTTCATTTTCTCCACATCAGGTTTGTAGAAGCAGTGCCAAGCCAATTGATCCAGAAATGGATTTTTTCGGAAAATAATCCGATAAACATACGACCGGCGCACGGCGTGAAAGCGTGCATGTGCGGTCGCCTTCACTTCCTTGATCGAGTGAATGGCGATTTCTTTCGGTAAAATGGAATTGATTCCTTTAAGGAAATTTTCCGACGGTACTGCATCCACCAAATCGAAGTGGCAAACCTGCATGCTGGCATGGACTCCGGTGTCCGTGCGACCACTGCCGACCACATTGATCTTTTGTCTGAGGTAAGTGGAAAGCGCATTTTCGAGACATTCTTGCACACTGTAGGCATTGCCTTGAATCTGCCAACCGTGAAAAGGTGTGCCTTTGTAGCTTAATTCCAGAAAATACCGCTTGGTCTCAGTCATACGGCTGCAAAGATACAATTCCCATCCAAATCAGCGGGGAGACTTTTCCATACTTGGTTATGATAGGATTTGACCTTTTCTTTGCCAAAAAAACACAGCAAGATGATTCAGCGCGTTCAAACAATATTTCTTTTCCTGGTGGTCATCGCCATGGGAATTACCGTCGGTTTGCCGATTTGGGAGCAAGTGACCACTGACAGTACTTGGAGCCTTTCCGCTTTTGCATTGATCCATGTCGATGCGGCCGGGCAGGAGATCGAATCCGTCTCCAAGTGGTACATTGCTGCTTTGGCTGCCTTTGCCGGCTTATTGGCGTTGATTTCCATCTTTCAATACCGAAACAGAGGCAAGCAGATGATGATTAACATGGTCAACAGTCTCTTGATGGTTGCGCTGGTTGTTACAGTATTTTTGACTACCAACGGGATCAACGAAGATATTGCTTCGTCAGTGGCAGGAACTTACAAACTTGGTTTTTGGGCCATCTTGGTTGCGATGGTCTGCAATATGTTGGCCAACCGATTTATCCGAAAAGATGAAGCGCTTGTCCGCTCAGTGGATCGGATCAGGTAAAAAAGACGCCAGGACTCCAGATTTAGACATAAGATTCATGACTTGGTGCCGAAAAATCTTCTAGCACAGTTTCGTGAAAAAAGAACGCCAGCAAATCACTGGCGTTCTCTTTTTGGGCATGCCTACCAAAACCGGATTCCGATCGTCGGATAAAAAGTTTTAAAGTTTTCGGTTGAGATGATTCCCACCTGTATGGAAATGTCTTTGCTAACCCTTCTTTTATAAAAAACCTGCATCGTTGTTCCGGTGAAAAGTTGGCTTTTGCTTTCATTGAATAATATCCCTACCCCAAACATATTGCCTTGATTGGATTTGGGATCGCTGCGATCCCAGCTGTATTCCAAGTTTGCAAACCAATTGCTGTTGACTTTGACATTGCCGTCGATTCGATCGGGGAAATAAATCTTGTTGGTGACAGATCCTCCAATACCGAATTTCCGAAAGTTGAACTTCACTCTAGCGCCAATTTCGGGAGTGAAATCCCCTCCGGTATAGTCCATTCCTATGATTGCGTCTAAAATCAGCTGATCAACAAAGGGTAAGTAGTTTCTTTCCAAATCTAGAATCACCGCATCGACTTTCGTCTGTGGATAGTCCTCGCTGAGTCTGTAGATGAGGGTTTTGAATTCAGGGAAGGCCGTCGTTTTCTTCAACACGGGGCCGAATTTTTCTTCCAAATCGCTGAGCTCGTATTCTGTGTTGTTAAAAAGAAGGAGCAGCTTGCCGTCATTTGGAAAGTCAAAAACAAGGGTGTCTGTGACCGGAGAGTCTTCATTCAATTTTTCGAGGTAGTCTCCGAAGGGCTTGTTTTCGATTTCCTGGGCCGTTGCCAGTTGGCAAAAAAGCATGGCAATGCCAGTGAGAAGTGTCAGTCTTTTCATTTTCTATTGATTTAAGTAAGATTACTAGTTGTCTATTTCCACCGTGAGTTGGCCGAGGTGGTGGGTAGAGGCTTGTTGTTTTTCTCCCAATTCCGACCCCATTCGGCCAAAGGAAGTTTTGACCTGAAGTCCGGGTTTTATCTTGCTCCAGGAAATGCTGACCTGGTGCAGGGTTTTGGGAGGAGTGGATTCTTGGATTTGTTTTTCAGGGATTTCAAGACTCAGATTTTTGGACAGTGAAAGATCGATTTCCGGCAAACCCATCTTTGGAGCTTCGATGGTTTCGGTAGTTCGTTTGACTTTCTTTTTTGGAGATATTTGGAAAGGTGCATTCTCGGTGTTTTCAGCAAAGGCGTCTGCAACAATTGGCAAGTCGGAAGGGAGAACTTCAACTGCTGAATTGTCAATCTCAATCGGGTTGTCAGTTAACAGTTCCTGGTCTTGCATTGGATCGACTGATCTGTTTAGAGAGATCAAAAAAGCCAAGAAGATGCCCGCAACGGCCGCCGCCGCACTCCAGCGAACCCAAATAGGAATGAATTTCTTTCGATCCAGTTCCGCAGTGATCTTTTCCCAAGCCCCATCTTGCGGAGCGAAATTTGGAAGACTGGGCAGATGATTGTTGAGCTGGCTTTCAAAGTCAGCTTTTTTCAAGAGATCTTCCCAAGTGCTTGCTTTTGGAGTATGTTCAGGGAGCTTTTTCATGCTTGAAGCAGGGTTTTGATCCGTGTTTTCAACAGTTTCTTGGCATAGTTCAGCTGGGATTTGGAAGTGCTTTCGCTGATCCCGAGCATCTGACTGGCTTCCTGATGCGGGTAACCTTCGACGGCCACCAGCATAAACACTGCCCTCGATCCAGGAGGTAGCGTCCGGATGGCTTGATCCAAAAGTTCGGCATCAAACCAAGACTCAAAATGATCCTCGACTTGATCTTCGGCAACGCTCAATTCCTCGAACTGAAACTGCTTCTTTGCTTTTTCGATGGCTTTTCTCACCGTTATCGTTTTCATCCAAGAGATCAAGGCCTCGGGATGTTTGAGGTTTCTGATTTCCTGAAACACTTTCACGTAAGTGTCTTGAAGCACGTCATGAGCCGTGTCCTCATCATTCAGGATTCGGAACGCCATCGAATAGACCATCCGTTTGGTCAGTTCGAAGAGCTGGAATTGTGCCTTTCGGTCTTGGGCAATTACCAACTCGATCAAGCGTAAGTCTATTCGTTCCTTTTCCATTCCAGATGCTTCTGTATTAAAGAGCACCAGAAGTTCCAAAAGGTTGGAATGCCTTCCAATTTATTTTGGAATCTTTAAAAACATCCTTTTAGATGAAAGGCTTTCAAATCCTTGATAGACTTTTCTAATTTGATCCCAAATCCTGTAAGCAATGAAATTTGAAACGATAGCCATTCACAGCGGCAACCAAGTCACGGACAAACATAAACCGGTCGTGCAGCCTATAACCCTAAGTACCACGTTTGAGCATGGCAACGAGGGCGGGATCTTGTACACTCGCGCCAACAATCCCAACAGGCAGTCACTGGAGAAAGTATTGGCAGCTTTGGAAGGTGGGGCGGATGCCGCTGCTTTTTCATCTGGCAATGCGGCGGGAACTGCCGTTTTTCAGGGATTGGAGCCGGGCTCGCACATCATTGCTCCCGATGATATGTACCATGGTCTTCGACATTCCATGGTGCAACTTTTTGCAGGAGTTCTAGAGGTGACGTTTGTGGATATGAGTAATTTGGAAGAAGTAAAAACCGCCATTCAGCCAAATACACGCCTTTTGTGGGTAGAAACTCCGTCCAATCCGCTGTTGAAGATTACTGATATTCGAGCGGTTTCTGAATTGGCCAAAGCTCGGGGAGCGATTTTGGCCTGCGACAATACGTTTGCGACGCCAGTCTTTCAAAATCCACTTGCTCTGGGTGCGGACATCGTCATGCACAGCAGTACCAAGTATTTTGGAGGACATTCAGATGTCTTGGGAGGGGCTTTAGTTACCAAAGCGGTGACCCCTTTTTGGGAGAAAATCAAGACAATCCAGCAAGTGGGCGGGGCGGTTCCTTCGCCCTTTGACTGCTATCTGCTCTGCAGAAGTATCCGCACACTGGCCTACCGGATGAAGGGGCACGCACAGCACGCGATGATCTTGGCGGAATATCTGATGAATCACCCAAAGGTGGAACGCGTCTTCTACCCGGGCTTGAAAAACCATCCGGGTCACGAAATCGCCGCTTCGCAGATGACCGGATTTGGTGGGATAATTTCTTTTACGGTAAAAGGCGGCGCAGCGGAAGCAGATGCGGTGGTATCGAAACTCCGGTTTTTTGCAAACGCAACCAGCCTTGGCGGTGTCGAGAGCTTGATTGAGCGACGAGCTTCTGTAGAGGGGCCGACTACCAAAACTCCGCAAAATTTGCTTCGAGTCTCGGTCGGTTTGGAGCACACCGATGATTTGCTGGAGGACTTGGATCAGGCGCTCCTTTAAGTACGATTTACGAATTACGATCTACGAACTCACCAGATCTTTGGGACGGCTTTGCAAAATGTGAGGTTCAAAATTCGGGCATCGGGACGATTGGACTCGATGTTCGCCATGCGCTGCCCACTTGGCCGTAAATCGTACTTCGTAGATCAAAAATGCCTTCACTCTTTTTTTCTTTCTCCATCCAGCCAATCTTTAAACCCATTCACCCGATCCCGACTGACAATGATTTCTTCCTGAAAAGGGAAGTTTGGATTGATCTTCAGTCGACTGTTTGAGTACATCAAGACGTCCTTGATGGCGTCTAGATTTACCATGTAGCTTCTGTTAACCCGGAAAAAAAGTGCAGGGTTCAAGACCTCTTCCAGCGTTTCCATCTTGTAATCCGTGATCAGCTTCCTTCCGTCCTCCCGGATGAGATAGGTGTTTCTGCCTTCAGCAAAGAAGATTCGAACAGCGTTGGCTGGGACGGAATGGATGTGTTCTCCGATTTTCACCATGAAGCGTTCCTTGTAAGTTGGCTTGACGATCTCGCTCCACACCTTCGGATCTACAGTGTCGGCAGCGCCCTTGAGTTGGCGAAATTTGTCCAAGCTGGCAGCAAAAGCGGAATAGCTGATCGGCTTAACCAGGTAATCGATTCCATTGGACTTGAAGGCTTCCAGCGCATACTGGCTGTGTGCGGTGATGAAGATCACTGGTTTGAAAAATCCCACCCGATCCAATGCCTGAAATGAAAGCCCGTCCTCCAGATGCACGTCCATCAACAAAAGGTCAGTCTGTGGACCGAATTCAAGAAGCAAGGGAACGGCTTCTGCAATGGATTTGGCCACGGCCAGTAGCTCGGCGTCGGGATCATATTTGGCTAGAAAATGCCTTATTTTTTCAATTGCCGGAATTTCGTCCTCGATCAGTAAGACTTTCATTTAAGTTGGATTAGAGGAGATTGAAAGAGTACTTTTTGAATTGTCCGCAGGCGGCTGGAAAAGTTTTTCCAAGGGAATATGGATGAAAAACGAGCCGTTTGCATTCCAGGTTAACTGCTTCTCGAGCCAAAGGTACTGCTGCTGAACCTCTTTTATGGTGTCATACAACTGCTCGTCGGCTGTCAGTGAAAAGTTACTGGGGAAGCTCACGTTCAGCTGGTCTTTGTGAATTTCGACGGTGATCTTGAGCGGGAGAGAGGCAGAGGAGAGCTGCGAATAAGCGATAGCTTCCACGAGTTTGGTCAAGGTGCGGGGAACCAACAAGAAGCCCTCGGGAATAGAAAGGTCCCCAAGTTGGATATGCTTTGATCCAAATTCATTGAGAAATGTGGCCATGTCCTGCATCGCTGCAAGTTCTTCCTCCAGTGGGATCAACTCTTCCTGAGTTTTCAACGAATGTCGGTAAATCCCAGAAAGCAAGATAATCGCCTCATCGGCTTGCTCCATCTGTTGTTCCTGGAGCTTTAGGAGAATCGATTCCAGTCCGGTCATCAAAAACCGGGGATTGAACATGTAATGGAAGAGATTCACGTTTCTGTCCAGCGTTGCCTCTTCCCGATTTTCCTTTTCCAGCGCTCTTTCGAAGCGCTTTTGGATGAGGTAAAAGCCAAGAAAGTGACTTTGAAAAAGCAAGGTGACAAAGAGGAAAATCCCATTGAAAATCTTGAGCTCGGTGGTGTAGATCGCAATCTCGGTCATATTTTCAAACCAGGAAAAGTAACCGATCAAAAGCCCGCTGACCAATAGGATGCATGCCCCGATTGAAGTCGAAATGAGCAGGATGGCATACTTTCCAAAATTGGATGAATACACCAGTTTTTTCTCAAAAAGACGAAGAAGTCTTCGGTTGACCTCCAAAAGCAAGAGACTGACTGCCAGACAAAAGAATAATTCACGTGTGAAAAAATCATCCAGCATGCTCTCTACTGTGTCAAAAGCAAGCAAAATGCTGAGGTATACCAGGGTTCCCGTCAGGAGTGGCAGCAGGATTCTAAAGATCGGTTTGATACCCGGCAGTGGAGTCATCAGGTCATCTCTGGTTTAGTGACATAGGGGAGGCGGACTTCATAGAATCCACCGGTTTGGGAGACGGAAGGCGCCAATCTGCCATAGTGCAGGTAGCGTTCACGGAGATTTCGCTGACCGGTGCCGGTGGATTCGACGATTTCGGGCGGATGCGTGAGCGAATTGGTCACGGCTACCTGTCCCTGATCAGCTGTGATGATGATCTTGACCGGGTACTCCAGACTTGCGACGTTGTGTTTGAGGGCATTTTCCACCAAAAGCTGGATTCCCAACGCGGGAAGAAAGTTTGATTCCGCGCCGACTTTGATCCGCTTTTCCAGGATTACTTTTTCGCCATAGCGGACTTTCATAAGATGCATGTAGTTGTCGATGATCTCGAGTTCGCGTCCCAGCGTGTTGAGCGGTTGGATGCCGTTTCGGAGTAGGTTGGTAAAATTGAACGCCAGCTTGCGGATAAACTCTTCGGCCTGATCTGGATGGATTGAAACCAAATGCGAGGCAGTATTCAATGAGTTGAAAAGGAAATGAGGGGTCAACTGGGATCTCAACAGATTGAACTGGAGTTCTTTTTTGTTGCGTGCATCTCGCAGTCGATGGATGGTTTCTTTGGAATATCGGGCAAAGGCAAACCAGGAATAGTCGATCCAGATGATCAGCAGGCTGAGAATGAGACTGACTAGGGCGCCTTTGACAGCGAGACTTCCGCTGAGTGTGTCTGAGATTTCGTCAAACCCAACGAGCCAATCCGTTACGATAGAATCGAGAAGTATCGCGTAGGAAGTGAGCACGCCAGCGAGAACGACCAAGAGTGCAAAGGAGCGGGTGGCGTGTCCTTTGTCCCAAGGAAGAATCTTGATGATGAAGCTGTACCCTTGGGAAATGAGTAGCCCGGCGCATGAAGTGATCCCTATCAAAATCGTCCACTGAAATAGAGACGCCTGCCCCATCCAGCTGATCAAGCCCACATGGTAAAACAGGTAGCCGGCAAGGCAGGCAGACAACAGTGTGGCGAGCAAAAAAGACAGAATTTTCTCCTTCATTTCACAGAATAAAATAGCTCAGGCCACTAAGGGCGGAGCAATAATTTACAAAATCATAACCCTTATGCAGCGCATCTCATCACCTCGCCGAGGAAATGGGAGGATTGGATGGTTGTTTTGGCCGTTTTACGGATTTGTTCTTTTACCCGGGCAGTCCCTTGTTTTCCACAGACGTATCGGAGGATTTCGGATTTAAAGTGGTCGCTTTGCATAGATTTGACACCTGAGAGAACGATCAAAGCCCTGGCTTCTGTGAAGTTTCCGGCGTTGACAATGGATTTTAGAAGATCATTTTTGAAATGATCGGAGTCAAATTTTCGGATCACATCATCTACTACGAAACGCAGGTCTTGGTCGGACATCTTGTCGAAGGGAATGCTCTTCGCAATGTCTGCCTTGAAGTGGTCGCTGTCGAGCAGATTGAGGAGCTGCAGCGCTTTTTCACCTTGTCCATTCAGAACGTCGGCTTTGTAGATCGGCTTTAGAAGTTGGGCTCTGAAATGGTCCGAATCGAGATTGCTGACCACCCTGCTGAGTTGGTCGACGTTTTGAAAGTAGGAGGCTGGGATTTTTTTATACACTTCATATTTGTAATGATCCGAATCCAAGTACGAGGGCACCGCATCGATTACAGCGACCATGTCTGGGTTGCTTAGTTTTTTCTCAAGCAAAATTGAAATGTACCCGGACTTCACGTGATCACTTTTTAGTTTGCTGAGCAGGTCCAACACTGCTTTGGTTCCGCCCTTGGCGTAAAGTCTATCGACACGGCCTTCTGCTCCTATGGTGGTCGTGTTCAATAGTTCCGGGAGAATTTCACTCAGCCAGATTTTCCCGTCCGGCTCGAAGGGTTTGGTGCGTCCTCCCTCGTTGTACTCATAGTCCAATGTGCCGTTTTTGTTGGTGATAAAAAGCTTTCTGGAATTGCCAAAAGTGGTTCTTTCGATCTTGAGGTAGCCGCCCGGAGAAATAGAGCTGATGGATTTCTCATCGTCCGAAATGGTGATTTTTCCGCTTGTCTCCAGATTGGATTTTTGGTTACCGTTATCGCTATTCCACCTAGTAGAGTTCTTGGACATGGCGATGCTGGAGTTTGACTGAGCCAAGACTTCTCCGCAAAACAGCGGACAGGTCAGGCAAAGAAATAGAAAATAAAGCTTGAGAAGGTCGATGCGGTTTTTCATCATTTCTGAGTTAGTTGAATTCTGCCACCAAAATGATAGAATCCTAACTACCTTAAAAACCAGATGCAGTCAGTCGTCAAATGGTTGCACTGACCTGTGGAAAAAATGGAATGAAAATTTGAAGGCTATTGTCGTTGGAAGAAAATCCGAAAAATTCCCAAACCAAAAAAAGCTCCTGAATTCGCGTTCAGGAGCTTTTTGAATTTATTGGAATATGGTTTGTTTCGTCGTCAGGAATAGAGAAAAGCTGCTGCTAAGTTGTCCCACGTTAGTAAGCAGGCCTCTTCGGTCTTTCAACCCCTTATTTGTAAATCTCTACAGGCCAGCTGTCATTAGCCATGTTGACGTCCGGAAGGATTTTGTCAGGGTCGATCACGACCGCTTTTACCTTCTTGGAGGTTTTGATCTGGTGAACCCAGGTATTTCCTCTTTGCCAGATTTCCACAGGTAACATAGTGCGCTCTGTCGAGTTGTCATCGTAGGTCACTTCCAGCAGCACCGGCATAGGCATGTCGCCTTTGTTTTCGATGCTCACGAGGTAGTTACCGCCATAAGGCTGCACGCCGCCGATTCCCAGGTCAATGTTGCCGGTACCGTAGAACCAATTTTTCCAGAACCAAGACAGATTTTCTCCAGCTACATTTTCCATATGGTTGAAGAAATCTTCCGGCTGTGGGTGCTTGTACGCCCAGGTTTTGATGTAAGATTTGAACGCATTGTCAAATCGCTCTGGCCCCAAAACATACTCTCTGAGAACGATCAGGCCCATTGCCGGTTTTCTGTAGGCGATGAAACCCAAATTTCTCAGGTCAGCGACATCGGGATAGGTGTCGATGCCTTCTCTGTTGGTGTCGGTCAGGAAATTTGTCAGTCTTCTAGTCTCATTGAGTGTGCTCGGGTATTCGCCGTTGTTGAAGTCAAGCGTGCTGTAGTGGTTGATGAACGTGTTGAAGCCTTCGTCCATCCACGCGTAGCGTCGTTCGTTGCTGCCGACGATCATCGGGAACCAATTGTGGCCAAATTCATGATCCGTCACGCCCCAAAGCCCACGACCTTTGGAAGTATAGTGACAGAAGTTCAACCCTGGATATTCCATCCCGCCGATCTTTGCAGCCACGTTGGTGGCAGTTTCCCAAGGGAATTCATACCACTTGGAATTGTTTTCGATGGAGGCTTTGCTGTACTCGGTGGATCTGCCCCAGGCTTCCTGTCCTTCGCTCTCCTTTGGATAGACAGACTGTGCCAAAGTCGTCTTGCCGGAAGCCAAGTTGATTCTTGCAGCATCCCAGATGAAAGAAGAAGAAGTAGCAAAAGCCACGTCTCGGGAGTTCTCGATGCGAAAGTGCCAAGTGATCATTCCGTCTTGCTTGGGACGGGTCAATTGCGTGTTTTTGATTTCGTCAGGAGAAACCAGGAAAACTGTCTCGTCGCTTTGGTAGGCTTTTGCCAATCGGTTTTGCAGTTCTTTGGTCAAGACTTCATTTGGATTCATGAGCTTGCCTGAGCCGACCACGATGTGGTTGTAGGGCACCGTGACTTTGTAGTCGAAGTTGCCATACTCCAGGTAAAACTCACCCGCACCGAGGTAAGGCTCGACGTTCCAGCCTTCGATGTCGTCGAACACGGCAACTTTTGGATACCACTGTGCGAAAGCATAGATCCATCCGTCATTCACTTTCAGTCGACCCATTCGATCCATCCCGTCTTCAGGGACTTTGAAGGAAAAGTTCATAGACACGGTCGCCTTGCCGCCTCTGGCAGGAATAGGCTCTGCAAACCACACTTGCATACGGGTGTCGTCGATCAGGTGCTTGGTGGAGATGGCTCCTTTGGATCCTACTTTCGCAGCCAGGTTTGTGATCTGATAGCCGCCGTCGGTGTTGCCATTGTATCGGTTTCCCTGTGGCGGCGTGGTCAGCGTGCCTCTGGAATCTGCGGTGAAGCGGTTTTGCTCCATCTGCATCCAGATAAAGTCCAGCGACTCCGGGCTGTTGTTGGTGTAGGTGAGGGCTACTTTTCCCGAAAGGGTAAAGTTGGCTTCATCCAACGTGACTTCGATCTGGTAGTCGGCAGCATTTTGCCAATAGCCTTCTCCGGGTTTACCGGATGCTGCGCGGTAATAATTTCCTTTTCGGGCGATCGATTCCGAGAAGTCTTGTTGGTTGTTTTCTTTTCCCTGCTGGGCAAAAACGGATAGGCTTCCGGTCATTAAAAACGCGGAAAGGGCCCATCCTGCTAATTTCAATTTTCTCATTGGGCGTAAAATATTTGGGGTCAAAAGTAACAGCCTTGTGGGTTATGGAGAACGTTTTTTTGATGAGCGAAAAGTGTTTAACCAAAATTTAGATTTCAACTGGGTTTGGTTGGGTAGTAATTTCGGCTTTACATTTGGTTCAAATTGCAACTCTATTTCATGAAAAAACTAATTTTTACCGGGTTTTGTGCTCTTTTTGCCGCCCATGTAAATGCCCAGACTGACACTACTACCCAGAAATTGGATGAAATTTTGATCCAGGAAAACCGGATCCAGCTCCCATTTTCGAAGCAAAGCAGAAATATTTCTTTGGTAGATAGGCAGCAGATCGAGACGAGCCCAGCGAGAAGCCTGCCGGAAGTGCTGAGTTTTGTGCCGGGCGTGGATGTGCGACAACGAGGGGTGACTGGAGTGCAGGCCGACATTGGAATACGGGGAGGTTCGTTTGAACAGACGCTGATGCTTCTGAATGGGATCAAACTCAGCGATCCGCAGACGGGCCATCACATGATGAATGTTCCGGTGCCCTTAGTCAACGTCGATCGGGTAGAGGTGCTGAAAGGGCCTGCCTCTAGGATCTTTGGGCAAAATGCCTACACCGGAGCGGTGAATGTGATTACCAGTCTGTCAGATATCAAAAGCCTCAGACTTCAGGGGTATGCGGGTGATTTTGGGATGAAGGGGATAAGTCTTGCAGGATCGCTTCCTGCTGGAAAGTACAAGCAGAACTTGGCCGTTTCCTACGATGATTCCAATGGCTACCAGTATAATTCCGACTATCAGGTGAGCAATATTTTCTACGAAGGCGGGATTGACCTGAATGAGAAAAATGCGATCCGAGGCATGATTGCCTATGCTGATCGAACTTTCGGAGCGAATGGATTCTATGCCTCGACCTTTCCGGATCAGTGGGAAAGCATTCAAACCGCTTTGGGATCGCTGAGTCACACGTTCGTGTCTGGTGATTTTTCGCTCAACACGAGAGGCTATTGGAGGAGAAATGAAGATGAGTATCGGCTGAGAAGAAACGAGCCAGAATTCTATCAGAATTTCCACACGTCGGATGTCTTTGCGCTAGAGACCAACGGTACTTTTCAAAGCAAGCTTGGTACGACAGGTTTTGGCGTCGAGGTCAGAAAAGAACAGATCGAAAGCACCAACCTCGGCGATCACGACCGGGTGCTCAGTGGGATTTTCTTGGAGCAAATGGTCAATCTGGGAGAAAAGACAGACATCCGTGCGGGCCTGTATTCCAACTATTACTCCGAATATGGCTGGAAGCACTTTCTGGGGATGGAGGTTGGTTTCCAGGCGACCGAGTCTATCCGGCTCTATTCCGGTATCGGGTCCAGTTTTCGCATTCCGACTTACAACGACCTCTACTATGTCGGGCCGACAAATATTGGCAATCCCGACCTCCAGCCAGAGCAAGCCCGCTCTTTTGAGTTTGGGGGAAAATGGAACCGTACCAACTGGAGGGCGGAGTTGGTGTACTTCAATCGCTATTCGGAAAACCTCATCGACTGGGTTCGTACCTCTGCAGACCAACCCTGGCAGCCCCAAAACTTCAACGAGGTCACTTTCAATGGGGTCGAAGCTTCAGCCTTTTACCGCGTGAATCCGAGTAGCTCTGTGGTACAGCTGAAGGAGCTGATGCTTTCCTACAACTATATTGATGCGGATTTTGAGGGTTTGCCAGGAGTAGAGTCCCGCTATTCGTTGACTTCACTCAAGAATCAGGTCATCGGAAGTGTCTTGGTAGGCTTTGGCAAAAAGATAGAGTGGAATACCAAGATGCGCTACGTGGAGCGAGTCAGTATGGATCCCTATTTTATCCTGGACATGAGGGCCGATTACAACAGGCTGGGTAAGGTCGGCTTCTTTGCTGAGGCATCCAATATCACCAATACAGACTATGTGGAGGCCGGCACAGTGCAAATGCCTGGACGTTGGTTTCGGGCTGGATTCATGGTGAATCTGGAATAGATGCCATGATTGAAGGGCTTCCTCGCCCTTTTGAAATTTCAATCCAAAGATGTCATTTTAGGTCGCTATTGTCGAGTTCAAACCGCTGTCTGTCTTGTTCGACCAAGGCTTTTAACTCTTCCTTTTTAGGTAGATATAAGAGGTATTTGCTGGCAAATAGGTTGTTTCTGTCGTTGAGTACGGAGTATTTCACAATGGTTTCATCCTTCTCCGAACAAAGTAAAATGCCAATAGTTGGATTGTCGTCAGGGCCTCTTTTCAGATCATCATACATACGGACATACATGTCGATTTGTCCTATATCTTGGTGGGAAAGATTACCCGTCATAAGATCGATGATCACAAAACATTTGAGGAGGTAGTTGTAAAACACCAAATCGATATAAAAGTCAGATGTGTCAGTGACAATATGCTGCTGTCGGGCTACAAAGGCAAAGCCATTTCCGAACTCTAAAAGAAACTGTTGGATATGGGTGATGATGGCAGATTCGATGCTATGCTCCGCATTTTTAATCGAAGGGCTTAATCCCAAAAACTCAAAAATGTAGGGGTCTTTTATAAGGTTTTGAATGGAAGGTCTGGAATTTTCAGGAACCTGTTTTACTAGCCTTTCGAAGGCCAGGCTACTGATTTGGCGTTGCAATTCACGGCTATTCCAATTGGCGGCAATAGATTCTGATAGATAAAAGTTCTTCTTTTGTTCACTGTCCAATCTGGAAAGTAATCTGTAATGAGTCCAGCTCAATTCGGTACGCAATGCGTTCCAAATTGGAAAAGCTTTGTAGAAAGACCGCATGTTGTTGAGATTGCGCTCGTCAAATCCTTTTCCGAATTCTAATGTGAGTTGCTGAGCTAAATTTTTTAGAATGCCTTTACCATAGGTAGCTTTGATGTTTCCCTGCTGCTCGTCTTCTAGAATGGTCTTACCTATCTGCCAATAAGTCTCAATGAGCACCGCATTCACCATTCTGAATGCCCTGCCTCTGGACTGGAGAATGATCTCCTTCACAGCGCTGAATAATTGGTTTCTCTCCATCACCATTTACCTATTTAAGAATCAATCATGGAATAGTTTGGGATTTATTTGGTTCGACGGAACGCATTTCTACTAGAGTATTTGATTTTTTTCCGTGGGGATTTCATGATTTTCCTTTTTTGACAAGATTCCTAGGTTCTGGATTTGCTCTTTTTTGCAAAGGGGTTGAACTCCAAAGCCAGCGCTACCCAAAACTCCAAATCCTTCTCGAGATCATACCCTTCAGGATAGGCAAACACGAAATCTTTCATGGGCCTGCCTGTGAATTCCATCGGTCTGCAGCCAAGTTTATTGGCATATCTCAATTGAGCTTTTTCGCCGATACGGGCCATAAGCCTATCTTCGGAAGTTTTTTTATCTCTTGCGATTCCGATACACATCTTGTCTTCGACCATAAACACCACTCCGCCCATCATCGCTTTTTGGTAAAAATTCGCCTTTCTGTCAGAGAGGATCCGTTTCAATCTTTCGGCGAGATATAGGTCGTAGGCCATAGAAGTGGGATTTTTAATTAATCGGTTTGAGCCTGAATGCCAGCCAACATATTCAGGACCTGTTGGCTGCCAGTTCAATTTAAGCATCAATTGAATAAAACCATTCACATGGCTGCCTGCCTAGTCTGTCTTTTTAGTGGAACCAATGAAGTTTCTTTCATTTTCAATGTTTGACGAACTTCATCAAAAATATTGGGCCTGCCAGCAAAGCAGAAAAAAAACCCCCTAAATCTGAGGCTATAGTGTGGGAGTTGAGTCCGGAAAGCTTTCAGGAGAACCCCCGGCCCTCCCGAATGCATCGGCGTGCTCTGAACCAGCTGAGCTAAACTCCCGAAGGACTGTGAATTTTTTTCTAATCTCGTGCGATTAGATTTGAATGTGGAGTTGAGGGGTTTGCCCTAGACCCTCCCGATTGCATCGGGATGCGCTGAGCCCGGTGTTTGCGATTATCGGGGAATGAGTTCTTCTATTCTCTTTTTTGATTTCCACGACTTCACCTGTCGTTCCCTTTTATAGGCGTCTGACTTTGAGCCGAACTCCTCGAAATAGACGACGTTCCAGTCGTTTTTTTTGCCAGTAAAGCCTTTATGGTTTGAGTTGTGCTTTCTCAGCCTTTCTTCAAGTTTTTCGCAGGTGTGTCCGACATAGAATCTGCCGGCAGAGGGTGAGTATAGAATGTAAAAAAAGCAGCCCATATCCTGAAAAAAGAAAAGCCCCAGATTTTTCTGAGGCTTGTAGTGGGAGTTGAGGGATTCGAACCCCCGACCCTCTGCTTGTAAGGCAGATGCTCTGAACCAGCTGAGCTAAACTCCCGAAGGACTGTGAAATTTTTTCTAATCTCGTGCGATTAGATTTGAATGTGGGAGTTGAGGGATTTACCCTAGACCCTCCCGATTGCATCGGGATGCTCTGAACCAGTTGAGCTAAACTCCCGAAGGACTGTGAAATTTTTTCTAATCACGTGCGATTAGATTTGAATGTGGGAGTTGAGGGATTCGAACCCCCGACCCTCTGCTTGTAAGGCAGATGCTCTGAACCAGCTGAGCTAAACTCCCGTTGCTTATCAAACGGATTGCAAAGGTAGATTCTAATTTTTTAAAGGCAAATAAAAGTTTGTGTTCGCCTACAATTATTTGAAAATGAGCGGAATTAATTTTTCGAAGTTTTGAGAGGCTCAGAAATTTCAAGTCTTAGATCTCAAATTTCAAATGTTCTAATACCCATACTTCCCTTTCCATTTACTCGATAGATACTTTCTCAGCTCGTTTTCCCTCGCATTTTCGCCGGGATCGTAGAGTTTCGTGTTTTTGATTTCATCAGGAAGAAACTCCTGCGCTACAAAGTTGCCGGGGAAGTCATGGGAATACTTGTAGGCTTTGCCATAATTCAGATCCTTCATCAGCTTGGTGGGCGCATTTCGGAGATGAAGCGGAATAGAGAGGTTCCCTGTCTCTTTGACGATAGCCTGAGCTTGATTGATGGCCATATAGGCGGCATTGCTCTTGGGAGAGCTGGCCAGATAGGTTACACATTGGGAAAGGATAATTCTCGCTTCGGGATAGCCGATAATCTTGACGGCTTCAAAGCAGTTGGTAGCCAACAAGAGCGCATTTGGATTTGCGTTGCCAATGTCTTCCGAGGCAAGGATAACGAGCCGACGGGCGATGAACTTGACGTCCTCTCCTCCTTCTATCATCCGAGCCAGCCAATAGACTGCGGCATTGGGATCCGAACCACGGATGGATTTGATGAAGGCTGAGATGATGTCGTAGTGCTGCTCGCCGGATTTGTCATAAAGAGCGACCTTTTGCTGGGCGATCTGCATCACCTTTTCATCTGTGATCACAGACAGGTCTTCATTGATTCCGTCAATGACAATCTCAAGCAGGTTCAGAAGTTTCCTTCCGTCACCTCCAGAAATGCGAAGCAGGGCATCTATCTCCTGGAGTTCGACTCGCTTTTTTTTCAGTTCGACGTCTTTTTCCAATGCTTGCTTCATCATGGCTTCCAATTCGGCTTTTCCAAGTGGGTTCAGGGTGAAAACCTGGCAGCGCGATAGCAAAGCTGAATTAACCTCGAAGGAAGGGTTTTCCGTAGTCGCTCCGATCAACCGAATAGTGCCTTTTTCCACGGCGCCGAGCAGTGCATCCTGTTGGGACTTGTTGAAGCGGTGGATCTCGTCGATGAAGAGGATTACCCCTTGCTGGAATCGGGCTTTCTCAATCACCTCCCGGATGTCTTTCACTCCCGAGCTGATTGCACTGAGTGTGTAAAACGGCGCTTTGATCTCGTTGGCGATGATATTGGCAATCGTAGTCTTGCCCACGCCCGGAGGTCCCCAAAGAATGAGAGAAGGTACATTGCCGGACTTGAGGGCTTTGTGTAGGAAAGAAGAGGGCAAGGAGAGATGCTCTTGCCCGATCAGATCTTCCAATCGGGTCGGGCGCATCCGTTCGGCGAGGGGAGTGTTGTTCATCTTCTTTGGAGAGACAATACGCTTATATGCAAGACATAAGACTTGGTGACCAAATCAAAGGTGTGGCAAAATAGTATAAAAAAAAGGCCGTTTTAGGCTTGGTTAAAATCGAATTGGATGATTGCGTCAAACTCTGTCTGCTTTGTGTTTTTTTCTTCTTCGAGATCGAAGTCATTCTGCAATCCTAGCCAGAATGTGGCAGAGGTGCCAAAAAACTTGGAAAATCTCAGAGCAGAATCTGCTGAAATCCGCCGTCTCCCTAGGACGATTTCGGAAATCCGCGTTTGGGGAATGTTCGTTTCTTTAGCTAATCTATAAGCTGAAATTCCCATGGGTTTAAGGAACTCTTCCGACAGAATCTCTCCTGGGTGGATGTTTTTTAACTTTTCCATAATCATAATTTTTAATGATAATCGACGATTTGCACTTCAAATGAATGATTTTCTACCCACGAGAAAATAATCCGCCATTGCTTATTCACTCTGATACTATACAAGCCGCTCAAATTACCGGAAAGCTTTTCCAAGTGATTGGATGGAGGAATTCTAAGGTCGCTAATGGTTGAAGAGTTGTTTATCATCCTTAGTTTTCTCCGAGCTATTTCCTGAATTTCATGAGGTAGTTTCGAAGACTTTGAACCATTCCAAATTTTTTCAGTTTCCTTGTCTCCAAAAGTTTGAATCATCAGTATCGTCTCGAGGTACTAACGTATGAAGTTAGTAAATGATTTAAGTTTGAAAAATAAAAATCAGATTGTCGTTATTCTTCTCCCAAACTCCTCCAGCTGCTCATCCCCAAAGTCATGATGGGTGACAAAGCGAACCAGATCTGGGCCGAACTTGACCGATTTGATCTCTTTCTCGGCCAGCTTTTGCATGAAGCTTTCCGGAGAAATTCCCTCCAGTCTGGCGATCACGATGTTGGTTGCGACGGGAAAAACCTCCGAAACTGAGGGCAAGGCCTCCAGCATCTTTCCCAGGGCTCTTGCCCGCGCATGATCTTCTTTCAAGCGGTCTACTTGGTGATCCAGGGCATAGATTCCGGCCGCGGCCAAGAAGCCGGCCTGCCGCATCCCGCCGCCGAATACCTTTCTGACTTTTCGGGCTCGTTTGATATCGGCTTTGGAACCAAGTAACACAGAACCCACCGGACAGCCCAAGCCTTTGCTTAGGCAGATGGATATCGTGTCAAACTGTGCTCCCCAGTCGGCGGGACTTTCGCCGGTTTCGACCAAGGCATTGAAAAGTCTTGCACCATCCAAGTGGAGTTTGATGCCTTTTTCCCGGCAAAGCGTTCGGATTGGCTTTATTTCGTCTAAGATATAAATGCTTCCTCCACCCTTGTTCATGGTGTTTTCGAGGGAAACCAAGGTCGTTTCCGCAGCATGTACGTCGTCGGGATTGATTGCCTCGGCGATTTGTGAAGCAGTGATTTTTCCCAAATTTCCATCAAGCAACTTCACTGAGGCCAGAGAATTGGCCATGATACCACCTCCCTCATAGAGGTAGATGTGGGAATGCTGATGACAAATCACCTCGGTCTGAATCCGGGTGTGGAGACGAATCGCGATCTGGTTGGTCATGGTGCCCGACGGGCAATAGAGCGCGGCTTCCATGCCAAAGAGCTTGGCGATTTTTTCCTCCAGCGCATTGACCGTCGGATCTTCGCCGAAGACGTCGTCGCCCACTGGCGCAGTAAACATGGCTTCTTTCATGCCCGGAGTCGGCCGGGTCACCGTGTCGCTTCTCAGATCAATCAGCATGGGTGAAGTACTTGGATTTGGAACTGGTTTTTGGTGCCAAAGTTTGAATGGCAGCGGATGCCTCGATGGGGCGGTCTGTGGCCAGGATGTCGGCCCCATTTTGAACAAAGGAGGCATAGAGCTGGTCACCATGGGCTTCGGCGCTTTTGTCTAGGTTGCCGAGCACGCCTAGGATGGTGAACACTCCTCGATCATGTAGGGCTTTGTTGAACTCCGGAGTCCGCTCCGCCAATCCAGTAAAGGCAATGGCGCGATCCCAGGGGATTCCCGTCTCTTCCATTCGCTCGATTTCCTCCTCGTTTCTGATGGTGATGGACAGCATGAGCTTTGGCGCGAGGTGATGGAGTTTTTTGGCTGCCGCAAAGGAATAGGTGATCAGGGCAGCATGTGCTTCCGATTGGGTTTCGTGCACTTCTTCCACGACTTTTTCGAAGGGTACAGATTTCTTGATATCCACGGTCAGCAGGGCTTTTCCCTTCGACCAAACAAGCGCCTCTTTCAATGTGGGTACTTTGAATTCTGTAAGCTTTCCCTCATTGTCTTCAAGCAAAAGACCTTGAATGTATTCGAAGGTAACCTCTTCCACTTTCCCAGTACCATTGGTCGTGCGGTCGAGGTCATCGTCGTGCATGAGTACCAAGACGGAGTCCTTGGTCATGGCCACGTCGAGCTCGATGATGGTGGGTGTGAATTCAAGCACATGGGCAAAAGTCTCGATGGCGTTTTCTGGAAAGTCCGGATATGGACCGCCTCGATGCGCAGAGACCATCGGAATCCGATCAGCAGTCCAGGTGTAGAAATCCTGGGTTTCTTTCAGAGAGGCAAGTTGGATCAGGTTGGTGGGTGTTCCTACCAGTTTTTGCCCAAAGACTTCCACTTGGGAAGTGTCGCTGGGTTTGCAAAAAGTGAACAGCCCAAAGCAGGCTAATGTCCAAATAAAGTGTTTATTCATTCTCAGATTTGTTGTCTTTTTTGAAGAAAATATCAAGACTGCTCGATCGGTTTTTGAAGATGTCTTCCATGTCAGAAAGTTCCAGATTGAGTGCCCTGGTAGATAGCTGGATTTCCACCAAGGAAATCACCAGCGCGATAAGGAGGGACCCCATGCTGATGACAAATACCCAGTTGGCGGCGGAGGTGTATCCTTGAAAGAGCAAAAACATACAAACCACGCAGAGTAAAAAGCTAAATACTCCAAAGAGCTGCATGTTTTTGATGAGTGTTAAGCGACGGCGGAGATTGTGAAGTTGCTCGACGATCTTTTCTGAGCCCGGCTCATTGTTGTAGTTTTTGTGTAGCCCTCGAATCAGAGTCGCTATCGCCAAAAACCGATTGGTAAAGGCCAGCATCAGCAGCGTGATGGCGGAGAAAAGAAGTGCAGGAGTGGAGAGTTGGAGTTCCATTTCGGTAAGTTCAGAAATTCGGGTGAAAAGGAGGCTGCTTTTTCCGCTGTAATTGAAGACGTGGATCAGTGTTTTTCCGAGATCCTCGGGGTAACCGCTTTGCGTTGATCAAGTTTGGCGATCGGTAGATCCGAGGAGAAAGGGAAGTTTCCGTCTCCAAACACGTTTGTTAAACAAGCGTCAATTGCAGCTAATAATATTGCGTGGATAGGTGATTTGAATACCTCAGTTGTCTGAAGGGTTGATTCGTTTGGCTCTATCGGCTGCGACAGTCAAATCTATTCGGAATTTCTTGATCACTTGTTTGTACATATTGAGTTTCTTTTCCAACAGGTCAACCAAATATATAGCCCGCTCCGTTTCGCTGGCAAGTTTGATCAGTCCTAATTTTTCTTGAAAAGAAAGCTGGTGTAATGTTGCATGTTGAAATGTGTTCAAAGCTCCAGAAGGGATTCGGATGTCGACTTTCGCTATCTCCAGAAATCCGTGGATTTGCTCGACCAATGCGTCTTGAAGCTCTTCTGAAAGCAAGTCATCTCCATCCAAAAATGAGACTTCTCCTCCTGGGTAACTTTTTCCAGGTAAAGGATAGACAAACTCGTCGATTTTGAAGACTCTGAGTCCTTCTACTTCCACACTGTAGGAGCCATCTTCGAGTTTTTTGGAAAGAGTCAAAAGCCTTGACTCGGTTCCGTATCCCAGAATGTCCCGTTCACATGGGCATAAACCAAAAATATCGCCCTCCTTTAAATCACCGAACAATTGATTACTCCTATCGGAGTGGGTGTTCAGTGCATGGAGATATTTCTTTTCTCCGGGCAAAATCACGCAGTCCTGAACAGTGAAAAAAGACAAAAACATAGCGAACCAGTTTACTTGAAAAATACCAGGAGAAAAATAAAACTTAAGTTAGGAAAAAGCCACAAAAAAAAGCCCGATTTCACAACCGGGCTTCGTCAATATTTATTGGCGGAAATTATGCAGTCTCTCCCAAGACCACCAGTTTCTCAAGGTTGGGCGCTTTGGATCCTCCTTTTGGCTCAATGGTGATGGCGAAAGCTCCCGCTTCGGCTACCGCCTGCATTTGCTGTAGGGTGAATTTTTCACCAGGATTGACCAAGCCTATACCTACCGGCCCGTCTTTTCCAATCGCCCAAAGCTGGTAGTCAAATTCAGCTGAAAGTGAATTCAGGTTGTTGACAGCTACAAACACTTCCTGTGCACTTTGATCCCAGAAGACATCGACTTTGGCGTCCTTCTGCATCGGAAGTGTCTCACCAATCATCTGAACCCTTTTGAAATCTCCTGACACCAAACGATCCAGTCGGGAATCGGTTTCTTCAAACTCGAGTTTGACCTGGTTGAGATTGTCTGCCATCACTTGCTGGTCTTGGAGCAAGGCAGTGAATCTCTCCTCTGTATCATAGAATTTTCCTGCAAAATAAATCGCTGCCGCACTCGCCAATACGGCTACGAGTGACGCTGCGATCGCAAAGTTTTTCCAAGGAGAAAGCTTCACGACTTTCGCTTCTACTGGCGCTGGTTTTACAAAATCAGGTTCTTCTTTTTTGAAACTTTCCTCCAAGCTGGCAAAGATCTTTTCTTTCACTTTTGGTGAAGGAGCTACTCCCATTTTCTCATCAAAAGAAAACATCGTCTCCTCCAAGTCATCAAGTTCCCGCTGAATTTCGGGATGTGTCTTTGCCAAAGCCAGAACCTCCTCACGCTCGCGCTCAGTCAACTCTCCCAGAAGGAAGAGCTCCAATTTGCCTGATGCTATGTATGATTGAATGTCCACTAGATTCTGTCTATGTTCTTTTTTAGTACTTGAAGTGACGCTCTGACACGCGATTTGACCGTGCCGAGCGGGATTTCAAACTCCTCTGACACTTCCGAGTGTGTATATCCTTTGAAATAAATATACTCAATAATGAATCGTTGATCTTCGTTGAGTTGGTTCATCAACTCCTTAACCCCTATCGCCTCTACCTGCTCCATGGTTCCTGAATTACTTTCAAGGCCATATACGAAGTCATCTATTGTGTTGGTCTTTGTGGATTGGGAAATTTCTTTGGAGCGCAGTTTGTCGATGGAGGCATTCCGGCAAATATTGGCCATCCAGGTGTATAAGCGGCCTTTTGACTCGTCGTAGGAGTCGATTTTTTTGGTGATTTTGAGAAAAGAATCATGGAAGACTTCCTCGGCAATGTCAGAATCGGAGATGATTCGGGCGATCACAGCGAACAGCGCTCTCGAATACTTCTCGTAGAGGTACTCGGTCGTTTTTCGGTCTCTGGCTCTCAGACCGGCTATGATTTCATCTTCCTGCAAAAGTCAATGGGTTGGTGCGGTATTGTCTAAAAGTAAAACACCAGACCGAATGTTTCGACCTGGTGTCAATTTATTTCAAAAATATTTTGATCAAAGGTGAATTACCTCGTCGTAAGCCGCCGCTGCCGCTTCCATGATTGCTTCTGACATGGTTGGGTGCGGATGGATGGTTTTGATCAGTTCCATACCGGTAGTCTCTAGCTTGCGGATGGCGACGATCTCGGCGATCATCTCAGTTACGTTGAATCCTATCATGTGCGCGCCAAGAAGCTCGCCATATTTTTTATCAAAAACGAGTTTCACAAAACCGTCTTTTGCGCCAGCTGCGGAAGCTTTTCCAGAAGCGGAGAAAGGGAACTTACCCACTTTCACTTCGTATCCCGCTTCGATTGCTTTCGCCTCAGTCATACCCACAGACGCGATCTCAGGTGAGCAATAAGTACAGCCTGGGATGTTGCCGTAGTTGATCGGCTCGGGATGGTGACCGGCGATTTTTTCCACGCAAGTGATGCCTTCAGCAGATGCTACGTGAGCCAGCGCTGGCCCAGGAATCACATCACCGATTGCATAGTAGCCCGGCATGTTGGTCTTGTAATACTCGTCAACTTTGATTTTGCCTTTTTCTACCAAGATTCCGACATCTTCCAAACCGATGTTTTCGAGATTGGATACAACCCCTGCTGCCGAAAGGACGATGTCACACTCCAACGTCTCTTCGCCTTTGGCGGTTTTCACGGTCACTTTGCAGCCTTCGCCTTTGGTGTCTACCGCGGTCACTTCAGAGGACGTCATGATCTGCATGCCGGCCTTCTTGTAGATTTTCTCCAAAGTCTTGGATACTTCTGCGTCTTCGATCGGCACGATGCGATCCATGAATTCTACAATCGTCACCTCTGTGCCCAAAGTAGAATAGAAATACGCAAACTCAATTCCGATGGCTCCGGAACCCACAACCACCATTTTCTTTGGCAGCTTTTCCAGAGTCAAAGCTTTGCGATAGCCGATGATCTTCTTGTCATCGATCTTCATCGACGGCAGCTCACGGGATCTCGCTCCGGTGGCAATGATGATATTGTCTGCTGAGTATACCGTCTTTTTATCGTCTTTATCGGTGACCTCAATTTTTTTGCCGGGCTGGACCTTGCCCCAGCCGGTGATGACTTCGATCTTGTTTTTTTTCATCAAAAAAGTCACGCCCTTGCTCATTCCATCTGCAACTCCGCGGCTTCGCTTGACAATTCCCGTGAAATCGGCGCTGGAATCTTTCACGGTGATCCCGTAGTCTGCAGCGTGATTGATGTATTCAAAAACTTGGGCGCTTTTCAAAAGAGCCTTAGTAGGAATACAGCCCCAGTTGAGGCAAATACCACCAAGTTCGGCTGCTTCTACGATCGCTGTTTTCAGTCCGAGTTGTGAAGCGCGAATCGCCGCTACGTATCCACCGGGACCGCTACCCAGCACGATCAAGTCAAATTTTGTCGAAGACATATCTAAAATGGGTTTAATTACAATTGAAACTTTGCAAAAATAGGCCTTTTGAATTCAGAAAAAAATCGGATATTCTTCGAGTTCTTTGAGTCAAAACGCACTCATGTTGAATAATTTGTCAATATAGATCGGAAATTTTATCATTTCTTCAATTGAAGAAGCGATCTTTTGAGAACAGCTTTGTCCAAGGATTAAATCTTTGGCTTTCAGGTAAAAAGCCTTTCGGCCAGTTGCTGAAAGCAGAAAGTCTGGTAGTTTTTTCTAATTTTGGCCAAACAAAATTTTAAACTTCATGGGATTACTTTCAGGAAAAACCGCACTAATCACCGGAGCTTCAAAAGGCATCGGCAAGGCCATTGCGATTAAATATGCACAAGAAGGTGCCAACGTAGCTTTCACCTATTTGTCTAGTGTAGAAAAAGGAGAAGCTTTGGTGGCGGAATTGGAAGCTTTTGGGATCAAAGCCAAGGGCTATCGCTCGGATGCTTCCGACTTTAAGGCGGCAGAGGAATTGGTCAATGCCGTGGTGGCAGACTTTGGTGCCTTGGATATTCTGGTCAACAATGCCGGTATCACCCGCGACAATCTGCTCATGAGAATGACCGAAGAGTCTTGGGACGAAATCATGAACGTCAACCTGAAATCCTGCTTCAATACAGTGAAGGCCGCCACCCGCACCATGATGAAGGCCAAATCCGGCTCTATCATCAACATGACTTCCGTCGTCGGAGCCAAAGGGAACGCCGGTCAGGCCAACTACGCAGCTTCCAAAGCTGGAATCATCGGCTTCAGCAAGTCAGTTGCTTTGGAGCTTGGGTCCAGAAACATCCGCTGCAATGCGATCGCTCCGGGATTTATCGAAACCGAGATGACTGAAGTGTTGGATGAAAAAACCGTGCAGGGCTGGAGAGAAGGCATTCCGATGAAGCGTGGCGGCAAGCCGGAAGAGATTGCCGATGCCTGCGTCTTCTTGGGGTCTGATATGAGTACCTATATCTCAGGTCAGGTGCTGCATGTGAATGGAGCGATGTATACTTGATTTACGATTTTTGAATTACGATTTACGAGCGGCTGGAGAGATTCCAGCCGTTTTTTGTTCCTGCCTGTTTGACCATCGGAGGAGTAGGGGATGTTCGAGTATTTCGATGCCGATTTGAGGGTTTTGAAATGTTAATGAAGAGTTCTCGACGTCAACGAAACCTTAATGGTATTCTGGCGATTTGGGAGGCTCAGTTTTTTTCGTCCTAACTTCTGTTATGAATTCCTATAAAACTCAAATCAAAAAGATGGAAAACCATTTTTCCGTGGATTTATTCATTTGTATTGGTAAAGAGAAATCAGTAGAAAATGTCGAAAAAAAGCCGTTAATTAATTGATAGTCAAAAAAATCCATACTCGGCACAAAATTACGTATATGGAAAAAAATCAATTCAAAAAACCCAAAATCTTGTAACTATGAAAAACTCTATCAAACCCCCTCTGGGGTTGGCATTTTTGGCTTTGATCGCCTTTAGCTGCCAGACAATTCAGGAAGAAAGTCCTGTAATGAATCGAATCGCAGAAGACAATACTACCGCGACTGCCTCAGATTCTGATGCAAATGCCCGCAAGGGCAAGGCTGTTGAATTTGGGGCCTTTCTGACAGGTACTGAGGAAGTTCCGGCAGTAGTGGCCACCGGATCCGGCGCGACTAGTGTTGTGCAGGTAGATGCGAACACTTTGAAAATCGTCCTAAGAGTGACTAATCTCGCGAATATTACGGCTGCACATTTTCACAAAGCACCTGCAGGTACCAACGGCGGTGTTGTCGTTAATTTGCTCAACAATCTAAGCGTGACCAACCTTCCAAATGGATTCATTGCTGAGGGGACTATCGATTCTTCCGATTTGTCAGGCGTTTTAGCTGGGGAGACCATTTCAGATTTGCTTTGGGAAATGGGAGAAGGTATGATTTATGTCAACGTTCACACTACGACAAATCCCGGTGGCGCGATTCGAGGACAGGTTAGTAAAATTGAGCCTAACGATAACAAAAACTATGGAGCCAAGCTGGCCGGAGAGAATGAGGTCCCGGCCGTAAGTTCGAAAGGTGCAGGAGTAGCGAAGTTCAATTTTTCAAACGACGGAAGCTCCCTTTCCTTCCAAGTGAACGTAGCGGGGCTGGAAAACGTGAGGTTTGCTCATATTCATTTTGCAAAAGCGGGTGCAAATGGCGGAGTGGTTTTTACCCTGAGAATGGATAAAGTCGAAGGGCCGGTTTCAGGAGTTTATGCGAAAGGAGGTATCGATCCGACCAATTTTTCAGGTCTGCTTCTAGGAGGAGACCTTATGATCTTGCGGGAGGCCTTCAGAACTGGCAATGCGTATGTAAATGTGCATACAGACATGGTGCCCAGCGGGGAACTGAGAGGCCAGGTTCATTGAGGAATTCAATTCTACGTACAAAAAGCCGGACTTTTCCGGCTTTTTGCTTTTCAGAGTTTAGCTCAAAATTGGAGGCACTCATTTTATTAACTTACGCTTTTTTCTAAATCTAATTGTTGAAAGCTCCGAACTTAATGTCAAATCCCGGAGCAAACCTTGATGTCCGGACACTAAGTCAAAAAAAGATCTTACCTCGAAATAAGTGGGAAGGTGAGCAAACACGCGAAAAGGAATATCAAATCTTAGCTGATCCGAAGTGGAAAAGCCGATTGAAAAGAAAAAAGCCCGGAATGTCCGAGGCTTTTGAGATTTTAGTTTTTTTCAAGGAAAGGGTATCGATAGTCCTTCGGTGACACAAAGGTCTCTTTGATCGTTCTAGGAGATACCCAACGAAGGAGATTGATCATGGAGCCGGCTTTGTCATTGGTGCCGGAAGCTCGCGCTCCTCCGAATGGCTGCTGGCCGACGACTGCTCCTGTTGGTTTGTCGTTGATGTAGAAGTTACCGGCTGCATTTTTCAGCTTTTGCGTAGCAAACTCCACCGCGTAACGATCCTGAGAAAATATCGCTCCGGTCAAGGCGTAAGGCGAAGTCTGATCGACCAGCTCCAATGCTTCTTCGAAATGCTCAGAGTGGTAAACATAGATAGTCAGCACCGGACCAAAGATCTCCTCGCACATGGTCGTGTACATCGGGTCTTGAGTGACAATCAAAGTTGGTTCGACAAAGTAGCCTTTGGATTTGTCACAGTTTCCACCCGCGATGATTTCCACTCCAGGAGCTGATTTCGCGTTGTCAATGAACTTGGAGATTTTGTCAAACGACTTCTCATCAATCACGGCATTGACGAAGTTGGTGAAGTCTTCGGTTCCACCCATCTTGATGGTGGCCAGATCATCGAGCATGTATTTTTTCACATCCTCCCAGATATTTGACGGGATGTAAGCACGTGAGGCTGCAGAGCATTTTTGACCTTGGTACTCAAAAGCTCCTCTGACCAGGCCAACGGCCACTGCTTTTGCGTCAGCGGATTTGTGAGCGATTACAAAGTCTTTTCCGCCCGTCTCGCCGACGATGCGTGGATAGGATTTATAGGTTTGGATATTTTCTCCAATGGTCTTCCAGATATGCTGGAATACGCCTGTCGAACCAGTGAAGTGGATTCCAGCAAAATCGGGATGTTTGAAGATAATGTCTCCGGCAGTAGGGCCATCGACGTAGATCAGGTTGATCACGCCATCCGGCACGCCCGCTTTTTTGAAGATCTCCATCAGGACATTTGCGGAGTAGATCTGGGTGTAAGCAGGCTTCCACACGACCGTATTTCCCATCAGAGCCGCTGAAGTCGGGAGATTTCCGGCGATAGCCGTGAAGTTGAACGGAGTCAAAGCAAACACAAAGCCTTCGAGCGGACGCTGTTCCAATCTATTCCAAACGCCGTCTCCAGAAACAGGCGGCTGCTGCGCATAGATTTCGGTCATGTATTGGACATTGAAGCGGAGAAAATCGATGAATTCGCAGGCTGCGTCTATCTCCGCCTGCATGGCATTTTTGGATTGGCCGAGCATGGTGGCTGCATTGATTTTCGCGCGGTAAGGACCTGCGATCAAATCTGCGGCTTTTAGGAAAATTGCAGCACGCTGTTCCCATGCGAGGTTTTCCCAAGCATACTTTGCTCCCAGAGCAGCATTGATTGCCTGCTCCACATGTGCGGCATCGCCCTCATGAAAGTGTCCCAAGATATGCTGGTGGTCATGGGGAGGAGACATTGGATGGGTGTTGCCTGTTCTCACTTCGTCACTGCCGATGTACATGGGTACATCAAGCTGTTTTGATCTGAGTTCGGCAAGCATGGATTGAAGCTCTTTTCGCTCGGTGCTTCCCGGCGCGTAGGTTTTTACCGGCTCATTGACTGGAACAGGTACGTTGAAAAATCCCTTTAACATTCTATTTGGAGTTTATATGGTTTCTGAGATCAAAGATAAGTCATCCCGTCTGAAAGGGGAATCATTCAGTTACAAAAGGTCTTCCAGTTCCCGCAAATGGCTGATTGTGTAGGTGGGTTTGAGTTCGATGGTTTTTCCTTCAGGATTGAAAAAGACCTGGTCTATCTCTGCTCGCTGGGCACCCAAAATGTCAGAATTGGGATTGTCACCGATCATCAGGCAGTGTTCGGGGTCGGTCGAAAGCTGCTTCATGGCATGTTGAAAAATTCTGGGATCCGGCTTTTTATGTCCGGTGGTTTCTGAGGTGACGACCAGTTCAAAGAAGCCGTCAAGGCCCGAGGACTTCAGTTTTTTTGCCTGCGACTCATTGAAGCCGTTGGTGATGACGTGAAGGCGATATTTCGCTTTCAGATAGGTCAGGATTTCCTTGGAGTGGGGAAAAACATGGGGTTTGGAGGAAGTTCTGCTCATGAATTCTTCCTCAAACTCCAGCGGAATGGTTTCTGCATTTCCTCCCGCATGTGTGAAAATCCTCGGGAAGCGCTCTTTTCTCAGGTTGAGTTTGTCGATTTTTCCAACATTGTACCAGTCCCAAAGCTGGAAGTTGATGTGGTGGAATGAAGCAAAGAACCCTTCGAAGGTCGGTATTCCCAGATTGTGTAGTTCATAGATCTGATAAAGTTCGGAGAGGGACTCGGACACATTTCGGTCGTAATCCCACAGCGTGTGGTCCAGATCGAAAAAGAGATGTTGGTAAGTTTTCACAGCGGCAATCAGCGTCGGTATTGATTGTTTTGGATTTTGTTGATGGCCAATTCCCGGTTGGATTTGAGAATTTCATAGGTTGCCTGATCTTTGATAAGGCTGGGATCTTTTTGGATAAACTTGAAAATCTGCTGAATGATTTCAATATACTCTTCCAAAATATAATAAAACATCCACTGGTCTACCCGGCGACTTCCCAGCAGGCCGGCATTTTTCAAATAAATCAAATGTCGGCTGGTCTTGGTCTGGGTGAAGTCCAGGATATGCTCCAAGTCCGAAATACTAAGTTCTTTGTTCAGCATTAGGAGATGGATAATTCTAACTCGTGGTTCTTCGGAAAGCGCCTTAAAAATTCGCAATCCATAGTTTAAACTGATATTTTTGAGTCTCATTAGTAAGTTTTAACTTAGAAATAGGGGTGATGACAAAATTTCAGCCGAAATTATACTAAAATCGCAACGGCTTTCTGAAGCCATCAACAGATTCAATATTCGTGAAAATTACTCAGCTTCTTCCTTTTGTCTTGATTTTGGTTGTTGGGATTCTCCTTGCTCCATCCCGATCTTTTGCTCAAGATGATCGGGATAAAAAAGTTATCCAGCTCTCTGGGATTATCCTTAATGCCGACAGTACCGACGCGGTACCCGGTGTGAATATCTATGTTCCAAAAAAAGGAAGGGGTACTTCCAGTGGTCGTTTCGGGTATTTTTCCATGCCGGTGTTGGAGGGAGACAGCGTGGTATTTACGTTTATCGGTTTGAAAAAACAGACCTTCAAGGTGCCTGAAAAGGTGGAGAACGACCGGATCAGCCTGATTTTGACGATGGAAGTGGACGAAATCGCTCTTGCGGAGATTGAGGTCATGCCTTATCCTACAGAGGAAGAGTTTAAAAGGGCGATTGTCGCGATGAACGTCGTAGATCCTATGGCGATCAGCCGGGCAAACATGAGTCCCGAAATGCTGTTGCGTTGGGCAGAGTCCATGCCGGCGTCAGGCGGGGAGAATTTCCGATACTTCCAGCAAGGACAGATGCTTCAAAATCAGGATCTCTACGGGCCAAGACCGCTTCGGATTCTTGATCCGTTTGCCTGGTCTCAGTTTATCCGATCCATTAAGCGCGGAGACCTGAAAAGCAAATAATTGCTTACCCTAGTCTCAGGTTAGACTGATTCCAAAATAAATCCTGAACAAACATTTGGTGAGATTTATTTAAAAGGGTATCTTTGTGCCTCATTTCGAGAAGGCAATAGAAAACTAGCTATATCATGAAATCGAGCAGGAGTCAAGCTTCATAGGGCTAGGCGATTATCAGACCTGCGAAATTCCATGTGATCAAAAAAAACAAAATATAAACACATGAAAAAAGATATTCATCCTAACTACAGAGACGTAGTATTCTACGACACATCCAGCGAGTTTAAGTTTATGACCAAGTCTACTATCGAGACTAGCGAAACTATCGAGTGGACAGACGGCAACTCTTATCCAGTTTACAAGATTGAAGTAAGCTCAGAGTCGCATCCATTCTACACTGGCAAGAAAATGCTTCTTGATACGGCTGGACGAGTGGAGAAATTCAACAAGAGATACGCGAAGAAGTAATTCTAAGCGGCGATCGCCGAAAAAGTCTCCTGGAGCATGGATTCCGGGAGACTTTTTTATTTTTGCCCCATGGATCAAATCGTATTGTTTGACGACCCTGCGCTGCGGGGTTCTTTGCTGCCTTTTACTTTTACCAGACCGGTCGCAGATATTCGCGTAGGGATATTAAAGATCTCCGAGAAATGGCAAAAATATACCTCAGCCGAAGTCTCCTTCCTGACTCAGGAATACTTACAGAAAAAATTTTCCCGTACTGCGAAGCCTGCGCTGGCTGTCAATGGAGCATGGTTGCCTGAGGTGGATACTTTTGAAATCCTCAAAAACATCAAGCCAAATCAAGCCCTCTATTGGGGAAAGCTTTTGCTGGCGACCTATATTGGAGAAACAGAAAAAAACCTGTCGTTTGCAGCCGACCGGGAGTCGATACAGCTTGACAAGGAGCCTGTTTTGGTGCAGAAAACCTGGAATATCTTCCAGTTCAATGCCGCAGAAATCCGCAAGGACTTTGCGCTGATCACCAAGGGTAGAGTTTCTCAGCCGATTGACGATCCCCATACCCGCGTCTATGCGCCTGAAAATATCTTTGTCGAGGAAGGAGCAAAGATTAAAGCAGCAGTACTAAATGCAGAGAATGGTCCCATCTATATCGGCCGAAACGCCGAAGTTCAGGAAGGAGCGCTGATCCGTGGTTCTTTTGCCCTCGGCGAGGGATCCATCGTCAACATGGGCGCGAAACTTCGCGGAGATACGACCGTGGGACCTTTCTCCAAGATCGGCGGTGAAGTGTCCAATTCGGTGATTTTTGGCTACTCCAATAAAGGACACGAGGGCTATATGGGCAATTCTGTCCTTGGCGAATGGTGCAACCTCGGCGCCGATACCAATACTTCCAACCTGAAAAATAACTATTCTACGGTCAAGCTTTGGGACTACACCAAGGGCGCCTATGCTAATACGGGCCTGCAGTTTTGCGGGTTGATGATGGGTGACCATTCGAAGTGCGGGATAAATACGATGTTTAATACCGGTACGGTAGTCGGTGTCGGTGCTGTTATCTTTGGGGAAGGATACCCCAGAAACTTCATCCCTTCCTATTCATGGGGCGGCGCGACAGGATTATCGACCTTCAACCTGGACAAATTTGCCGATACGGCTAAAGCCGTCCTCGGACGTCGCGGAAGAGCATGGGAAGAAAAAGACCAAGAAATAATGGAACGGGTTTTTGAATTGACAAAAAGCTACAGAATTTGGGATAAAACTTCCTGATCAATCCAGACTATGCAATTTGCAGAAATACCCGGCTTGCCGGAAACGAAAGAAAAGCTGATCAATGCTGTCAAACACAACCATTTGGCGCATGCCCTGCTTTTCCATGGTCCCGAAGGTTCGGCAAATTTGACTTTGGCGCTCGCCCTGTCCACATTTCTTTATTGTGAGAATAGGACAGAGACAGATTCCTGCGGGACTTGCGCTTCATGTCAGCGGATGAGTCGGTTGGTCATGCCCGATCTGAATTTTGCCTTTCCGGTTATTACCAAATCCAAAGATGATGACGATGGAGGAGAGGATGACGATAAATCAGATGTACTGACCAACTGGAGGAAGTTTGCGACAGCACAGCCGTATGGCAACGTCCACGACTTCATCTACTTCAATGGGTTTGAAAAGAAGCAGCTAAATATTTCTAAAGGAGCAGCCCGGAAGATGATACAGGCACTTTCGCTGATGTCATTTGAGGGCGGCTACAAGATCATGTTGATCTGGGCGCCGGAGTTTCTCCATCCCTCTGCTGCCAATGCGCTGCTTAAAATCATCGAAGAGCCCCCGGCGAAAACACTGTTTATGCTGGTGACTTCGCAGGCTGACCAATTGTTGACGACGATCCTCTCTAGAACTCAGAAAGTGTTGGTTCGTGCTTTTTCCGACGAAGAAATAAAAACTCATTTGGTGCAGACCGGGGTTTCCGACAGCAAATCTGCCGAACAAATCGCCATGCTTGCAGACGGCAACCTCCGAGAGGCGTACCGGATGATCGACCAAGTCGAGGATAAGCAGGTGACACAGGTCAGGGATTGGTTTCGACTTTGTGCATCCAAAAACCTGAAGGAAATCTTTGAAGAGGCGGATCGCTTTCACAAAGTGGACAAGGAAGCGCAAAAGTCACTGTTACTCACCGGTCTCAATGTGGCTCGGGAGATTTTGTTGAAAAACTTTAACCTCGATCAGCTACTTCGCACGACTGAAGAAGACCGGAAATTCATCGACAACATCAGCAAAACCGTACTTAGGGAAGAACATGTGGTGAAGCTCTACGACTCCTTCAATCAAGCGCACTATCATCTGGAACGAAACGGGAATGCGAAGATGATTTTTACCGATCTTTCGATGGATATCTTACTGATGATGTCCAAAAGATAAGCGGATGAGAAATAAGACAATTGGCAGAAAGGAGAAAATTTCCCTTCCAGAACTAGGCCTAAAACTGGTCTGGGCCAAGATCGACACAGGGGCTTACACGAGTAGCTTACATGCAGAACATATCCGGGAAGAAATCATCGAGGGCAAAAAGGTCCTTCGCTTCGAAGCACTGATGTTTGGTCACAAGGCTTTTACCGGCGAAACGCTAACTTTTGAAAAATACCGTCTAAAAAAAGTAAAAAACTCCTTTGGCCATGCAGAAACCCGTTTTCTGATCGTGACCAAAATCAGAATTGCCGGGGAGATTTATCCCGCAGAATTTACGCTTTCGGATCGTTCCAGTATGAAAAACTCCATACTTCTGGGAAGAAAAGTTCTCCAGGGCAAGTTTCTGGTGGATGTGAACGAATCCAATCTTTCCAAGGCTTACCGCAAGAAAAAATGAAAATTGCTATCCTTTCGAGGAATACCGCTTTGTACTCCACCCGTCGATTGGCTGAGGAAGTAACGAGAGCCGGACATGAGTTAGTGATTGTAAATCACAGTTTGTGTGACCTGATTATCGAACAAGAGGGACCGTCTATTATTTACAAAGGCCACAGGCTGGAAGGTATCGATGCGATTATTCCACGCATCGGAGCTTCGGTCACCTTTTACGGTACGGCCGTTGTACGCCAGTTTGAGTTGATGGGGGCGTTTTCCGCAGTGAGCTCCCAAGCGATTGTCAGAAGCAGGGACAAGCTCCGCAGCTTGCAGATTCTTTCTAAGAATGGATTGGGGATGCCGAAGACTGCGTTTACCAATTTTTCCAAAGGCGGAGAAAAGCACCTTGTTGAGCAGGTAGGCGGTGCACCGCTGATCATCAAATTGCTTGAAGGGACGCAGGGTTTGGGTGTAGTTTTGGCAGAGACCAAGAAAGCAGCGCAATCTGTCGTGGAGGCTTTTAATGGCCTCAAGGCGAGGGTCATCGTGCAGGAATTTATCAAGGAAGCCAAGGGGGCGGACATTCGCGCATTTGTGGTGAACGGTAAAGTTGTGGGGGCCATGAAGCGTCAGGGTGCGGAGGGGGAATTTCGATCCAACCTGCACCGGGGCGGAGTTGCTACGGTGATCAAACTTTCCCGTCAGGAAAAACAAGCCGCCCTAAATGCGGCCAAAGCCTTGGGACTGGATATTGCCGGCGTGGATTTGCTGCAGTCAGCGCGAGGACCGCTGATCTTGGAAGTGAACAGTTCGCCGGGACTCGAGGGCATCGAGCAGGCCACAGGAGTGAATGTGGCGGAAGCGATTATCAAATACGTCGAAGCTGGAGTGAAATCGAAGTCCTCCAAATACCAAAAAAATCAATGAGTAAAAAAGTGAAGATAGGAACGCGCGGAAGCAAGCTAGCACTTTGGCAAGCGAACCATGTTTTCGATTTGCTTAAGAGCAAGGGAGTAGAATCTGAAATCGTAATCATCGACACCAAAGGCGATCAGATTTTGGACGTTTCTATTTCCAAGATCGGGAGCAAGGGAGTTTTTACCCAAGAGCTGGAAGATCAGCTACTAGACGGCAGAATCGATATAGCGGTTCACTCGGCCAAGGACATGCAGTCCAGCCTCCCGGATGAGTTTGAACTGATCGCTTTCACCCAGCGGGAGAAAGAAAATGATGTACTGCTTTCTTCAAAACCAGCCATAGATCTCAGTGACGAGTCCAAACAGCTTGTACTTGGAACTTCGTCTACGCGGAGAGTTGCGACGTTGAAGCACTTTTACCCCCATGTGAAAACCGTCGATGTGCGGGGCAATCTGCAGACCCGTATCCGGAAGATGGAAGAGGGACTTTGTGACGCTTTGTTGTTGGCGTTTGCCGGAGTGCATCGCATGGGCTATGATTCGATGATCGCCCAAGAGCTGGATCTGAATGAATTTACACCGGCAGTTGGTCAGGGTTCCGTGGCTGTCGAAGCAGCTAGGTCTTTGGATCCGGTTTTGCGCAAGCAAATTAGTGAAGCATGCAACGATCCCGAAACGGAGTACAGAATGAACGCGGAACGCGCCTACCTGCGCGTGCTTGAGGGAGGATGCAGTATTCCAGTTTTTGCTTTGGCTACAATTGAAGGAGAAACACTTAAGCTGAACGGTGGGATCATCAGCCTCGACGGAACGCAGCGGATTTCCTTGGAGGTTGAAGGAGAAAAGTCTGAAGCAGAGCATCTGGGAGAGCGACTGGCCGAATTGGTTTTTGCCGCAGGCGGGAAAGGCATCCTGGAAGAGATCAAAAAAACACAATCACATCAATGAGCAGCAGTCTATTGAAATTCCTTTTTCTCAGCTTACTACTGAGCAGCACTTGGGCCTGTGGACAAAATAAAGACTATGTGGTCACTATTTCTACCCGCCACGGCGAGATCAAGGCGATCCTTTTCGACGATATACCCGAACACAAAAACAACTTCATTGCGCTGGCTGAGGCTGGCAGGTTTGACTCTACACAGTTTCATCGCGTCATCGCGGATTTCATGGTGCAGGGCGGAGATGTTTTTGGGAAAGAAAAGCTGCCACCAAACGAATGGCCGACTTTGCCTGCAGAGATTAGGACGAAGTATGTCCATCGAAAAGGAATGATCTCCGCCGCGCGTCAGGGGGATAACGTCAATCCACAAAAACGCAGCAATGGCTCCCAGTTTTTCATCGTGGAGGGCCGAACCTATGAGGAGGAAGAGTTGGTGACCGATTTTACTGCGCTGCAGAAAGCGGTGTTCCAATACATGCAATATGGCGATCAGCAGCAGTTTAAGCAGGAATACACGCGCCTCTATGAGGCGGGAATGTATGATAGTCTAACCAGTCTGGTTTTGTCCAAGCGCGATGAAATCGCCAAAACGCTGAACGTAAAACTGACCAAGGATTATACGCCCGAGCAGATTCGGATGTATGCAGAGGTGGGTGGCACGCCGCACTTGGATTTTGAATACACGATATTCGGCGAGGTGATCTCTGGGCTGGATGTCGTCGATAAGATCGCGGCTGAGCCCACTACCAATGAAATTCCCAATGATCCGGTGTATATGAATGTCACCGTGGAGCGGGTCTCGAAAAACAAAATCACAAAAGAATATAATTATGTCTACCCAGAAACCAAGTAAACCAAAAATATTGATCACAGGAGCAAACGGATTGCTTGGTCAAAAGCTGGTCGAGCAGCTCGTTGAGAGCGGGGAGTTTGTCGTGATCGCTACGGGCAAAGGCCCAAACCGACTGAGTACCGAAGGATTTTTGTATCAAAGTCTGGATATCACCAATCGAGAGGAAGTCGATCAGGTGATCGGTGAGATCGCCCCCGACACGATCATACACGGAGCGGCGATGACCAATGTCGATCAATGTGAGCTTAATCAGGAGGCTTGCGTCGAGGTCAACGTCAAGGCCACAGAGTATCTGGTCAGAGCGGCTGAAAAGGTTAAGGCTCATTTCGTCTTTGTTTCCACGGATTTTATTTTCTCTGGAAATGATGGCCCTTACGATGAAGAAGCTACGCCAGATCCGGTCAACTTTTATGGAGAAACCAAGCTGACAGGGGAGGAACTCGTCAAAAATGCGCAGACTACCTGGGCGATTGCCCGGACGGTGCTTGTGTTTGGCATCGCCAACGACCTGAGCAAAACGAATATCATCCTGTGGGTGAAAAGCTCCCTAGAGGCTGGCAAAGTGATCAACGTCGTGGATGATCAGGTGCGTACACCGACCTTGGCGGAAGACTTGGCGCTGGGATGCATCCTGATCGCAAAGCAAAAAGCGGAAGGGATTTTTAATATTTCAGGTTCTGACCTTTTATCAGCCTACGATATGGCGATGCAAACCGCGGACTATTTTGGACTTGACAAAACGTTAATCAACAAGACTGATTCTACTCGTTTTACCCAGCCCGCAAAGCGTCCGCTGAAAACCGGTTTTAGCATAGAGAAAGCTAGGAAACAGCTCGGGTATGAGCCCAAAACTTTCCGAGCGGGGATAGGTATATTAGCAAAACAAATTATCTTAGCCAGCTCTTAAACTAAGCAGTTTACACCCCTATTTAACTTTAATATAATTTATGGCAATGCAACCTAATACTGAAGAACGAGGTCAGTTTGGATCCAGTCTGGGCTTTATTATGGCCGCCGCCGGATCAGCGGTAGGTTTGGGTAATATCTGGAGATTCCCATATTTGACCGGTGAAAACGGTGGTGGGGCGTTTGTATTTGTCTATATCATTTGTGTGCTGTTGATCGGCTTGCCCTTGTTGTTCAATGAAATTGCACTGGGAAGAAAATCCGGAAAAAACCCTATTGGAGCCATTAGAGAGACCGGGGGGAATAAGTTTTGGCAATCGGCCGGCGTACTCTGCGTCTTGATGTGCTTCTTTGTCTTCAGTTATTATTCAGTAATCGCAGGATGGACGGTCGGTTACATTTTTACTGAGATTGTAAATATTCCGGTGGATTTTGCCGAATTCGTGCAGACTCCGATTTACGTGATTCCACTGACTTTTGTATTTATCCTGATGACCATTTTGATCGTGCTGGGTGGAGTGTCAGGAGGTATTGAGAAAGCTGCCAAATTCTTAATGCCGATCCTTTTCATTATCATCATTTTTATCGCCGGTAGATCCGTTACTCTGGAGGGAGCCCAGGCAGGTATTGAGTATTACCTGTACCCGGATTTTTCCAAAATCAATACCAAAGTTGTTCTCCAGGCTCTGGGTCAGGCATTTTTCTCCATGTCTGTTGGCTGGGGTTTGATGATTACGTTCGGATCTTATTTGCCTAAAAATTCCAATATTGTTCAGGCTTCTAGTTGGATCGCTGGCATGGATACTTCGGTAGCCTTGTTGGGTGGTTTGATGGTATTCCCTGCGCTGTTTGCGTTGTTGCCGGGAAAAGATCCAGCAGGTGGTCCAGCATTGGTATTTGATGTGCTTCCGCAGGTTTTCAACGCCATGCCAGGAGGAAATATTATCGGAGGGCTGTTCTTCATCCTGTTGATGGTCGCAGCGCTTACCTCGACAATTTCGATGCTCGAAGTACCTGTGTCCTACTTGATCGATGACCGGAAGTGGAATAGGAAGCAGGCTACTTGGACGGTCGGAATTGCAGCGATGATTCTATCAGTGCCCTCGGCCATGTCTTCAATTGACGGTTCGATCTTTAATACGATGACCTTGAATTTCCTCGGCACTCAGCTCGTTGGATTCTTCGGGATAATGGACTTTATTTTCGGTACTTTCGCGGTGATCTTGATCTGCCTGATGCTGGCACTTTATACCGGATGGGCGAGCAAAATCTCCGTCTTTGCCGATGAATTGGCTCTAGGGTCTCCTGGCTTTACCGGGGCATTCCGTTCTGGATGGATTTTCTTCATCAAGTGGGTTTGTCCGATTGTGATTGGCTTGGTTATTCTTGATCTCTTGGGCGTGTTTGGAGTTCCACAGCAAGGGGGCTGATATTCTTACGTCTCAACTTGAAAGGGAGCTCAAAAGGCTCCCTTTTTCTATTTTTTAGGCGAAAGCGAAATTATTGTTTTTTATATGAAATGCTTTTTATATACTTGAAAAAGCATTTTACAGCCAATGAGAGTTCTTCTCGTCGATGACGATTCTGTACATCTATTTATTCTGAAGAAAATTTTTGAAAAGTCTAACGATGAAGTAGTAGTAGCCCGAAATGGGAAAGAGGCACTACAAATTTTAGAATTTGACGCTACTTTTCATGTCATTGTCACCGAAATCATAATGCCGGTGATGGGTGGGTTCGAATTTTTGGAACATCTTAAAGTCAGTACTCGAACCTCCGAAATTCCCACCATTGGACTGACTACGGGGGATGTCGACAGCTTTCGAATCGAGGGAGAACACCAATTCAACTGCCTAATTTCCAAGCCCATGGATTTTGATGAATTGTGTCACCTTGCCAAAGTCACCGCGCAAGCTCAAATAGATGAGGGATTTTTGGCAAGAGAATTGTAAAAAGAGCGTTTAGAATAGACTTCCACTAAACTAAACCGCTATTGACATGAGAAAAATCCTTTTCGCCTTGCTGCTTGTACTGGGTGCATCGCAGGCATTTTCACAAAACGGAATCGGAATCAAAGCCGGGCTTAGCAGTACTAAGCTGGACTTTGAAAACAAACAATTTGTCCCTGCCGATGCGCAAACTGGGTATCATGTGGGGTTATTTGGGAGGTTTGGAGGGGCTGGTTTTTTCGTTCAACCCGAACTGTTGTTTACCCAGACCAAGGGCGAGTTTGCGTTCGTCCCCAATGGTGTAGCTGGCGGTGAGGAGCCGGAGGATTATAAGGCGGAGTTTAACCGCTTGGACATTCCGGTCATGTTTGGGTATCGGCTTTTCAAAGTCGTCCGCGTGATGGCTGGACCGATTGCCAGTATAAATATTAATTCTAACCTGGAGAATTCAGTGGAGACTGTCGACGATGCCGACTTCAGCAGTGCTACGTTTGGCTATCAGGCGGGCCTTGGATTTGATATTGGCAACCTTTCGATTGATGGAAGATATGAGGGAGGACTGAGTAAAGTGACCGATAACATCGGCGCTTATAGTACAGATAACAGACTCAATCAATGGGTGTTGTCGGTCGGGTTTCGGATTTTCTAGGTAGGGAAAAAAAAGGAAACACGATTTTTTAAAAATCTGAACGTTTCGATATGAATCTGACCCGTCCTAAAATAGGTTGACAGGTTTAAGGTAGTAAATTGGCCGGGGGAGGTTTTCTTCCTCGGCTTTTTGGTGTATTTGATATGGGGTTTTCGTCGACTGTTTTTTGGCTTCGTTCCGCTGGGATTCTTGATAAAGACGTTTGGATTGACCACGAGGCTATCGGCCCACTGGGCATTAATCGAGGAGATCTGTTGATGAGACAACAGCTCCATGAGAGCGACATTTTTTAAAAAAAAATGTGTGAATATGCCTTTAGAGTCCCATTTGGGGACGGAACTTTTTTTCAAACAGGGCCTGGGGCTAGGTTTTTTGAATTTCTGGGCGATTTCATATTGTCGGAATTAAAAAGCCTCTGAATCATATGACTCAGAGGCTTTTAATTTTTCTTTTTGGTCTACCCGATCAGATTTCCTTCCGCATCCCATTGGGCGACGATGCCCCGGTCTTCAGGTTTCAGGTAGAGGTCTTTGTATTTGTCAGGATTGGCTAGGCCGTGCTTGTCCAAAACAGCCTGTGGCACGCCGTCCCATACGTTGGGAGTGTTGCCTCGGTAGTCCATGTATTTCCAACCAGCTTGGGTCGAGAAGTATCCCGAGCAAGTCAGGTTTCGAAGCATGTTGAACCAACGAACAGCGCCCGCATATTCCGGAGCGGCTTTGTCTGGCCAAGCGACCAGTTCTACGATCTGGATGACTTCGTCTTTGCTCAGGTCGTTGAAAGGCTTTCCAAACAGTTCGTCTGCTTCGAAATCCAGCCACATCAATCCACCTCGCATCGGAGTCTGGTTGCCCGGCTGATCTTTCATCATGAACTCCATGAAGTCAGGAACTTTCAGTTCGGTAGCAGAGGGAGAATCCTCGCCAGCTGGCATGATGATGTCCACGAGTGTATTCAGCTTTTTCACTTCCGCTTCTGTGAAGAAGGTCTCTGAAAGGAGCTGTGCATCTCGGAGTTTTTCTTCCTCGGTTCTGCCGCCGATCGTTCCTCCAGTGAGAAGCTGATTTTGCACCGCGACCTGTTCTGGCTCGCATCCTGTCAACAGCAAGCCCGCTCCCACGGAGCCTGTAAAGAGGAGTTTTAGGTTTTCTCTTCTGTTCATGGCTTAGATGTTTTTTTGTTTCAGTTGATCCACGATGTATTCGGAAGTTCTCCAGGACAACGCAAGAATCGTCCAAGTCGGGTTTTTGTCTGCCTGGGACACAAAGGATCCTGCATCCACCACAAAGAGGTTTTTGCAGTCGTGTGCCTGGCAATTGGAGTTTAGTACAGACGTTTTTGGGTCGTTGCCCATTCGGGTTGTACCCACCTCGTGGATGATCCGTCCTGGAGCATGAAGTCCATATTGAGATTCAGCTCCTGGTTTGTTTCCTAAAAGGATTGCGCCAGCATTAGTTAGGATTTCCTCAAAGGTATCGTGCATGTGCTTCGCTTGCTTGAGCTCTTGATCCGTCCAACTATAGTTGAATCGAAGGACCGGGATACCGTATTTGTCCACCGTAGTGGGGTCTATTTCGCAGTAGTTTTCATGGCGGGGGATACTTTCTCCCCGACCGGACATACCCAAGGTCGAACCGTAGATTCGCTTGATGTCTTTTTTCAGACCTTCTCCATATCCGCCGTTCGGGCTTGGATTGCCAAATTCATCCTTGATGAACTTCCGCATGGTGTCCATGCCACCACCCGCGCCATAGCTTGGTTGGCCCATTCCGCCCCAGTATTCGATGTGATATCCACGGGCAAAATCCAATTTTTTGTTGTCCAGCCACCAAGGGGTATACATGTGCATGCCGCCGACTCCGTCTTCGTTGTATCGTTCGCGGTCGATAAGATCTGGGATGATACCCATTCGGTCAGCTCCTGTTGAGTCGTGTAGGTAGCGACCCAGTGCGTCTGAATCTCCGCCGATGCCGTTAGGGTGGCTTTTGGATTTGGAGTTCATCATGATCCGTGCAGATTCACAGGCAGAGGCGCCCAAGACCACGACGTTGGAGCGCAGCTTGTATTCTTTCATGTCCATCTTGGAGATGAATGAAACACCCGTCGCCTTGCCGCTGTCGTCTGTGGTTACTTTTCTGACCATAGAGTAGGTGAAAAGCTCAACTTTCCCCTTTTTCATCGCCGGGTGAACCAAACAGGTTCCTGCTGAGAAATCTGCATAGGCTTGGCAGGCTCGGTTACACTGGGCGCAAAAGAAGCAAGCTCCGCGTTCGTTGTTCACGGGGCGGGTTAGCATGGACAGACGACCCGGGATCATCGGCATTCCAGCTTTATCCGCACCCTTTTTTAGGAAGAGCTCATGAAGTCGGGGTTTTGGAGGCGGTAGAAAAAATCCATCAGGTTCGTTGTAGATCCCTTCTTTGGAGCCAAAGACTCCGATCAATTTATCGACTTTGTCATAATAGGGCTTGACGTCATCGTAGCCAATCGGCCAGTTGTCGCCCAATCCATCGATGCCCGCACGCTTGAAGTCGTTGGGACCAAAACGCAGGGAAATCCTGCCCCAGTGGTTGGTACGGCCGCCGACCATTCGGGAGCGGAACCAGTCGAACTTAGTGCCGTCTTTTCTGGTGTAGGGTTCACCCTCGATATCCCAGCCACCGATGGCTTGGTCGAAGTCACCGAAAGGTCGGATTCGCGTGCCTGCTCCACGTCTTGGAGATTCCCAAGGTGGGCGGAGTTGCGTTCTGTCCTCGTCTTTGGCAGGGTCAAAATCACCACCTGCTTCGACCACCGCGACGCTCAAGCCCGCCTCGGAGAGGATCTTGGAGGCCATGCCTCCGCCCGCTCCGGATCCGACGATGATCACATCGTATACGTCAGGTTTTTCTTGTATCTGAAAGCTCATCTTTAAAATTTTCAATGAAGTTGAAAATTTAAGCTAAAAAAAATGTGGATAGAAATTCTATTTCCTTTGAAGGGGGAATTTGGGGATATAGGGGTCGTGAAAGGCCTTATTTAAATCCATTAAAAATAGAAGTGCTTAGGTTTGAGGTATCACACAAACCTAAGCACTGGATGGTTCGGCAAGTCTTTAACCAAGGCTTTATAATTCTGCTTCAATAAACGGCCAAATCGTCTCCGCCACAATCTTATGACCTTCTTCGGTTGGGTGGATGCCATCAGGCAGATTCAACTCCGGAATCCCGCCAACACGATCCAGCAGGAAGGGAATCAGGGTGACGTTTTTCTCTTTTGCTACTGCTGGATAGAGTTCGCTAAACTCCTTGGAATATTCCTGACCCATATTAGGTGGAATCTGCATGCCGGCTAGGATGATCTTGGTGTCGGGATATTTGGAGCGTACCTTGTCGACGATCGCCAGGAGGTTGTTTTTGGTTTCGCTGATCTGAATGCCCCTCAGCCCATCATTTCCGCCCAGTTCCAAGATGAAAATAGCGGGTTCATCCTCCAGAAACCAATCCAAGCGACTCAATCCTCCGGCGGTGGTTTCTCCGCTGAGGCCTCCGTTGATCACCTTATAGTCAAGTCCAAGGCTGTCAATCCGAGATTGGGTTAGTCCTGCGAAGCCATCTTCCGGATCGATCCCGTAGGCTGCAGTCAGGCTATTACCAAAGAAGAGGATGGTTTTTTGTGTAGTTTCGGTTTGGCTCGCTTCACGGGATTCAGGTGCTTCCGCTTTCTGTTCGGCCTTTTGGCTGCAGGAAAAAAAGGCGACGAAAGCAAAAAGAACGAGATAGGAGGGGAGGGTACGGGAATTCATGCTTGGGTTTTTAGATTCAAAAGGATTCCGGCCGAAAAGGTTCGAAATCCCGCCGAAGGTTTCAAATTTAAACCCAAAAATGTTTTTTCCGAGTTGGTCGATCAATATCCCGCTTCCGTCGAGTAGCCTTGGCGATCCTGTCGAATTTTTCTTTCTTTAAAGTTGAAACACAGTCAGAGGCGATTTTCCAAACAACTCCCGCGACTAGCCGTTTGACTTTCCTATTGCCTAACCCGAAGCATTTCATGGCCATATTATCCATCCAGAATCTTAGTAAGACTTACCAAAGCGGCAGCCGCAAGCTCACCGTACTTGAAAACGTGAATTTTGAAATCCAAGCCGGAGAGACCATCTCGATCGTGGGGCCTTCCGGCAGCGGGAAAACCACACTTCTGGGCCTCTGCGCCGGACTCGATTCCGGTTCCCTGGGCTCGGTGGTGCTCAATGGCAGTGCGCTCGAAAGACTCAACGAGGATCAGCGCGCCGCCGTGCGCAACAAGGACGTGGGGTTTATCTTCCAAAACTTCCAGCTGCTTCCCACTTTGACTGCCTTGGAAAACGTGATGGTGCCGCTTGAGTTGAAAAAGAGGAAGGACGCTCGGACTAAGGCAATGGATCTGCTGGAGAAAGTCGGCCTGAAAGACCGTGCCACGCACTATCCGACCCAGCTTTCCGGCGGTGAGCAGCAGCGGGTCTCCATTGCCCGGGCTTTCGCCAATGAACCCAAGATCCTTTTCGCAGATGAGCCAACCGGTAATCTGGATACAGAAACAGGCGAGATGATCGAGAAACTAATCTTTGATCTCAACAAAGAAAAAGGAACGACGCTCGTATTGGTGACGCACGACCTGGACTTGGCTGCCAAAACCCAGCGGATCATCCACATCAAGGGCGGAAAAATACAGGAGGACGCCCATGCCTGATTTTGCCTGGATCTTGAAAATGGCTCTCCGGGACTTCCGGAAGAACCTCTCCCGTCTCCTGCTTTTTGTCTCCTCCATCGTGGTGGGGATTGCCGCCTTGGTGGCGATCAGCAGCTTTGGTGAAAATCTCACCCAGGATATCGACAACCAAGCCAAGGAGCTTTTGGGCGCTGACTTGGTGCTGGACAACAACAAGCCAATCGGCGATCAGACAATAGACTCGATAGCTATCGCGAACGCAGCCGAGGTGAATTTCGCCTCGATGGTGGCTTTCCCCCAGACTGGTGCCAGCCGACTGACACAGGTTAGGGCTTTGGAGGGCGACTATCCTTTCTATGGGAAACTCGAAACCATCCCGGCCGACGGAGATGCGAACTTTCGAAGCGGAGGCAAGAAGGCTTTGGTCGAAAAGACCCTCATGGCGCAGTTTAACGCCCAAGTGGGCGACTCGATCAAGGTCGGAGCAGTTACTTTCCAGATAGCCGGAGAGCTTCAAAAAGTGCCCGGACAGACCGGGATTACCGCTACGGTCGCTCCAGCGGTGTATATTCCGATGGCTTTTCTTCAAGAAACAGGGCTCGTCCAGTATGGAAGCCGGGTGGAGTACAGACGCTACCTGATGTTTACTCCGGGCACCAACGTGGACGAGTTGATCAAGCCCTACGAAGACCAATGGGAGTTGGATCGGGTCGACGCCGACACAGTGGAAGACCAAAAGCGATCTACTGGCCGATCCTTTGAGAATCTCTCAAATTTTCTGAGTCTGGTGGCGTTTATTGCCTTACTGCTCGGATGCGTTGGAGTGGCTTCCGCAGTCAATGTGTTTGTGAAAGAAAAACTGGCTTCGGTTGCGGTGTTGCGGTGTTTGGGTGTTTCCTCCCGAGACGTTTTGCTCATCTACCTAGCAGAGATCAAAGTCATGGGCTTGGTGGGAGCGATCCTGGGAGCAGCACTCGGAACGGCTCTTCAATATGTGTTGCCGGCAGTGTTTGCGGACTTTTTGCCAGTGGAGGTCAATGTGGGAGTTTCCTGGATTTCGGTTGGCTTCGGCATCATCACCGGTCTATTTGTGTCGATCCTCTTTGCACTTTTGCCTTTGCTAAAAGTGAGAAACGTCTCGCCGATGGCCACACTTCGTCCGGACACGGCCGACACTATGCTGATGAAAGACCCGCTTCGCTGGCTGGTGATCTTAGGGATTCTGCTGTTTATATGGGGTTTTAGCTTTTACCTTTTGGGTAGCTGGAATCTCGCTCTGGGATTCACTGGATTTGTACTGGTGGCGTTTGGCGCCCTATGGGGCGTAGGCCAGCTGATCATGTGGGCGGTACGAAAGTTTCTGCCGATCTCGCTGCGCTATACCTGGAGACAGGCTTTGGCCAATCTCTATCGCCCAAACAACCAAACCATCTCCCTCATCGCGACGATAGGATTGGGGACGGCGATGATCGCGACGCTCTTTTTTCTCCAAAACCAACTCCTCGAAGAAGCCAAGTTTGCCGACAAAGAAGACCAGCCCAATATGCTGATGTTTGACATCCAATCGGCGCAGTTGGATGAGGTGCGGAGCAAAGTGAAAAGCCGAGACCTTCCGATCATGCAGGAGGTCGCGATCGTGACCATGAATCTCAACGAGATCAATGGCGTGGACAAAAAGGAGAATGAAGAATTGCCGGATGAGGAGGATTATTCTCGATGGCTTTATAATCGGGAGTTTCGGGTGACCTATCGGGATACTTTGATCTCGTCAGAGACCTTGACGGGAGGTGAGTTGATCCCGCTCGGAGCTAGAGGAGATAGCGTTTTCGTCTCTTTGGAAAAAGGCTTTGGGGAAGGAAATGGGCTTAAAATCGGCGATGAGCTGGAGTTTAACGTCCAAGGCCGCCCGATCAAAACCTACATAGGAAGCTTCCGGGACGTGAAGTTCAATCAAGTTTCGACCAATTTTCTGGTGCTTTTCCCCAATGGGGTTTTGGAGCAAGCTCCAAAATTCCATGTGATCATCACCAAGACCAAGAATGACCGGGAAGCAGCGGACGTGCAGGCGGAGATCGTGCGGGCTTATCCGAATATCTCGATTATCAACCTTGGCACCATCGTGGCCACGCTGGAAGAGATCTTGGGCAAGATCAGTTTTGTGATCCAGTTTATGGCGTTTTTCTCCATCGCTACGGGCATACTCGTGCTGATCAGTTCCTTGATCATCAGCAAATACCAGCGGATGCGGGAGAGCATCTTGCTCCGAACGCTCGGCGCGAGCTCGTCTATCGTGACGCAGATCAATACGCTGGAATACTTCTTCTTGGGCAGTTTGGCTTCGCTTTCAGGGATTTTACTATCCTTCCTGGCAACTTTCCTGCTCGGTGAGTTTGTATTCAATATGAGCTTCTATCTGGCGTGGAAAGAAGGCCTGATCATGTATCTGGCGATCACTGGGCTGACGATTGTGCTGGGTTGGCTCAATGGCCGCAAGATCATCAACCAGCCGCCGATGGAGATTTTGAGGGGGAATTAAGAGGTTTGAGTATATGGTAGCTAGTGTCAAGACGCTAGACAACACGTCATTGCGAAGGGGTTTTATTGCAAAAATGCTAGAAAGAGCAATAAATCCCCTGAAGCAATCTTTGTATAGAAACTGATGCTGGGCCAACTCCCCCTTGATTCCCGAGCTAATTGCGAGCTCTGAAGAGCTTCTGAAAAAGTATAGAGGGGAGCTAGACCAACAACGTGAGGTCTAGCTCTCTTTTCTAGTGATCCTATCCCGAACCATCGGGTTTTCGGAGATGGCTTGAATGAAATCCGGGTCGAAGCTTTCTACAGTGAGAAACTCAAAGTCAATCCCAAAAAAGTGCCTGAGTCCATTGCTTTGGAGGATCTTGTCTCTCGACTGGGCAGGCAAATACTCCAACACCAGCGTATCCGGCACCTTTCGCGCAAACTGGTAGATACTCAGCTGAGAAGTGTTTAGCACTAAAATCTTCCTGATTCCCTCTATGTCGGTCTGAAGGTCAAACTGCATACCGCGTACCTCGGCATCTTTGAGATTGAGGCCGCTGCTGGTGTCTAGATCGGCTTTGAACCAGCCGATCGCTGGCTGTGGATCAAATCTATGGACAAAGAAATGTGGAGCCGAGGGGTCGAAAAGGCTGAGGATGTCGTCGATTGAGTCTATTGTAAGTGTGATTGAGTGCATTTCCTAGGAAGTCGCTGTTCTTATTTCCAATAGTTCAAATCGATGTTTACCTCTTCAAATTAATCATTTCGGATATAGAGTCAAACATGGCGAGAAATTTTTATGAGGGAAGACTTTACGGCAAAATGATGCATTTACCATTGCTGCTGAAATTCTTCCATCTCCAGTCTTCCGTCTCCCATCTTCTTACTTAAAATCCCTCGAAGGAAACAACTCCCCCTGCATTGCCTTGGGTGGCTTTTTGGAGTTTTCTTCCAGCATCTTTTTGGAGACCCTAGGCTGGACGGTGCCAAGGTCTCTCGCTTCGGCCTCGAGGTTCATCAGTGCGGTGAGGTTGCGGCAGGTGTGCACGACTACGTGGATGACCTCGCCCTCGATCTGGACTTTGCCGGTGACCATGAAGAGTTTTGACTGGACGATGATCTTGCGGTATTTCTCAAAAGTCTTAGCCCAGATTACCAGATTGGCAAAACCGGTTTCGTCCTCGATGGTTACGAAGAGTACCCCTTTGGCGGTGCCGGGACGCTGGCGCACGGTGATCAGTCCACAGACTTTTACCGACCAGCCGTTTTTCAGCTCCTTCAGTCGAGCGGTGGGCAGGATGCCGAGTTGGTCGAGATGCGGACGGGCAAAACTCACCGGATGGGCTTTCAGGGACAAAGTGGTGGCGGAATAGTCCCGGATGACATGCTCCATGGGCGAGATACTTGGAAGGACGGGAGCGGGATCCGAAGGGCTTTCCACGGCTTCCTCGCGGAATATCCCCGGAAAACGGCTTTGCAGGGCGGAAATCTCCCAAAGTGCTTGTCTTCGGTCCAAGCCGAGGGAGCGAAAAGCATCCGCATCGGCGAGCCTTTCCAGAGCGGCTTGGGAAATGCCCGCGTTGGCGAGATCTATGATGCGGGTGAAATCCTGAGTCCTGGCGGAGACGAGACGCTGCGCCTCTTCCTCGGGAAAGCCTTTGATCTGTCTAAAACCCAGCCTGAGTGCATGCCATTGCGCGGAGGTTTTCTCCAGCATATTGTCCCAAAAGGAATGGTTGATGTCGATAGCCCGAACTTCCACTCCATGCTTGCGCGCGTCGATCACGATCTGGGCAGGTTGATAGAAACCCATAGGTTGGCTGTTGAGCAAGGACGCCGCAAAGATGTCGGGATAGTAGCATTTGATCCAAGAGGAGATATACACCAGCAGGGCAAAGCTGGCGGCGTGGCTTTCCGGGAACCCATAGCTCCCAAAGCCCTCCAGCTGACGAAAGACTCGCTTCGCAAAGTCCTCTGTGTAGCCTTTGGCCACCATGCCACTGACCAGCTTTTCTTCCCATTGACTCACCAGGCCCTTGGCCTTGAAAGTCGCCATGCTGCGTCTAAGTCCATCCGCTTCCGCCGGCGTAAAACCTGCCGCGACGATGGCGATCTCCATGGCCTGCTCTTGGAAAAGTGGCACCCCCAACGTTCTTCCCAGGATTTCCTCCAGTTCTTTCGAAGGGTATTCGACCGGCTCTTCTCCATTGCGTCGCTTGAGGTAGGGATGTACCATGTCTCCCTGGATGGGCCCGGGCCGCACGATGGCTACTTCGATGACCAAGTCATAGAACTTTTGTGGACGAAGCCGTGGCAGCATGGACATCTGCGCCCGGCTCTCGATCTGGAATACTCCCAGGGTATCCGCATGGCAGATCATTTCGTAGACTTTCTCATCGTCCTGAGGGATGTTTGCGAGAGTCCATTCAAGTCCGTAGTGCTGGCGGGCGAGGTCAAACCCCTTGCGGATGCAGGTGAGCATCCCCAGCGCCAGTACATCCACTTTCAGGAAACCGAGCGCATCCACGTCATCTTTGTTCCATTCAATGCAGGTACGGTTTTCCATCCGGGCATTGAGGATGGGACAGAGGTCGGAGAGCTTATTTTGCGTGATGACAAAGCCTCCGGTATGCTGTCCGAGTTGTCGGGGAAATCCGATGTATTGTCCGGTAAGTTCCAGCGTTTTGAGCAGGTGCTTGTCTCGGGAATCAAACCCTTCTGACGAGGGAGAAGTGCCACTGTACCATTCCTCAGTCAATTCATAGCCCGATTTTGAAAGACGATCAATCGCATCCACGGACAAGCCCATGGCTTTTCCTACGTCACGGATTGCTCCTTTGAAGTGTACCTGAGTGACGGTGGCGACGATGCCCGCGCGATCCCGCCCGTATTTTTCGTAGATATACTGCATCACCTCCTCCCTGCGCTCATGCTCAAAGTCCACGTCGATATCCGGTGGCTCGTCCCGGGCGTCGGACATGAAGCGGGCAAAGAGCAGCTTGAACTTTGAGGGGTCGACCGAAGTGATGCCAAGGCAGTAGCAGACCACAGAGTTGGCGGCGGAGCCTCGGCCTTGGCAGAGGATTTCCCTTTCCCGGGCAAAGCGTACAAAGTCATGCACGGTGAGGAAGTAGGAGGCGTAGTTCTTTTTCTCCATGAAGTCGAGCTCAAAGAGGATCGTCTCCCGGATTTTCTCGGGGATCTTTTCTCCGAAATGTGCTCTAGCTCCCTCCCAAGTTAGATGAATGAGCTCTTCCTGGGGTGTGCGTCCTTCCGTGGTGATTTCCTCAGGATAGACATATTTCAGCTGGTCGAGGGAAAAATGGCAAGCCTCGGCGATTTCCTGAGTTCGCTCGATGGCCTCGGGATAGTCCCGAAAGAGCCGGTTCATCTCCTCTTGGGGTTTGAGGTAGCGCTCGGCGTTGGAGTGGAGACGAAAACCTGCCGTGGGGATGGTGCATTTCTCGCGGATGCAGGTGAGGACATCCTGAAGCTCCCGGCGCTCGGGAGCGTGATAGTGCACGTCGTTGGTGGCTACGAGCGGGAGGTCCAGTCTGGAGGAAAGTTTGGAAAGTTGGAAGAGCCGCTTCTGGTCTTCTCCAGAGTAGGAAAAGCTTGCGCCGAGGTAGAGATTTTGTCCCAAAGCTTCCCGGTATTCTTCCAAAGCCGTGATGCAATCCTGCGGAAAAGAAAAGTCCTCTTCCAGCAGGTCTGGAGCCAAGGCGATGAACTTGATCCCTTCTGCATGTTCGTAGAGGTCTTTCTTGTAGAGATGGCATTCGCCCTTTTCGGCTCGGAGATTCCCTTTGGTAAGCAGCGCGGATAACTGACTGTAACTGGCTTGGTTGGTTGGGTAGGCGAGCAAGCTGGGGCCATCGAGGAGGTCTAGTCGGCAGGCGGGGATGAAGCGGATGTCTTTGCCTCGGGCTGCGGCATGCGCACGGACTATCCCCGCCAGAGTATTGCGGTCGGTGATGGCAACGCTTTTGTACCCCAACTCAAGCGCATGTGCAATCAGCTCCTCGGGATGGGAGCCTCCCCGGAGAAAGGTGAAATTGGAGGTGACTTGTAGCTCGGTGTAATCCATGTTTTTATTTTAACCGCAGAGCTTCAGCTTTTTTTGTACGCTAAAGAGAGGTAATTGATGATTTCAAGGTGGGAAGCGTAATTCAACCTTTTTTGGACACTTTTACCCTGGCCCTTTTCGAATCGTTGTTTACGCGGTGAAGTTACAGTTACCAAGAAGACTGTGGCATTTTGCAATTGAAATGATAAAAACCGTTAACTGCTTTTCGAAATATTGGCAGAACCATTCCGGCGGAATTACCAAATCATCCAAGCTGCAAAAGCCATAAAGCTGGGAGTTGAGCGCTAAGAGAAAGGGCTTAGAAACAAGCACAAAACAGGCATCAGGAAGTTAACTGGAAGACTAACGGGGACAAAAGAAAAATCAAGAATTCTTTTATTGATTGGCAAAAAGGGTTTCAATGGACAGGGTGTCAGAATCATTAACGAGGTATGAATGAGACTGTCATTGTCACGTACCCTTGGAGTGAGGCTCCACCTTACCTATGCGGTGGCAAACTACGTAGTTTCCGAATTCCTTTTGTCGTTTCCAAATTCCATGTGGTGCCGCAGGTAAACCAGATTGTCGCTATCCGATCAGACGTTTCTGATTTTTAGGGAGCTCTATTTTTATTTCCCGTAGGTGTACTCCTGAAGTTCGTTTGGTGTAAGCCTTGTGTTTGCTTTAAAAAAAAATGCAAAAAAAAGCGGTCTCTGAGAAACCGCCCTTTTTGACTAACTAAACCAACTTTAATAATTTTTAGACTTCTACCATATCTTTTTGTACGTCGACCAGAGCAACTGCCCCGTGGATAGCAGTCTCGTCCAGTTCGGAGATTAGGATACTCACATTGGCCAAGACAGTAGGATATGCGAACGTCTCCAAGCTTTTGAAAAGAGATTTCTTGAATAGGGGATAGGTTTTGCGGATTGACCCTCCAAGTACAATTGCCTCGGGAGCGAGTGAGTACATGATCATCTTGAGGAGTTCGCCGAGATGCTGGCCAAACTCTTCGAAAGCTTGCAGCGCAATCAGATCACCTGCCAATGCCTGCTTTGCCAACGCTTTTGGCTTGCTATCGTAGACATTATGGAAGAATTTTCCGCTGCAATAATATTCAAAATTGTGCTCTAAGTACGGTGCACTGCACCACTCACCTGCTGCGGAAAACACACCGGAATATAGTTGTCCATTGATGACAATCCCTCCGCCGACACCGGTGCCAAGCGTGATGCCAACCAAGTTTTTGTAAGGCTTGCCTACGCCGTATTTATGCACGCCAATCGCAAAACAGTTGGCGTCGTTGTTGACAAACACCGGTTTCGAAAAGCGCTCCATGAGAAAGCTTTTTAGCTCCACATGCTGAAAAGACGGGATATTTGCCAGTCCAAGGACAATTCCTTCTCTCGAGTCCACTAGGCCGGGAATGCCAATTCCGATTCCTACGAAATCGTAGTGAGCATAGGATTCAATGAATGTAGCAATGGTCTCCAGGATAAACTCCTTGCTTTCTCTCGCAGGAGTGGGGATAGAGCGAATGTCTTCAAGATGTCCTTTGATTAGAATCCCGCCTTTGATGCCAGTTCCGCCGATATCTAGTCCTAAAATGGCTTTTTCCATTCGCTAAAGTCTATAGATCAGTTATTTGATAAGTCAAGACAGAAATCCACCAAAACATCTCGGAGGCTTTCTGCATAAGTTGTTAATCTTCCGAAGGGATTAGAGCATTCCCTCGATCGATTTTTCTAGCTCTCTGGCAGTAGCCAAAAACTCTTCTACGCTCATGTCTCTAAAGAAAATCAGGCCGTGGCTAGCACGTACTTTTGCCCGATCGTGCTGGTAGAAGTAGTTTTTGCCCAGCAAAAGCTGAATGTCGTTGAGCTGACCGACCCAAGTGCGCTTGGCTACCGTGCTGAACTTACCGTTGTGGGAGTAGCTTGGGAAAGACGCATTGACTTGGCTCATGTAGCAGTCTGCGAAGGAATCTTCCATCACAGACATGTCACCAAGAGAGACCGGCACGATTACGTTGGCTTCGTGTGGCTCAAACTTGAACCAGACGTTCCTATAGCCGATGATGCGCAGATTGCTTGTGTCGTGTTCTGTGCTCCATTTTTTTACTGCTTCTGCAGTAGCTTGGAGTACCTTGTAGTGCGTGTCTGGGCCGGATCCTTCAGGATCGAGTGTCAAGCTGATTTTGGTAGGCTTGATCTTGCGGAACATATCAACGATCGGTTCAACGTCGCGGTTTTTGTCCGGCTGCTCGGTGAAAATATCTCCTGTATAGAAGCCCAGTCTGAGATGGTGTACGTTTTTCACCTGTACGCCAAAGTGCGCCCACACCAATTCTTCTTCAAACTCGCGGATCATGCCTTTCAGCTTTTGGATCTTGGCTGGGTTTTTCTCCCCGTCGTACGAGTTTTTCAAGACACTGATGACTTCATTGATGGTTTCTCGGAGCTGGGTTTTGTTTTTTACCCCGTAGACGATCACGAGCGCGCGTACCAGGCGGTGGCAAAGTCCGCGCTTGCGGGCATAAGGATTTTCCGAAGCTACGTTGGTCAGAAAGTGGTAGACGTCCTTGTCGGTCTTGAGGCTATAGCCTACCTCGAAGAAATCTTCGAAGTTGACCATTTGGATCTTGTCTTCGTCGAGTAGCTTTTTGGTCGTCTGCAGCGTGTCAATGATGAACGTGTTGGTCACGGCCGTGAAACCAGAGGTCAATACCGAGAAATGGGCTTCGTTGCTTGGCTCGTTGAGTTGATTGGTGATATGTGGCAAAATGCCCAAAGAAATATCGTCGTGGTGAGGTCCAGTATGTAGGAGCACCTCGTTTCTTTCCTGCTCCAGGCCTTTGGCAAGCTTGGCGTCTGCCGCTTTCATCACCTGATTGACCGTGTCCTCGTTGAGTCCCGGGATCATCTTGGTGTATTTGTCGGCCTTGAGGTCTTCGATTTTGATTCTGTGTCCGTATTTGTTCAGCTTTTTGCAAAGCTCCAATACTGCGCGCTCTGTCTTTTCAAAGGTCCATTCTCCCTTTTGATAGTAAGCGTAGAGGGAGTCGGTGAGTTTGACCGCAGCGCCTTTTGTGAGGTAGAATCGACCATTTTTCAGTTTTTGAAGGACTGTGCCGGGAAAAACGTTGTTGAGGGGCGTCTCCAGTGAATCTCTCACGATGCCCGCTTTCGCTTCTCCTGCTGCAATAATGATCGCAACAGCCTCCGGATTGTAGACGATCGTGTCCAAGCCGATCGTGATCACCAGTCTGTTGGCAGATACTTCAATACCGCCTAGATCACCGGCAGCGACTGCCTGAGTTTCAAAATTGGTGTCGGTCAGCCGAGTGACTGAGAAAATATGTGACCCGCGGGTGTTGAATGCGATGTGTCCATCGGGGCCGATGCCGCCGAGGAAGAAGCCGATGCCGCCCTTGTCGCGGATGCGCTGCTCGTACTCTCCGCACCACTGATCGATCATATAGATTGACTGCTGCTGCAGTTTCTCCTGAGCATTGATCGGATCGCGGAATCTTAACGAAAGGTCGACTTTCAGATCCGGGAATACCTGACTGAAATGAAGTCCATCAGCCAAAGGAATCTCATCTGAATTGATCAGGATGGCGTTTTCCTTCGAAAGTCCAAAACCCTGGATGTAAAATTTGTTGACGTAATCGTAGAAGCTGTTGTGCTGCTTAGAAGAAATAGGATAAAACTCGTCAATCTGCACGAAGGTCAGGTCTTTCAAAACAGGCTTTTTGGTAGCTCCGAGTCCGTATTTTTCACGAACGTCTTTTCCTTTTTTAGTATCCCAGTTCTCAAGTAGGAATTGAGTCCACTTGATAAAAAACTCAGGGGACTTTCCCGTCGGCAAGCTGATGACTCCTTCAGGGTTTGCTGCAGCCCACTCCAAAAAGCGGCACGCCGTGAGTAACCCAAGCTTTGGGAAATTGTCAACGGTGAGATAGGGGATCAGGGTAGAGATTTTGTCTACTCCGGATTCTGCAAGAAATGCTTTTTCTACTTCGGAGAGAGGATACTTACTGAGCATACTGGTGAGACCGTTTAGTGATGTGAGATTTATTATTCTGGGAATTGCCTATTTCAAAATTTATGACGAATTGATTCTGTGTTTTTCCAAATTAAAATTTATAAAGAATAAATTTTCCAAATATTCATCAAATCCTCTTAGCCTGATCGGTAAATTATTCGTTCGAACAAAAATAAAAATCTTTGGTGAATAAAAAACAACTTTCATAAAAAATTTAAGAAAGTAAATCAGGAAGAAAGAAATTATAGACTTCGGGTAAATGAAATTTTTATCCGTGCTTGGAATTCTTCGATAACTTTAAAAATCTCAATTAGCGTTACCTGCTGAACTTTCGTGAGGTCTTTCAACTTGAGGTAATTCTTTGGTTTCTGGTGCTGGTCAAGGATGTAGCGTGACTGATTCTCCAGTCGTAATGCCATCAGATAGTCAAAAGCATGGGTGAGTTCTTGTGCTTCCTTAGCGGTAAAAACGCCTTTTTCCCGAAGTAAATTGATCCGGGAATTTGTATTGGTTTCTCCTATTCGGTATTTCAATGCATAGACTCGGGCGAGATCTACGATGGGTCGCATGGTCTGTTTCAGGTTCAGTTGTTTTTCGCCGTCGATTTCTTCGGATCTGATCCTTCGGAAAAAAGTCAGGGGTGCTTGATACTGCAGTGCATTGTGGCCCAGGTTGATGAAAAATCGCTCGGGAGCATTCACCAGCAGTTCACCCATGTAATTTTTAAGTTCATTCAGGATCGACAGCTCCCCATAAATTGCCCGGCAATCGAAGAAAGTCGAATAGTTCATGGCTGTCTCCTGTGACGCATCCGAGATCCAGGAGTCGTAGTTTCGTTTCCAATGAGAAAGTGAGTGCGTCCACTTGGGGTTCATCGCCATCAATTCACCTTCGCAAAAGACGATTCCGATGAGGTCCAAAGCAGTAGAGACCCGGGTGGCAAAATTCAGAAAGTAGGCACGAACCTCCTCGCGATGTTCGTTGGCCTTGTCTTCGTAGATGATAGCATTGTCCTGATCAGTCTTGAGGGTGAGTTCACCACGGCCTTCACTGCCAAGCACAAAAAAGACAAACTTGGCCGGCGCCGGGCCGATCTCTTTTATTACCCGCTCGATTACGCGTTGAGTGATCGTGTCGGCTACTGTTGTGATAATCTGATTGACCAGGGCGGCTTTCATTCCCCGACTGATGAGGAGGTGAATGATCTGGGGCATTCTGGCCCATTTGTCGGCCAGCTCCGAGATTTGTCGCGCCTCTTTGACCGATTGGATAAACATAAAAGGCCCCTGACTCTGCTCTGTCAGGACTTTGGTTCTGCTGATCCAGCCTAGGTATCCGGTTTGGTTTTCCACCAAAAGGTAGCGGGCTTTGGTCTGAAACATCAATAGGAGCGCTTCGACCAGAGACGCTTCCGGGGAGATGCTGAGCAGGTCGCTCTCCATGATTTGACTGACGGCGAGATCCGGGGAAAGTCCTCTGGCCAACACCTGATCACGAAGTGTGAGATCAGTAATGTACCCAATGATTTCTTTTTCGGACGGCCCAATGAATAGACAGCTGACCTGTTCCTTGGCCATCCTTTCTGCGCAACTCCGGATCGAAGCCTCTGGTGCAGCGACCCGGATGCTTCGGACATTTAATTCCCGAACTTTTTTAGAATAAAACTGATCGGAAACGAAATGGCTTGGCTCCTGCATAAATTGAAAATACAAAAAGTGATGATGATTCTATTCGACAAAACAAAACCGCCCCGGACTTTTGATCCGAGGCGGCTTATCTGGTATGAAGAGTTTTTCAGTAACTCAAGAGATTTTTTTGATTAGGCGATCACACCAATTGCTTTGGCCATGGTCACTCCGATCTCAGCAGGAGAGTCCACGACGTGTATCCCATTTTCTCTCATGATGCGCATCTTGGCTGCAGCAGTGTCGTCCGCTCCTCCGATGATCGCACCGGCATGACCCATTCTACGGCCAGCCGGAGCAGTCTGTCCAGCGATGAAGCCTACTACAGGTTTTTTGTTTCCAGTCTCACGAATCCAACGGGCTGCTTCCGCTTCGTAATTACCGCCAATCTCGCCGATCATGACGATTGCGTCAGTTTCTGGATCGTTCATCAGCATTTCAACGGCTTGTTTGGTGGAAGTACCGATGATCGGGTCTCCACCGATACCGATGGCAGTAGATACACCCATTCCGGCTTTGGCCACTTGGTCCGCAGCTTCGTAGGTTAATGTTCCTGACTTGGATACAATACCAATGCGGCCTGTTTTGAAGACGAAACCAGGCATGATCCCTACTTTGGCTTCTCCAGGAGTGATGACTCCAGGGCAGTTTGGTCCGACCAATACGCAGCCTCTTTCTTTGATATACGGCTTGGCGATCATCATGTCAGCGACTGGGATTCCCTCCGTGATTGTGATGATCACCTTGATGCCTGCGTCTGCTGCTTCCATGATCGCATCAGCTGCAAAGGCAGGCGGAACAAAAATAATGGAAACATCAGCACCGGTCTTTTGAACTGCTTCTTCTACGGAATTGAAAACAGGTCTTTCCAAATGGGTAGAACCGCCTTTGCCCGGAGTCACGCCGCCGACTACGTTAGTGCCGTATTCGATCATTTGCTGTGCGTGGAATGAGCCCTCAGACCCGGTGAACCCCTGAACGATTACCTTGGAATATTTATTGACTAGTACACTCATGCTTCGATTTTTAAAGTTTGGCACAAAAATAAAAGAAACCACCCGCCGACAAAAGAAATGCGAAACAATCTCAAGGGTAATTTGCCGGGAAAAATCTTTTCCTCCTTTCGATATAGACTGGAGAGGATGATGAAGACTTTCTTCGCTACCAAAATGTCAATCATTAAAATCCGCACAAGGTGGGGCCCAACACATCAAGATGAATGGAACCCGTATTTAGAACTTCTTCCCAATTGGATGTTATCCTCCAATGCGGCGAGCGGCGGCTGTTGACGATCAATTATCTCCTGGATATCGCAAAAATTGAAGCTAACAAAATGCCGGTACTATACACTCAAACCGGGATGAGGGAGTACTTGGAGTCGATCATCCTGCCACTCAAATTGGCCGCAAGGAGAAAAACCCTGAACTTGGAATTCAGATTTCTGGGCCTTCCTTTCGAGCCAATTTGGATCGGAGACTTCTTGAAATGGCCCTCATCGACCTGATCAGCAACTAGACCAGATACACGGAAGCGGACGAAATTTCAGTGATATCTCAGCGGAGTGATAAGTTACCTGTTGCTGGAAGTGATCGATTCCGGAATCGGGATTTCGACAGAGTTTCAACGCAAGATGTTTGACCCTTTTGAGCAAGAGCGCAAAGGAAATGATCGATTAATTGAGGGTACTGGGCTTGGTCTTAGCATCACCAGAATGCCAGTGGAACTCATGGATGGAGAAATCCGGATTTGGAGCGCGAAAGACGAGGGTGCAAAAGTCTTAGTCGAAATTCCATTGCCCGATGCGTAATTTTTGTAATTTCAAACCCTATATGCCGCCATCCCTTTCTTCGACTTAGCTCATGTTTACACTAAAAATCCTCATAGTCGAGGACGATTCAGTTTCCGCACTATTACTCCAGCGAGCCCTTGAAAAAAATTCCCACCAGATCGTGGGTATTGCGGACACTGGAGAGCAAGCACTCGAATTACTGAAAGAAAACTTCGTGGATATCGTCATGATGGATATCAATCTGGCGGGTGAACTCGACGGGATCAAGACGACCGAGATCATCAACGAAAAGTATGATATCCCAGTCGTGTACCTGAGTGCGAGCTCAGATGCCGAGACGCTCAACAAGGTCGTCGGTACCAATCCCAGTGCCTATGTCATTAAGCCCTTCAATATCAGGGAGCTAAACATGGTGATTGAGCTGGCGATTTTCAAGGATCGCAAGGAAAAAGAACTCCAGAAACTTAATAACGAACTCGAAGAGAAAGTAAAACAGCGAACCGCGGAGCTTTATGAATCGAATAAAGAGCTCATAAAAGCATTGGAAAAGGAACGCGAGATTAATGAGCTCAAGTCTCGGATTGTATTGAACGTCTCTCATGGTTTTAAGACACCGCTTACTTCGATTCTTAGTTCAGCTCAGCTATTGCAGATCTATGCTGAAAAAGAGCATCCTTTGAAAATGAAGATTAGCAAGCATGCTTTTAAGATCGAGCATTCTGTCCGGGCCTTGAACAATCTGCTGACCAGCGTTCTCTTCTTTGGCAAAGCGGATGAAAATAAGCTGGAATACAGGCCCAAGAAGATGTTCACGGGGGCTTTTGTGAAGGAACTTATAGATACGGTCAACGCCGGCATCGAAAACGAGGTAACCATCCGATCCAAGATTGGGGAAATGCCGAAAACTATCACCTCTGATCCCGAACTCCTTTACCAGGTTTTTGAAAACTTACTTTCCAACGCAGTTAAATATTCAAAAGAAAGAGGAGTGGTAGAGTTTAATATCCGTTTTTGCGAGAATAGAATTATTGCCGAGATCGTCGACAAGGGCATTGGAATCCCCAAATCGGAGCAGAACAAGTTGTTTGACCGTTTTTTTCGTGCCAAAAATGTGGGCATCGTCGAAGGCTCCGGGCTTGGTCTTTCCATCGTTAAAAAGTGTCTAGATGTGCTCGGTGGAGAAGTTATGTTCGAAAGCGAGGTGGATAAAGGGACGACCTTCTTTGTCACGATTCCAGTAAATTAGCCTATGTTAAAGACCAGCGTTTTGCACTTTGCTCATCCAGGGCAGGCTCAGATTGCTTTTCCGGAATTCAAGCTAGACGCAGGCGAAGCGTTGCTGGTTCTCGGTAGATCCGGCAGCGGGAAGACTACTTTACTCAATCTCTTGGCGGGGTTGCATATCCCACTGAAGGGAGAAGTTAACCTGGATGGTACTAGCCTTTCTGCGCTTTCTGGTCAGGAGATGGATTTGTTTCGGGGGAAAAATATCGGAATCGTGTTTCAAAAACCGCATCTTATCGCGGCACTCAATGTCCGGGAAAATCTAGAGCTGGCCCATTTTTTCAGCAAAAAGAAAGGGCAGGATATTAGATGTTTACTTTCAGAATTGGGGATTGACAGTAAAGCGGAATCCGCCGTACAGACCCTGAGTGAGGGCGAAGGCCAGCGAGTGTCCATCGCCCGGGCCTTGGCCAATAGCCCGAAACTGATCCTCGCTGACGAACCTACCTCCAGCCTGGATGATGAAAATACCGAAAAGGTAATCCACCTACTCAAAACCCAGGCGACCAAGATCGGCGCGGCCCTGGTCATCGTTACACACGACCAGCGCGTCAGAAATCACATCTCCAACTTTATCGAAGTCAAAGCCCATGAATCTGTTTAAGATCAGCTGGAAATACCTGACTTTTAGACCGCTTTCCACCGGGATGAATATATTTTTACTGGCCTTGGGCTTGGCGATTATCACTGTTTTGCTCTTGATCCAGGATCAGTTTGAGAAGAAGATGACCCAGGATGCCGCAGGAATCGATCTGGTGGTGGGGGCCAAAGGCAGCCCGCTTCAATTGATTCTTTCTTCCGTCTACCACATTGATTTTCCTACGGGAAATATCAAGATCGAAGAGGCAAAAAAACTGTCCAGAAACCGACTGATAAAAAATATTATTCCAATGGCTTTGGGAGACAATCTCGAAGGGCTCCGTATCGTCGGTACCAATCAGGATTATTTGGAAATGAATGGCGTCACTTTTTCCCAGGGAAAGACCTGGGAGTTGCCCTTTGAAGTTGTATTGGGTGCAGCTGCAGCGGTCAAAACAGGATTGAAGATCGGTGATGAATTTGCCTCAAGCCACGGGATCAGCGTCGGCAGCCACGAGCATGATGAGCACAACTTTGTAGTGTCCGGGATTCTAGCTCCCCGAGGCAATGTAGTGGATAGACTGATCCTGACCAGCATCGAGTCGGTTTGGTATTCACATGACGAGGAAACGGAGGAATCCACGGCCACCGTAGACTCGGTAGCGATTGCAGAGATTGATTCTGATTCGCTTGAGTCTGATCAATCCGATGAAATGGATCACGATGGGAAATTCGATCAGCCAGTCTCAAAAACCGGATTTCCAGTCTCCGATGAGGACAGGGAAGTGACGACTTTACTTATTCAATATCGCAATCCTATGGCTGCGATTCAGTTGCCAAGGATGATCAATTCGGGGACTTCCATGCAGGCGGCTTCCCCGTCTTTTGAGATGTCGCGCTTGTTTGAGCTGCTGGGTGTAGGTATCGGATTGCTTCAGGGGCTGGCGATCGTGCTGATTGTAGTCGCGGGATTGGGGATATTCATTGCGCTTTACAATTCACTGAAAGAGCGTAAATATGATTTGGCAATTCTGAGAGCCTTAGGCGCATCCAGAGTTCAACTTTTGGTTTTGATTTTTCTGGAAGGATTGATGTTGACCTTTCTGGGAGCGGTTCTTGGCATAGTCTTGGGACACAGCTTTCTCTGGCTGCTGGTCAGCCAAAATGAACAAAGCGTAATAGCGGCGATTCAGCCTTGGATTTTTCTCAAAGAAGAACTTTGGATCATCACTTATGCGTTGTGTGTAGGGATAGTGGCGTCCCTGATCCCTGCCTGGTCGGCCTATCAAACAAGTATTGCAAAGCAACTGACAAAGGCGTAACTAGCAGGCAAAATTGGAAAATGATATGAAAAAGTGGGGGTTTATTCTGGTTTTTGGATTGATAGTGAGCTTGTTTGGCTCTGTATCTAAGGCTCAGGGAGTTTGGAAAAGCCTTACTGAAGTGTCCTACAAGATCAGCGAAGATCAGTTTGGGGAATTGTATGTTCCGGTTTTCTCTGACAATATTAAGAAACTTGAAGGCAAAGAAGTCGAGGCAGATGGCTATATCATACCGTTCGAAGGGATGTTTAAACCTGAACATATTATCCTTTCGAGTCTTCCTTTGGCAGAATGTTTTTTTTGCGGATCCGGGGGGCCTGAGACGGTGATGGAAGTCATGCTGACCAACCCGATCAAGTACACCTCCAAGCGGGTCAAAGTTCGTGGCAAGCTGACTTTGAATGCCAAGGATCCGGAGAAACTCATGTATATTCTCAAAGACGCGAGGCTGATTTTGGAGTAGGCGCAGGGATTACCGTACTAGTCTAATGCTGCGCAAAGGATGGATTGATAAAGTACCGACAGGAATGAAAGCCAAGGATGCACAGATTTGTACTTTCGCCTAAGGTATTTAACCTGTTTTTTTGTTTTCTAGACTACTGTTTCTTTTTCCAGCTTTCTGAATTTCTCCAATATTCCCATGGTGACCGATCCTGGCTTACCACTACCGATTTTTCGGTCGTCCAATTGAGTGACCGGCAAGAGTACCTTGGTGGTGCTGGAGATAAAGGCTTCGTCTGCCTCCCAGACTTCCGCTAGGGAGATCGGTCGGATTATTACATTTCCTGCGATTTCCAAAATCTTTTTCCGCGTGATACCTAACAGGATATGCTGGTCTGGGGTGTGGATTACCCCATTTTTTACAATGAAAAAATTGCTGCGGGAGCTTTCGCTGACCACACCGTTCCAGTGATACAGGACGTCCTCTGCGCCAAGTCGATTCCAATGGACACTGTGCCAGACAGGGAGTGTGTAATTGGTGGTTTTGATGTCGGCTATCGGTCTTACATATTCCAAGGTAAGTAATTTGACGCCTTCTTGGTATTTTTCCTCCGAGGGCATCGAGAGCGACTCTGCGAAGATGAAAAGCTTTCCCTTTGCCGGCGAAAAGTGGTTTTCAGATACTCCGCCGCTCAGGAGCATCCTCAATCCACCGTTCAGCAAATTGTTTTTGTCGATCAGTTCCTTGACGATGGTACGAAGCTGCTCCCGGCTGTAGGATAAAGGTAGGTGGGTTTTTTCCGCCGATGTGGTAAACCGGTTTAGATAATCCTCGAGGAAAAGGGGGCTGTGACCAGTTGTTCGAAAGAAATCAAAAATCCCGAATCCTCTAATCATGCCAAGATCCATAGGATGGATGGTGGCCGATTCGGTTGGAATGATGTTTCCATCAGCAAAGCAGAATGGTTTCATTTTGGAAGATTTTAGTACTCAAAAATAACATCAAAAACTGTTTTATTTAGAGAAACAAAAAAGGATTCACGCTTTTAACTATAACAAGATAAAATTGTATATTTGAGAAGTAAATTCTACTTTGATGAAGTATACTCGTATTGGTTTGGTTTTTAGTTTGTTGATTTTTTTCTCCGCCTGTGGACCAAGTCAGATTGATTTGAACAAGGAAAAGAGGGCTGAGGTGATCGCGGTACACGATGAAGTGATGCCCAAGCTCGGACAGCTCAAGACCTTTGAGAAAAAGGCACTTCAAAAAGCCGGGGAGCTGAGCATGATGGATTCAGTAGATGGCGATCAGGTAAAGAATCTCGAAGGGCTAGCTCTTGAGCTAAACCAGGCCTACGAGAACATGTTTGTCTGGATGCGCCAGTATGAAATCGAGGATGACGGAAAGACCCCCGAAGAGGTCAAGGCTTACTTGGAAGCGCAGATGGTCTTGATAGCAAAGGTCAATAAGGACATCAAAGATGCTTTAGCTAAAGCGGACTCGCTCTTGGCGGATTAGTAACTGTCAGGCCTATTTTTCAGATAGGATTCAATGTCATTTCCCGAGATGACTCCTTCTTCCATTCCCCAGATATTATATAGATAAGTCGTGATTTGTGCTATTTCCAGCGGTTTCAAGTTGGGATTCGGAGGCATGGCTTGATTGTATTTTTCGCCATTTACATTGATTTCTCCCGTTTGACCGTGGCGGATGATCCAAGCGGTGCGGGGAATGCTCGCTTTGAAATAGTCCGCATCCCTGATTGGCGGTATCAGTTTTGCCAAGCCTTCTCCATTCGCCTGATGACAATTCCCACAATGGGATTCATAGAGCGCCTTACCGGGAATCGCATATTGCATCACAGCTGGATCTGATATTTGTGCCAGGGTGTTTTCTTCACTACTGGCTTTTGGAGCACAGGAAAAGGCCAACAGCAAGCTGGTCAGGTAAATCGGGATTCTCATTTTTCCAGCAGTTTTGGAATGTCAGAGATCAGCCGATCGACTTGATCGGACTTGGTGCCGTCATAGACTCCCCGGATTCTGCCATTGCCATCTACCAAAAGAAACGCTCCACTGTGCAGAAATCCTCCCGGTTCCAGCTGATCAGCCATCGCTGTGGTCAGATAGCTGGTTTGGCCGATCTCGAATATTTTCTCCTGATCGCCGGTCAGGAAGTTCCAGGTGGAGGCGTCCGAAACTCCAAGCTTTTCAGCATAGTCTTTCAGCACTGCTTGTGTATCAAACGTGGGGTCGAGCGAATGACTCAGGATCTTGAAGTTTGGGTCGGATTTGTAGTCCTCATATACCCTAAGCATCTCTTTTTTCATGATAGGGCAGATGGTCGGACAGGAAGTGAAAAAGAAATCCGCTACGTAGATCTTTCCAGCCATGTCGGCTTTGGTGACTGTGTCGCCCATCTGGTTGACAAAAGCAAAGTCTGCGATCTCATGATAAACGGTGTCTTGGTTTTCATCCGCATACCGCTCGCCCAAGATGGGAAGCTCGGACGATCCGATTGAGTTTTCCGACGCGGGTTTGCAGGAAATGGCCCCCAGAAGTACCAGTCCAAGAAAAATGCTAGGTGTTTTCATTGTTCTTTTTTAAGTCGATATTTTTTGTAAAGCCGGATACCGAGCATCAGCGTGATGCCTAATCCGATCAATCCGGCCAGCCCCCAGATCATGCTCAGTGTACTTTTGAGAACGATCAGAAAGACAATTGCAAAAAGCAAGATCGTCGAGGCTTCGTTCCAAATCCGGAGTTGGGTAGAAGTCCAGCGGGCTTTTCCTGCCTGAAGTTCTCTGAAAAGCACGTGGCAGAAACCGTGGTAGCAGTACAGCAAAAACACAAATCCAAGTTTGGCATGCATAAAGCCCAACTCCATATAGCCCCAACGGTAGCTAAGTACCCAAGTTCCAAAAATCAGCGTTAGCGCCGCCGATGGCCAAGTGATGATGTACCATAGCCGGCTTGCCATCAGGTCAAGCTGTGGCTTGAGGATGTTTCGTTCCGCCTCCGGTTTTTGTAGCGCTTCGGTCTGGTAGATAAACAGTCTGACGATGTAAAAAAGCCCTGCAAACCAGGTGACTACAAAGATGATATGAAGTGCCTTGACGTACTCGAAACCCATTGTCAGAATTTTGGGCTAAATTAAGGCCTAAAGCCCACAAACCCGCTAAAGTTTTTGAAAAGCAACCGAGTCATTTTCTATCTCCTTGGATTCATCGTACTGATCTTGCTGGTGCAAATCGTCCGATCCAGTTTTTCAAATCCCGGCACTAAAGCTTTCGAAGGGAAGTTTGAGGAGTTGGGTTTTTACAGAAATGAAAACAACACCGGGCCCGTGCTTAGGGTGTATGCGATCCGGGCGCTGGATACGGACATACAATGGATGCGGGAGTTTGCCGACGCCCAGCCGCACACCAAGTACGGAAGAACATTGGTTTTTTTCTTTACTTCTGACATAGACGAAAAGGTTTCTCTCAGTCCTCAAGAGCCGTTTTTTCCGGAGGAACTGCAGCCCTATCTGCTTGCAAAGTTTGAAAAAACACCCATGGGCGAAGGCCGATTTACCTCCGAAGTCCAATGAAAAAAAGACTGGAGCTACAGGAGTACCGAAGCGGAATATTATCCGGTAACCGCGTGATCCTAAGTCAGGCGATCACTTTGGTAGAGAGTTCCCTGGAGACTGATCAGGCTTTGGCCTCGGAGCTGATTCAATCCTTGATGGCTGCTACTGGAAAATCGATCCGAGTTGGTATCACGGGCGTGCCGGGCGTAGGCAAAAGCACCTTTATCCAGGCCTTCGGGAGATTGCTTTTGGATCAGGGCAAAAAAGTCGCCGTACTCGCCGTCGATCCCAGCAGTCAACTGACCAAGGGGAGCATCTTGGGCGACAAGACCCGTATGGAAAATCTGGCCTCCGACAAGCGGGCATTTATCCGGCCGAGTCCCACCGGGACCATACTGGGTGGTGTCAGCGGCCACACCCGTGAAGCAATGCTACTTTGTGAAGCGGCAGGCTTTGACCTGATCTTGGTTGAGACAGTCGGGGTGGGGCAGAGTGAAACAGCCGTGAAAAATATGGTCGACTTTTTTCTCCTGCTGATGCTCGCCGGTGCCGGGGACGAACTGCAGGGAATCAAAAAAGGAATCATGGAGATGGCCGACGGTCTGGTGATACACAAGGCCGACGGAGATAATCTGGAGTCAGCCAAAAAAGCCAAGTCAGCTTATCAAAACGCACTTCATCTTTTTCCTTTGTCAGAAAACTCTTGGTCACCACCGGTAATCTTGGCTTCCTCTGTTGCTGGCACTGGACTTGAGGAGGTATGGAATATGATCAACGAGTTCGAAAGTAAGATGAAGGCCAGTGGTTTCTGGGAAAATAACCGCGCGAAGCAACGGCTTGACTGGCTGGATGATCAGGTTCGGGTTTTGTTGGGCTTGGCTTTTTTGGGAAACCCCGATGTCAAAAATGAGTTAACTCTACAGCGTCCTAAGGTTCAGTCGGGCGAACTCAATCCCGGTACCCTCGCCAAAAGACTAATCCAACTGCTATTTTCCAAAAATTGATTTTATGAGAATTCTGCTTTTTTTTCTTCTGCTTCCCGTTTTTTCCTGCGCTCAAAAGGAGAATGTGGTGTCTGAACCGCCGCAGGATCCACTGTCTTTTGGTCTGGACTCGCTAAACACGGAGAAATGTATCGGAGACAATTGTGCTACGTTAAGGATTGTTTGGCCGGTGGCAAGGGGTCAAAATTCGGATCAGGTAAATCAAACAATCCACGACGAAGTCAGCAAGTATATTATGTTTGGCGACGATCCTACGATGAGTAGAGACTCGCTGATTGCCGGATATTTCGGGATGTTTGAGGAGCAGATGCGGGAATTTCCCGATACTCCTTGGGGCTATGAAATAGACGTGGAGGGCAAGGTTTCCTACGAATCCGACAGTACCGTTAGCATACACTTTGGATGGATGTCGTATATGGGAGGAGCACATCCCAATCACGGAGAGGATTTTGTAAATCTGAATGCAGTCACCGGAGCCTATCTGTCACAAGACCTGTTGATTCGGGATCAGGAGAAACTGAAAGCCGTAGCAGAGCAGAAATTTCGCGAATTCCACCAAATGGCAGATGGAGTGAGCCTAACCGATGACGGACGTTTTTTTCTTCCCGAAACTGGTTTTTTCTTGGCCAACGCGATGGGATTTGATGACGACAAATTTTGGATCGTTTACGTGCCGTATGAGATCGGGCCCTATGCGATGGGAGATACCCACCTGGAGTTTACCAAACAAGAGTTGGGTGATATTGTCCGCTGGTAGGGGGTAGATCTGAAGTTAGATGCTTCGACTCCGCTCAGCAAAAAAAATGAAATTAGCCTTTGACTGGGATTCTTCGGTCTCCGATCTTTTGACCTTAATAGGATCTCATCTTAAACTTCTTCTTCAGTTCATTGACTGAATTGCGAAATCCGGAGTCCGTTTCGATCATATCATTGACTGTCTGGACGGCGTGGATGACGGTACTGTGATCACGACCTCCAAAGTGGTAACCGATGGATTTGAGAGAGTGGTTGGTGAATTCTTTCGAAAAATACATCGCCACCTGACGTGCGATCACGATTTCTTTCTTCCGCGTTTTTGCCTTAAGGTCGTCGAGGTGGATGCTGTAGTATTCGGAGACAGATTTCTGGATGAACTCGATCCCAACTTCCGTTTCGATGTCCTTGATGAAGTTTTTGATCACCGTTTTTGAAAGCTCGAGGCTGATTTCGACGCGATTCAGAGACGCGTGCGCAATCAGGGAAATCAGAATTCCTTCGAGTTCCCGGACGTTGGTGTCCACAGAGTAAGCGAGGTATTCGACCACATCGTCAGGTATGATGATTCCCTCGGACTGCATTTTTTTCCGAATAATCGCCACTCGGGTTTCGAAATCCGGCATCTGAAGATCAGCTGTCAGACCCCATTTGAAACGGGAAAGCAGACGCTCCTCAAGCCCTTTCAGATCTCTTGGCGGACAATCTGAGGTCATGATGATCTGCTTCTTGTTCTGATGCAGGTGATTGAAGATGTGGAAAAACATCTCCTGGGTTCGGTCTTTTCCTGCCAAAAACTGGATGTCGTCGATGATCAAGACGTCCACCTGCATGTAGAAATTAGTGAAGCTCTTCACGTTACCATCTTTGATGGAGTCCATGAATTGGTTTACAAATTTTTCGGAAGAAACATAAAGCACAAACTTATCTTCCGGCCCGTTTTTTATCTCATTGCCGATTGCCTGCACCAGGTGGGTTTTTCCCAAACCCACTCCTCCGTAAACCATCAGCGGATTAAAAGACGTGATGCCGGGCTTGCTTGCCACAGCAAAACCTGCCGAGCGGGCGAGTCGGTTGCAGTCCCCTTCTATATAGGTGCCAAAGGTATAGTTTTGGTTCAGGTTACTTTTGGTCAGCATTTCCGCATCCAGCGATTGCATCTCAAAAGGTGTCTTCACTTCCTGCTGTACTGGTGCTTTCTTTGAGTTGGAATTACCCTGCGGGTACGAAACAGCTATGGGTTGGTTGGATGAGTTCCCCTTGTCCACTACTACCGCATACTCCAGACGACCGGCAGGCCCGAGGGTGTGCTTGATCGCCAGCTTGAGTACGTGCACGTAGTTATCCTCCAGCCATTCGTAGAAAAATTGACTGGGAACCTGGATCGTGAGACTCGACCCTTCCAGTTTGACGGGATTGATGGGTTTAAACCAAGTTGAAAAGCTCTGCTCGTTGACATGTTGTTCTATAACACGCAGACACTCATTCCATACGGCGCTAGCTTCCAAACTCATTTAGAAAAGATTTGCTTGTATTTTGGTAAACCCTGAGCGAAAGCAGGGTGTCAAATTTGTGGAAATTTAACCTAAATAAAAAATCGCCAAAGACTTGAAAAAGTCAAAAATAGGAGAATTTTAGCGCGGTTCGAAATTATATTTGGCTGCTAATTTTATTCCGATTTTATACTACTGTAGTAGATTGTTGTAAGCAAACTTCCTGTGGTATATTCTGTGAAATTCTACTGATTTAATTTTCGTTTGAAAATCAGGAAGTTGGGATTTAGAACACCTAGTTGGATTTTCATTTGATTTTCCAAAGGCAATTCTCAGGGCATTCGTTATTTTTGATTCTACCTGAAAATAGACTCTTACCAACCCACTATGACCAAAAATTTGTTCAATGAGTTTTCTGTTTCAGCGAAAGGGGATTGGGAAAAACGCGTAGTCCAGGATTTGCGCGGAAAGGATTTTGATTCTAGCCTGAAGTCAAGGCTTTGGGAGAAAATTGAGGTCGAGCCTTTCTATACTTCGGAGGATTTGCAGGGAAAGGCGCCAGTCCAGCACAGATTTCAAAAGGAATCGGAGATTCCGGGCATGCCTCCCAGGCAATGGGCCAATATGGTCAGTGTGTTTCCCGGCGATTCGGTGGATTCAGTTCTGCGTGCGCTCCAAAATGGAGCAGAAGGACTGGTGCTCCATCTTTCAGGATTTGAGGATCTATCGGAAATCCTGAAAGGGGTAAAACCGGAGTACATTCCGATTTTGATCCAACCGATCGGGAACCCGATAGCTGCGATAAACACTTTTTTTACTTGGATAGAAAGTCTCGATGTACCTTCTGATAACGTTACGGGCGGCTTGCTATGGAGTCCGTCAGATCTGGTGTTTGATCATAATGGGGAATACGAACTGGCGATAGAGATATTTCAGGAGTTACTTGAGTTGACTGAGTCCTTTCCCAATTTTAGATCCTTTGCGGTAAAAACTTCACGCTACTCCGAGTCTGGTGGAAACCCAATCGATGCGGTAGTTTTCGGCTTGGGGGAATTGATCGAGCTGATTGATCTGAGCGGGGAAAGCCCAGCGAAAGTATTTCAAAATATGTTGCTGGACGTGGCGGTTGCTGATCACCACTTCGGAGAGATCGCTCGGTTGAAAGCATTTCGAATGGCGACAGATGCGCTAGGTAGCTTGTATTCAATCGAGTTGGCTGAGCGTGATTTGATCTTGCTTGCCAAAACGGCTCATTGGTCAAAGTCGATCTTGGATGTGAATTCCAACCTGATCCGACAAACGTATGAAGCGATGGCGGCTGTTCTTGGTGGAGTGAATTTGCTCTGGACAAGCCCTCTACACGAAGAAAGTGCAAATGATTTGGAAAGAAGAATCGCCAGAAACGTCTCTTCGATTTTGAGGGAAGAAGCTTATCTGGACAAGGTCATTGATCCGGCATCGGGATCTTTCTTTTTGGAAAAAATACAGGCGGAAATCCTCGCTGAGATTCAGCAGGGCCTCAGAGATCTGGAGGTAAAAGGCGGGTGGCTTGCGGTCTTGAAATCCACAGAGATCCACTCTAAGGTGAAATCACACCGGGAGAAAATCCAGAATGCTGTCTCCGAGAAGCAGATCTCAAAGATCGGAGTCAATAAATTTGTTGCCTCCGGCAATCTCAAAAATGACTTGGAATTCGAGTTTTTCGAAGAAAAATCCTACGAACTCAAGCCGACAAGAGCGACGTACTTGGCTGAATGGCAAAACCAATCCGACGGATGAGACCTGACTTGAAAAACTGGAAGGCTGCGACGCACATCGACTCCGATCGGGTTCAGATTTCCGCATGGGAAGCACCGGAGCAGATTTCGATTCCGGCCCAATTTGACGCTGAAGAGATCGCCGCGCTCAGTCATATGAGCTTTTCCGCAGGCGAGCCGCCCTATCTTCGCGGGCCATATGCGACCATGTACATTGAGCGGCCATGGACGATCCGGCAGTATGCGGGCTTTTCCACTGCAGAGGAGTCCAATGCATTTTACCGGAAAAATCTGGCGGCCGGGCAAAAAGGCCTATCTGTCGCTTTCGACTTGGCGACGCATCGGGGCTACGACTCGGATCATCCGAGAGTGCAGGGAGACGTGGGCAAAGCTGGGGTGGCCATTGATACGGTGGAGGACATGAAGCTGCTTTTTGATCAAATTCCATTGGGTGAGATGTCTGTCTCCATGACGATGAACGGCGCGGTGATCCCGATATTGGCGTTTTACATCGTGGCGGCAGAAGAGCAGGGGGTAAAGCCAGCACAGCTTTCGGGGACTATCCAGAATGACATTCTGAAGGAATTTATGGTGCGGAACACCTACATCTATCCACCGCAACCAAGCATGCGCATCATCGGCGATATCTTTGAATTCACGTCCAGAAATATGCCGAAGTTCAACTCGATCTCAATCTCCGGCTATCACATGCAGGAGGCCGGTGCAACAGCGGATTTGGAGTTGGCCTACACCCTGGCGGACGGGCTGGAATACTTAAAAGCAGGGATCAAGGCGGGATTAGATATCGATGGTTTTGCTCCGAGACTTTCCTTTTTTTGGGGGATTGGGATAAATTACTTCATGGAGATCGCCAAGATGCGCGCTGGAAGATTGCTCTGGTCTAAGATTGTCAAGCAATTTGAGCCCAAAGATTCGAAATCTATGGCCTTGCGTACGCACTGTCAGACCTCAGGCTGGTCGCTCACTGAGCAAGATCCTTTCAACAATGTGACCCGTACTGCGGTTGAGGCCCTGGCAGCGGTCATGGGACATACCCAATCTCTCCATACCAATTCCCTGGATGAGGCGATTGCTTTGCCGACGGACTTCTCTGCTCGAATTGCCAGAAATACGCAGTTGGTGCTTCAAGAGGAAACAGGAATCACCCAAGTGGTGGATCCTTGGGGAGGTTCTTACTATGTGGAATATCTAACAGATCAATTGGCGCGAAAAGCCTGGACACTGATTGAAGAGGTGGAGAAATTGGGTGGAATGGCCAAGGCAATTGAAGCAGGGCTCCCGAAGCTTCGCATCGAAGAGGCAGCGGCAAAAAAACAGGCTCGGATCGATAGCGGGAAGGATGTCATCGTCGGAGTCAATCGCTATCAAGTGGATGAGGAGAGTCAAATCGAGGTCAGAGACGTAGACAATCAGTCTGTGAGGGAAGCTCAAATCCTAAGCTTGAACCAAGTCAAATCCAGCAGAAATCAAGCTGAAGTGGACAAAAGTCTCAACTTGCTCACCGACGCAGCACACAACGGACACGGTAATCTATTGGACTTGGCAGTAGATGCAGCTCGAAAAAGAGCTACTTTAGGTGAAATCTCCCTGGCGATGGAAAAAGCTTTTGGTAGGCACAAAGCCCAGACCCAAACCATCTCGGGCGTATATTCAGCAGAGGTGAAAAATCAGGATTCGTTCAAGAAGGCACAAGAATTATCTGACCGATTTGCCGAGATGGAGGGGCGCCGTCCCCGTATCTTGGTCGCCAAGATGGGTCAAGACGGACACGATCGTGGTGCCAAGGTGATTGCCACGGGGTTTGCGGATCTGGGCTTTGACGTGGATATTGGGCCGCTCTTTCAGACCCCTCAGGAAGTTGCCGAGCAGGCTGTCGAAAATGACGTGCATTTGGTTGGTGTTTCTTCTTTGGCTGCCGGGCACAAGACTTTGGTGCCGCAGTTGATAGGAGCTTTGAAAGAACTCGGACGGGAGGATATTCAAGTTGTCGCCGGCGGCGTGATTCCCCAAAAGGACTATGAGTTTTTGTTTGATGCCGGTGTTATTGCCGTATTTGGCCCCGGGACAGTACTTTCAGAAGCGGCGACGGAGATTTTGGATAAGTTGATGAAATCCTAGACGCCAAATCTATTTTTTCGTTTTTTCTAAATTGATTTTTGATGCAAGACTACGTGTTGGTATATGACCAGGAACTCGAAAAGGATGAGATCGACTCATTCACCGAAAAACTGGATCCCAGCCCCAGTCGAACCCTGACCTTTTCGGAATTTACTTTGGGGGATTTTGGAGAAGAGGATTGCCTCTTATTTTGGGTGTCGGACGAGCAGGCTATGCAGGTCATCGAGGAGGCGGACAGCTCAACTCCCGTACTCGGTTTTCTCCCCCATCCCAAACTTGTCCAAGTACGAAAAGCGCTGGGGATCCCCTCTTCCAAGTCTGATGCATTTAAGTTGTTTTTGGAAAAGCAGGACGCGGATTCGATGGATGTCCTGGAAGTGGACGGGAAGGTATGTATCAACTCGTTGGTGATCGGCAAGTCGCTCAGTGTCCTCTACGATCCCGGCGACTATCATTTCTTCAGTGCCTTCAAAAACCGGCTTTCCCGCTTTTTGAATCTTTTCCGAAGGGTGAAGCTTCAGAACTATCGCATCACCATCAAAAATCAAGAGGAGGAAAAGAAGTTGGAAGTCGCCGCGATGGGGGTATTGGTGGTGGGGCACAACGAGTCCAGCTTGGTATTCAAGAGGTTGATCAAAGACTCCGGTTTGAGTGACGGTTACCTGCATGTGATCGCTTTTGCCCCGCGCAGCCTTTTCTCCATCATTGGCTTTGGCTTGCAAAATCTCTTCTTTCCCATCAAGGGTGGCAGCATCCCTGAGTTTGTCAGCTACTGGTCGGCAGAAGCGATGGAAATCGAGGGCATGGACTCGGAGCTCAGCTATGGGCTCGATGGACAAGAGGGGAGTGCGTCGAAGCTTTCGATTAAGATTTCCGAGCAAAAGCCCCGGGTCAAGACGGGCTTCTCGGACGAAAAGAGCGAGACCCCAAAGCGGAAAGAACTCAATCTAGGTAAGTTGCCGACCGGAAGATCTCGGGAGGAACTGACCCGCAGCTACCTGCCCTGGGTAGGACACGCCACTACCGACGAATTCAAGGGTCTCTTTACCCTTCTGAAGCAAAACGCCCAGACTTCGTCCAATTACCTGGTCTTGATGGCGCTGTCCACGCTGATTGCGACTTTCGGATTGTTTGCCGATTCTTCGCCAGTCGTGATCGGTGCGATGATCTTGGCTCCTCTGATGGGGCCGATTATTTCCCTGGCCATGGGAGCGCTCCGTCAAGATGGGATTCTGGTCAAATCGAGCTTGATTACACTGTTTTGGGGGATTTTGATCGGTTTGTTTTTCGCGGTGTTCATTACCTGGCTCACTCCCTTGGACGGTGTCAACTCGGAGATCCTGTCGCGGATCAGGCCAAACTTACTCGACTTGGGCATCGCGTTGGTGTCGGGTGTAGCGGGCGCCTATGCCCATGCCAAGGAGGAGATTGCAAAGACGCTAGCTGGAGTCGCTATTTCGGTTGCTTTGGTGCCGCCGCTGGCAGTGGCTGGTATAGGTCTCGGCTGGGGCGAATGGAATGTCTTTGGGGGAGCTGCTCTGCTGCTGGCGACCAACCTCGCGGGGATAGTGATGGCTGCCGCCTTGACCTTTCTGGTGTTGGGTTTTAGTCCTTTTCGCGTTGCTAAAAAAGGCCTGTTGATCAGCTTGGTTTTCTTCGTTTTGGTGACTACTCCCCTGGGCTTCAGCTTTAGGAACATGGTGCTGGAAAATAAGCTAATTCAAGAACTCAGCGGCAAGCGCATTCCGCACGGCCTTCTTCGTGAGGTCAAGGTCATTACGCTGAATCCCCTGCGCATCTCCGCAACCATCCTGTCAGAAAGGGAATTGAAAGCCATCGACTACAAGGAAATCAAGCGGGAGATTGAAGAGGAGATCGGTCGTTCGGCCGATCTGGAGCTTACCCTTGGGATTCGGATCAAATAGTGAATTGGACTTGGCTCTGTTTCCGCAGTTGACGGATACGGAGGTGGTCAGTACTAGATTAGAAAAAGACACCTTATGAAAAATCTTACTTTTCCGGTAATACTCGCATTGGTAGTCATTCATTTTTCCTGCCAAAAGGAAGATACCAATGCCCACCTAGCCGATCAAATTGAGCATCATCTCCGTACGGAAGTGCTGGATAAGTGGTATCCCCAGGCAATGGATATTGCGGATGGAGGGTTTTTGAGCGCTTTTTCCTATGACTTCAAGCCCGTCGGCGATCAGGAAAAGATGATCGTGACCCAATCCCGCCATGTCTGGACCAATGCCAAAGCGGCTGAGCGCTATCCTGAGGTAGCGCATTATTCCGAAGGAGCCAAGCACGGCTTTGTTTTCCTCAGGGACAAATTTTGGGATGCGGAAAACGGCGGATTCTTTTGGCTTTTGGATAAAAAAGGAAATGTCAAAGGCGACTCTGCTAAAACCGCCTATGGCAACGCTTTCGGCATCTTTGCCCTGGCTGCTTACTACAATCAAAGCGGCGATCCAGAAGCCTTGGATCTTGCCAAAAAGGCATTCTATTGGTTGGACTCGGGAGCACACGATCCCGTGCATAAGGGATATTTCCAGCATTTGGATCGGTACGGGAAGCCCAGAGTTCGGCCTGCGGACACGCCAAGTTCTTCTGACTTGGGCTACAAGGATCAGAACTCTTCGATTCATTTGTTGGAGGCATTCGCAGAGTTATACCAGGTTTGGCCGGATGATATGCTCCGAAGTAGATTGGAGGAAATGCTGATCTTGATCCGGGATAGCATTGTGACCGATCAGGGGCATTTGACTTTGTTTCTGTATCCGGACTGGAAGCCGGTGAGCTTTGCCGATTCGGCTGAAGCGGTGATTGAGGCGCATCACCAGCTGGACCATGTATCTTTTGGGCATGACGTGGAGACGGCGTTTTTGATGTTGGAAGCTTCCCATGTTCTCGGCTTAAAGGACGACCTGCGGACTTTGGAAGTCGCCAAAAAGATGGTGGATCAGGCTTTGAAGCTGGGATGGGATGATGAAAAAGGCGGGTTTTACGATGAAGGCTATTATTTCAAAGACGGCTATCGAGTGACTCGGTCTACCAAAAACTGGTGGGCTCAGGCAGAAGGTTTAAATTCTCTCCTATTGTTTCACGAGCTATATCCCAAGGACCCCAACGACTACTATGGGAAGTTTCTCCAGCTCTGGGGCTACACCGATGCCTGTTTGATCGACCACGAATACGGAGATTGGTATGCAGGTGGGCTAGATCAACAACCTGAGCTCAAGACCGCCAACAAGGGCCATATCTGGAAAGGAATCTATCACCATTATCGATCTCTAGATGCGGTGATTGAGCGACTGAGGAAAATGGAGGAAGAATAAATAGTAATAATTGTAAGTAGTCAGAGGCGGGCAAGCTTCCTGTATTTCCGGATTTATTTTGGAAGCGCAAGTCGAGCTTCGTGGAAGCACCACAGTGGAGAAAGCGGTGTGCTATGATACTTTTCGAGAAACAGGATTACCCGGTGAGCTACCTATTCAAACTCTCCATAAACTTCATCTGTGGCCAAAATGGCAAAGCGCGTGTTTTGACTTCAGCGCCAAGTTCATTGACCATTGGGTTTTCTGGGTCAAAGACTGGCCACTCTGGCAAGCCTTCTCCATTTGGATTGCCGGTTTTCACGAAGTTGAGCCAGTACCCTGACATGGTCTTTTCCAGATCGTAATCGGTTGGTTCAAAGGGCTTGTTCCAGTTTCTCAGCGTGTGGAGGGCATAGCTGAACTCTGCCGAGTGGAACGCCCCAAAGCTGGGCTCGCCTGGGGGAATACGGGTAAAATAGTACATGTACGCGTCCTTTTGGCCTTTTTCGCTTTGCATCTTGGCCCAGGTGTAGTTTTGCATGCCAAAGAAAAGTCCGCCCATCATGTTTTGGGTTTCAGCTAGGATCTCGGGGCTGTCCGCTGGGAAAAGCTCCAAATACTCTCCGGCACGGCCGCCATATTGTTTTTTTGCATTGGCTTTAAACTCTTGCGGCGTCACTGGGAGATTTCCGGAGACCCGGTCGTCTGCATTCCAACCCGTCAGCAGCGGGACATCTGAGAAAGTGCCCTCTTCAAAACTTTGCTTTACACCCGGCACGACTTTGCCGTCGATGACAACACTGAATCTGCCTCGGATTTTCAGGATGCTGTCTGCAGCAATCTCCCGCAGCGCAGCGATGGACGAGATTCCCAGCGTGTCGAGCAATTTTTTGCCACTTTCTTCCGCACCTGCTAATCCGGAAACCAATCCTGTTCCTCGGTTGAACATCCCTCCACTTTGGGCGATAGCTTTGTGAAAAAGTCCCTTTGCTTTAGGGGACACGACCAATGCATTCACACTGAAAGCACCGGCGGACTGTCCGGCGATGGTGACGTTGTCCGGATCTCCGCCAAAAGCGCTGATGTTTTTCTTCACCCATTCCAAAGCCGCAATCTGATCCAATATGCCGTAGTTGCCGGAGGTTTGATCGGGGCTTTCTGAGCTGAGTTCGGGATGGGCAAAGAAGCCCAACATGCCGACTCGGTAATTGAGATTGACGACCACGATGCCTTCTTTGGCCAGATCCTCTCCGTCGTAAAGCGGGACGGAATTGCCTCCGGAGTTAAACCCACCCCCATAGATCCACACCATGACGGGACGCTTTTCACCGGATTTTTCCGGAGCGGTCCAAATATTTAGGTAGAGACAATCTTCAGAGATGGGCTCTTTTGGGATGAGAAACTCCTCAGACCAAGCAAAAAACGGAACGGGGGGATTCTGCATCGGTGCCGGAGGGTTATCGACACAAGCTTTGATGCCTTTCCACGGAAGGACTGATTGAGGAGCTTTCCAACGCAAGTCACCGACTGGAGGAGCTGCAAACGGGATTCCCTTGAAGATCTTGACCTGTCCGCTGGAGTCGGTTTTGCCGGAAATCAGACCACCCTCGATAGGTACCGATTCGACAGAAATCAAGAGATTGTCGACTTTACTTTCGCAGGAAAAAAAGAGGAGTCCTGCGGATACTATCAAAAGTAACATGGCGTTTTTCATGGCTTTTGGGTTTGATCAACGTATTTTCAACGCTTGAAACTATAGAGATACGGAGCCTTATGGCTCTTGCCGGTGTAGAGTTTTTCGTGCCTTTCCAAGATGTTTAGGCTGAGTAATTTACGTTGAAAACTGGTACGGCGCAGCTTTTCTCCCAAGATCGCCTCATAGACCGATTGGAGCTCGTTCATGGTGAACCTTTCCGGAAGAAGATTACCACCAATGAGTTTTCGATCTAGGTTTTCCCGAAGCGTTTGAAGTGCTTTTTGGACAATCTTATCGTGATCGAAGATCAACTCGGGAAGTGTTTCGACTTCATACCAAGCAATGGAATCTGAGAGCGCATCGGGGGTGAGGTTGACTTTCTCGTAATCCAACAGCGCATAGTAGCCGATAGAGAAAAATCGGTCCAGCATCCAATAGTCGTCCGGTACGGGATGACCGTTAGCCTGAAGGATGGTCTTCATATAATTCGGCTGCGCCCGTTCCATCGATCCAAACGTGTGAAATTGCTCCAGATAAATGTCTGTCAATCCGGTTCGTTCGAAGAGTCCTCTTTTGACAGCATTTTCCAGATCTTCGTCCTTTTTGACGAATCCGCCTGGTAGCGCCAGCCAGCCGGTAGCGTGGTATTCCATGAGGAGGATCTTGAGTTTTCCTTTGGAAAAACCAAAGATTACAGAGTCAAAAGCGAGATGGGGAATGTATTGGGATGAGTCTGGTAAGGGCATGTTTGATCTAATTCCGGTCTAAGTAACTAGGATTTTTCTGGAGAAGCAACTATTATTGTCTCCATTTGTAACAATAGAATCCAAAACCTGCAAACCATGAAAAAATACCTAAAGGCCGTTTTACTTTTCTTTTTTGGGACGTCGCTGGCTTTTTCCCAAACGGATAATTCCCTCCCCGTCCAAGCTACCATTAAAGATGGAGTTATTGAAGGGAATTACAACGTCACCAACGGGATTTCAACCTATTTCGGGATTCCTTTTGCGAAGCCGCCCGTGGGTGAACTCCGCTGGAAAGCGCCCGTGCCTCCGGCTTCTTGGACAGGTGTGAAGGAAACCAAGAAGTTTGGCCCGCGTCCTGTACAAGGACTGGTGTTTGGAGAGATGAACAGCTGGTCGGATGGTGTGTCCGAGGATTGTTTGACACTGAATGTGTGGTCGCCAGCCAAACGAAACAGTAAAGATTTGCCGGTCTTGGTATACTTCTACGGTGGAGGGTTTGTAGCCGGAGATGCTTCGGAACCTCGATACAACGGCGAGTCCATGGCCAAAAAAGGGGTGGTCGTAGTGACGGTAAATTATCGGCTGGGGATTTTTGGCTTTTTGGCGCATTCCGAACTCAGTGCCGAAGCGAGCTACAAAGGCTCCGGCAATTATGGTTTGCTGGATCAGGCGCTGGCCCTGCAGTGGGTGAAGGACAATATTGCGGCTTTTGGCGGCAATCCTAGTCAGGTGACCATTGCCGGAGAGTCAGCAGGTTCGATCTCGGTTTCCTATCAGATGGCTTCGCCGCTTTCTAGGAATCTGATTCATGGCGCTATAGGGGAAAGCGGAGCGGGGATCAATCCGACTTTAGCACCGGTTTCATTGGCTGAAGCTGAGAAGTCGGGGAGGGATTTTCTGTCGAAAGCTGGAGTCAAATCTATCGCTGAAGCGAGAAAAATGTCAGCAAAGGACCTGCTGGAAATATATCAGGAAGATGGCAGATTCGGTTTTCCGGTCGTCGTTGACAATTACTTTTTGACCAAGACGCTGCCTGAGACATTTAAAGCTGGAGAGCAGGCCCAGGTTCCCTTGTTGCTCGGATGGAACTCGGCAGAGATACCGGGGATGGCTTTTATGCAGGGGCAGCCTTATACCAAAGACGCTTTCATCGCAAAAGTAAAAGAATCCTATCCTGAAGGCTGGGAGGAAGTTTTGACGCTTCATCCGCATGAGTCGCCCGAGCAAGTGGAGCTGTCTGCGACGGCATTGGCAGCAGATCGATTTATCGTATACAGCACTTGGAGGTGGTTTGACCTGCATCGCAATCACAGCAGCCAGCCGGTTTACCGCTATCTGTACAGTAAAATCCGTCCGGAACTCGTTGACAAAAGCCGGGTTTCAGGATTGGCAGGAGGTACGCAAAGTGCCGATTCTGCACCTCCGGCACCGAAGCCAGTGGGTGCGCCACATGCTGCCGAGATCGAGTATGCCATGGGAAATCTGCACTTGGTCAAGGAATACGCCTGGACAAAGGATGACTTCAAAACCTCCGAGACTTTCCTGAATTTCTTCACGAATTTTGTGAAAACAGGGAATCCAAACGGCGAAGGAGTTCCTGTCTGGACAGCTGCTAAGTCCGGTGACCCGACTCCTCCAGTGATGGTGATTGATACCGAGTCAAGGGAGATAAAAGCACCAAATGATGCAAGATATCTTTTCCATGACCGTTATTATAAAAACGAAAAGTAAAAAGGGAAGCGGTTGTTAATCACCATTTACAGTAGCTTAATTCTTTAAGTTTTCAATTCAAAGGCCGGGAAACCGGCCTTTTTCTATTTCCGCTCAAAGACTTTTTTACCGTCCACAACCGTCATTTCAATCTCGGTTTCATCGATTTTCATCGGGTCGATAGAGAATAGATCCTGAGAAAAGACAACCAAATCCGCGAGGTGACCTTTTTTGAGGAAGCCTTTTCGCTCTTCTTCGAAAGAAGAATACGCGCCCATGGATGTGTAGGCTTTCATCGCTTCGTAGATGGTGATTTTCTCTTGGGGTATCCAGCCGGTTTCCGGGTAGCCTTTGGGATTGCGACGGTTGACAGCATCATGAATGCCGCGGATTGGATCGAGACTGATGCAGGCTGGCCAGTCGCTGCTGAATACCAACTCCGCTCCCGCATCCAAGAGTGACCTCCAGGCGAAAGAATAGGGCAAACGCTCCTCCCCAACAGCCTTTGACCAAACTGTCGTGGTGCCGGGTTCGGCATGGATTGGCTCCATACTCGGCAGAATTCCAGCTTTCGCAAAGCGGGCGATGTCGTCAGGATGGATGGTTTCTATATGCTCGATCCGGTGTCTTTTTCCGTTTGAGTTGACCAGCTCGTAGGCATTCAAAACCTCACGAACGCCCCGATCGCCGATGGCGTGGGTATAAAGTCGGAAGCCTTTTGCGTCTAGTATTTTGACTAGTTCTTGGTACCGGGGAAGGGTGAAATTCAGCTGGCCGAGAGCCAGCGGATCATCGTTGGGAATATCGAAATACGGCTCCAGCATCGCGCCGGTATGGCCTTCGATGACGCCATCTATCATGAACTTGATCGCATCGGCCCGGATCCAGGGATTGGCAGTGCCGACGCTGTCTTTGAGAAAACTGAACCGGGCAAGGTCTGCATCGCTCGTTTTTTCTTGCACAGAGAATGCAGCTGCATACCGAAGGGTTAGTTCCCCGTTTTCGTGCAGTTTCTGGAAAAGACGCAGGTCATTTTCTGATCCACTGGCGTTTTGGATGGATGTGATCCCAAGAGATGCCGCGTATGCCATCCCTTTTCGCAGGGCATTCAACTGATCCTCAAAACTGGTTTCCGGTACCAGATCTCCGACCAGTCCCATTGCATTTTCTTTCAGCGCTCCGGTCGGATTGCCTTTGCTGTCCTTGACGATTTCGCCAAAACCTTCGAACGTCGTTTTGGGAGTGATCCCGGCAAGTTCCAGTGCTTTCGGATTGGCGTAGGCGGAGTGGCCGTCGTACGCGCGAATGAACACGGGTCGATCGATGTCGAGCGCTTTCATCGATTCATGATCCGGAAGACCTGATTCGAAAAAAGTATATTGCCAACCTCTACCGGTGATCCAGGGTTTGTCGGGATTGCTCTCGATAAATTGGAGGATACTGGTCATGGCTTCCTTGAAGGTTTCCGCAGCCGATAGCTCAACCTGCGTCAGTCCCATAGAACCGCCCAAGAAGTGGATGTGGGCATCGTTGAATCCTGCAGTGACCAATTTGCCCTGTAAGTCGATGACTTCTGTTTCAGATCCGGCAAGCGCTGAAATAGATTCCGAGTCGCCGGTTTCCAGGATGGTGTTTCCTCGGATTGCTATCGCTTCTACAAAAGAGGAGTCCGACTCGCCTGTCCAGATTTTTCCGTTAGTTAAGATTAAAGTTGGCGGGTCGGTAGAGGTCTTGCAGGAAGAAAAAAGGGCAAGAGCCAGAATGAAATGAAAGAGTGTTTTCATGAAAGTAGGAATGCGGACTGGCTAGTCCCCTGTGGGATTCATGTTTCTGATTGCAGAGATTTTCCAGCTTTTCTTTTGAAAAATCACCGTAAAGCTGCTCCAAAGATTTCGTTCGGTTCCACTCGGATCGGTGATGATGTACTTGCAATCTACCAAGGCGATTTCATCACTGAGAAATTTGATTTTGTCCACATTAAGCTTTCGGATTCCCGGATTTGCAGTAGAACTTCTGAGCATCCCATCGACCGCTGCTCGGAGGCCATTCCTCCATTCGCCGTTCGAAACCAATTGGTCCACATCTTCAGTCAGGATTTTTTTTAAAAGAACCGTGTCTCTGGTTTCCCGTGCTTGGGAGTACTGCTCGATTAACGTGTGGATTTTTACCCCGGCTTCTCTTTCATCGGGCTTGATTTGGGAGAAAGCAAGGGTGGGCAATAGAAGAAGGAAGAGGATTAAGGTTTTCATTTTCGGCCGATTGTATGGAGAAATATACAGAAAAATCAAATGATCTTTTTGGTGTGGTGTGCTCGGGTTCCTCCGTCAAACGTTGATGGCAAAATGGATTTACCGTTCCAAAACAAAACCTTTCGCTGCCTGAAAAATGTAAATTAGGCTGGTTATGACGGGACCAAAGGAAATATGGAAGACTAAATTTGAATCTCTTTGCTACCTTGGGTAAACTGATTTAGGAAAAAATGCAGGTATTCACAGCAATTCCTTTCTCGCATTGGTATAAGAAAATGGGTGGGCAATCAATCTTCCTTGATTTTGAAAAACGAACTGCCAGAATCATCCTTTCCAAGGAGTTAGACTATGAACGTGAGCTGAGTTTCTCTCCGCATATCAATTCTTCATTTGATATTCAAGATTTATTGGATACAAATATTGTACAAGGCGCATTTGAATATTTTGTATATCCAAGCGAGCCTTTTCTTGAAGACACTTTGTGGAGAATACAACGTGGTTTCTCAACAAGCGAACCAAAGCCTTCCTATAGTTCATTTTCTTACTGGTATCGAGAAACAAAATCTAGTTCCATTGAATTGGATTTCGATGAAAGAGTTCTAAACACCTTTTCAGAAATAGGGGAGCTAGTAGATACATTGGCTTTTTCAAAAAGTATCGACAGTGATTTTGACCTTTTGGATCTTTTTAACCAAAACCCTAAGGAAGGTGATTTTACTTACGGAATTTTTTCAGATGGATTTGACGGAAAGAACTATTTATGGAGAAGAAAAATCGCATTTGTTTTAAGCCTTGTTTAATTGACTAAACCATTTGGAAAAAAAAACCACCCGTCTCCAGGTGGTTCTAAATTTTGTTTCTTGACTCTCGCCTCTAAAATCTTGATACTCGCGTCTTGCTACTAGATACTTTTAGACAACGTCTTCGCCTCTGAGCTTCACGACCGCGCCCTCCAGTATATCGCTTACGCGGATCTGGCAGGAAAGCCGGGAAGTAGGGTAGTATTCCGGTAGGTTTTCGAGTTGGTCGAGTTCTGGATCGGTGGCGTCACCGAGACCGTCTTTCCCCTCCAATACTTCAATGTGGCAGGTGCCGCAGAGCGCCATGCCCCCGCAGGTCGCCAAAACGGGATATTCGGAAGCTTTGAGAATCTCCATGAGGTTGAATCCCATGTCGATTGGAGCTTCGATTTCTTGGCGATTGCCGTCTTGATCTTCTACTGTGAATGTTACCATGGTGCAAAGATAGTTTTAGAATGCATTCACACCATTGACGGTTGTGTATTTGAAGCTGAGTTTTTGATCCGGATAGACATACTTGAAGGCAGAATGCATCATGATCGCTGCCTCGTGAAATCCACAAAGGATCAATTTCAGCTTGCCGGGGTAGGTATTGATGTCACCGATGGCGTAGATTCGATCGACTCCGGTGGAGTAGTCTCGGGTATCCACTTCGATGGCATTTTTGTCTATGCTCAGGCCCCAGTCTGCAATCGGGCCGAGTTTTGGGCTCAGGCCAAAAAGAGGAATCAGGCAATCGGCTTCGATTTCGAGATCTTGCTTCCACTTGTCCTCCAAGATTACTTTTTCCAATTTACCGTTACCGTTTACTTCTTTCAGGTTGGCAGATAAAATCAGGTCGATCTTGCCTCGGTTGGCCATGTCAAAGACTTTGGCAGCGGAATCAGGCGTACCACGAAAGGTCTCATTCCTATGAACCAAAGTTACGCGCTTGGCGACTTTCGCCAGGAAGATTGACCAGTCCAATGCGGAGTCTCCACCGCCGGCAATCACGACATTCTTGTCCCGAAAGGTCTCGGGATTTTTTACCATATAGGTAATCCCTTTGCCTTCGTACTTTTCCAAATTGGTAAGAACGGGCTTTCTCGGCTCAAAACAGCCCAGACCACCAGCAATGACAATCACCTGCGCATGAACGTGTGTTTTATCGCTTGTAGTTACGATGAAGCTACCGTCAGCCTGCTTGTCCAAATGCTCCACTCGCTCTCCGAGTGTGAAAGTGGGTTGGAAAGGTTTGGCCTGCTCCATCAGATTGTCCACCAGATCCTGAGCATTCACTTCCGGATAGCCGGGGATGTCATAGATCGGTTTTTGGGGATAGATCTCCGAAAGCTGACCACCGATCTGCGGCAGGGCATCTATCAGGTGGCAACGCATCTTGAGCAATCCTGCTTCAAAAACGGCAAAAAGTCCGACTGGGCCGGCTCCGATGATGCAAAGGTCAGTGTTGATCGTGTTTGTGTTCATGGCTTTGGGAGTTTTGACTCCGTTAGATTCCAAAATGTTCGTACAAATATAATTAGTATGCTAAATACTTTTACTATTCCGATTCCTGATTATCAAGATTTTGATAGATCGTATCCAGGATTCTTTTGAATTCCTCAAAATCCTTTCCCGTCAGATTTTCCCAGGCTTTTTCCCGGATCTCCAAGATTTTGGGCCGGAGCTCGTTGACTTTGTCAATCCCGGATTTGGTCAGGTGTAGTTGAAAACTTCGCCTATCCAGAGGATGTGGCACCCGGTCTACGTAGCCCTTTTTGCAAAGCAAATCAATGATCCGCGTCAGGGTTGGGTTGTCTTTGAAAACCAAATTTGCCAGTTCTGTTTGGCTCAATAGCTCGTTTTCTGAAAGATTTTTCAGCACCAGCCATTGGTCTACGGTCACATCAAATTCGCCCGACTTGAACTGATGCTGGGCGTACTGCTTCACTTTCCTGGCCGTGCGGTCGAGTAGAAAAGAGTACCGGGCAAATAGTTCCTGTGTCATACCAATAGTTAGTGTGACAAATATATACAAAGAAAAATAATCTTAAAGCAATTAGTCTATAAAAATTATAGGGAAAGTTGGAATTATGGAAAGTGAGCAGCTGTCACTCAGAGCTACGGTTTTTTGGCATAGGTCGATGCACAATCAATTCTTTGGAAATTCCAGAAGGAAGGTCGTGTTGCCCGGTTCGGAATCGGCCTGAATTTTGCCGCCATGCTTCAGCATAATCTGATTTACCAGATCAAGCCCCATGCCGGAGCCTTTTCCTATCCCTTTGGTAGTAAAAAAAGGGTCAAAAATCCGGGCCTTGACTTCGGCAGGGATCCCGGCACCATTGTCAGAGATTGATACATACACCTTGTCATTTTCGGGGACAATGCGAATTTCCAATCTTGGTGAGATGATTCCTGCCACTGCGTCGATTGCATTATCGATCAAATTAGTCCAGACCTGATTAAGTTCGCTCGGGTAGCCTGCGATGATGACTGGTAGGTCGGGCTTCGAAAAAGCGATTTCTACTTTTGCGACTTTGAGTTTATGGCCAAGGATAATCAGTGTGTTTTCTATTCCTTTGCTTAGATCGAGCGGAGTTCGGGTTGATTCTTGGTTGCTGTGTGTGAAGGTTTTTACTGCCCCGATCAGATTATTTATTCTTTCGGTTGCCCGTTTGATCGTCGAGACTAGTGCTTGGCTTTGGAGAAAAAACTGAATCCCGCTAAGCCAAGAATCAGCCTTTTCAAAGGGAATTTTTTCGACCCAATACCCAACTTCTTCGGCCGAGATGCCGGAGTCGGTAAAAACTTCCGCGGCCTCAACCGGGTTTTTCATTCCCCAGCTAGTGAGCTTTTCCAGCCAATCTTTTTCCAAAGCGATTATTTCAGATGGCTTCATTCCATGCGGGCGACTTAACTTTTTCCATTGGTTCATCGCCTGATGAAGGGCTGCTTGTTGCGCATCATCTAGGCCGGTTCCTCCTAGCAGCAGGTCAAGCAATTCATCGCCGACGAATAGCCTGCCAAGCTCAGAAGTGTCTCGTTGGATTGCTGCAATGGGATTGTTCAATTCATGGGAAAGTCCTGCGGAAAGCTTTCCCAAAGCAATCATTTTTTCATTTTGGAGTGTATGGGTGGTGAAATTATTGGTTCTGGAAACCAATATTTTGACCAGGGCTTTGGTGAGATCGGGGTTCTGACTTATAAGTACTTGGATCTTGGACTTGGGGTAGGATGCCAGTTTGAGACTGGAGGCTGCTTGACAATAGGAGACCGATTTTAGATTGTCCGAATACGGGAAAAAGCCCAAAATCCCACCTTGTTGATATTGAAAGATGATCTTTTTTTGTTCTTCCTGTATGAGAAAAGAATCTATGCTTCCCTCTAGAATGAAGTGAAGGTGGTCGAGAGGCATTTCGGGTTCAAATAGAAATTCACCGAACTGCAACGTTCTTATTTCTGAATTTGCCAGTAGCCATAATAGCTGATCATCTGGCACGTTGTGCAGCTCTGGGATCGAACGAAGAGTCGTATAATCTGAACTCGAAAAACTGTTCATGTAGGTTAAAATAGAGTTAAGTGTATCTCGAGGTACGACAGTGGAGTGATAAATATTCGGAGTGTTCACGAGATAAATGCTTTTCAAATTAACAAAAATGTAATTGATTTCGCATAGTGTTCATTGAGATTTTTGGTTTGCTTTATCAGTTCCGACAGAATTCGGTTAATTTTTGAATTGATTAACTCCCCACAATGTGAGTTGTTAGTAACTGTAGAATTGGCATTTCTTGCCCCAAATTGTGATCTGCGGACTGAATAGACTTTGAATTCATGGAATTCCTCGGGATTAAATGAATTGAAGCTCTCATTTCTAACTAGTTCCCGGGCTATGGGTTTTTTGGAAAGTTCCGGGTATTCCTTTGCAGTCTAATTTCAACGAGGATACTGTGGGAGATCTAGATTGCAGCGCTTTTTCCAAGGCACTGAACAAAACTGTTTTCTTTGATGACGATAGCTAAGCTTGGACTAGAGATGGGAGTGGGTTATTCATAGGAAGTGAAGCAGGGTAGGGAAAATTGTTGATTTTAGAATGCGACAGGCGACATCAAATTCCGACCTCCCGCCTTCCGTGTATTTCCTTTCATTTTTTAGCACTGAAAATGCTATCATCGAAACTTGAAAAATTTTAACCCAGATAGAAAATGAAGAATAAGTTCTTCCTGGCGGTCGCTTTGGCTGCCATGATCTCTGTAACCCAGGCCCAAGACAAACTCAAGCGAATGCCGGGCTATGAGCAATACCAGAAAATCGCTCCTCAGAGTTACACAGCGGTAAAATCAGGTGCACTTTCGACTAAATGGAATACCGAAGGGAGCTCTTTTGAATATGTCCAGGACAGAAAACTGTTCCGGTACGATATCAAGTCCAAGAAGGTAACCGAGGTGGGGCAGGCTCCTCAAGTTCAACCCAGAAGACGCACCGGCCCTGCCAGAGGTCGGCAGCATGACTCGGCAGAGTCGCCGGATGGAACTTTGAAAGCTTTCACCAAGGATCGCAACATGTACATCAGCAATCCTGACGGCACAAATGTGACGGCTTTGACCACAGACGGAAATGAGGAAAACCAGGTGAAGTACGGCATCGCAACTTGGGTATACGGAGAGGAACTCAGCCAAAATACAGCCATGTGGTGGTCTCCGGATAGCAAGAAGGTCGCCTTTTACAAGTTTGAGGAAAAGGGGGTGAAGAAATACTACGTGCTACTCGATCAACTGAGTCTATACGATTCCTTGGAAATAGAAGCCTATCCCAAAGTCGGGGAGCCCAATCTTCCTGTGGATCTGATGGTCTATGATCTGGAGACCAAAAAACTGACGCAGTTGGATATTCGGGACGGAAAGCCGTTCGATGACGGAGACTTGGGCACTTATATCTATGACATCTCCTGGACGCCTGACGGCAAAGAGCTGCTATATCACAGTACAAACAGGCTACAAAACGTCCTGGAGCTTCGTGCTGCCAATCCCAAGACTGGTAAGAGCCGAACGATCATTCATGAGGAATGGCTTCCAAGTTGGGTGGAAAATTCTCCCGAGATGAAGCCACTCGACAACGGTACCCAGTTTATATGGGCTTCCGAGAGATCAGGTTTCAACAACTATTATCTCTACAACTTTGACGGCACTCTGGTAAGCACGATCACCAAGCATCCCTTTGAAGTTGCCAACATTGTAAAAGTTGATGAGAAAAATCAGACGCTTTACTACATGGCCAGAAGCGGTGACAACCATATGAAAATGCAGCTTCACCGGGTGAATTTCGATGGAAGCATGGACGTCCGTCTTACAGACCCATCGCTCCATCACACGATTTCTATCTCTCCAGACGGCAAATGTTTCGTGGATGTGGCGCAGGCGCATGATGTGGCTCCATTTACCAATCTGATCGATGCCAAGGGTAAAAAAGTGGCTGAACTCGCCAAGAGCGATATGAGCAAGTTTGAATCCTTGGGCTTAAGAAAGGCTGAGATGTTTACCTTCACTTCCAAAGATGGCGTCACGCAGCTCCATGGATTGATCCATTTTCCGTCGGATTTTGATCCAGCCAAGAAGTATCCCGTGATTCTCAGCAACTATGGCGGTCCGGCCACCAATGCATTCCGCGAGACCTTCGTGACTCCAGACCCATTGACCGAATACGGCTTTTTGGTGCTGAATATCGATGGCAGAAATGTAAGGGGACGCGGCAAAAAGTTATTGGATCAACTGTACGGTAACTTGGGATTGGTGGAGATGGATGATTTCGCCGAAGGCGTAAAGTCGCTCCATAGCCGTCCTTACTTTGACAAAGAACGTGTCGGCGTCTATGGCACGTCCTATGGAGGTACAACCGCTGCGACGATGCTTTTGAGATTCCCTGACTTGTTTCATGCGGCAGTTGCCAACTCATCGGTGACCGACTGGAGAAACTACGACAACATCTACACGGAGCGCTTCATGGGAACTTTGGAGAGCAATTTGGAAGGTTACAATCGTTTTAGCCTGATGACTATGGCTGACAAGCTGGAAGGCGAGTTGCTGATCTTCTTCGGAACAGCGGACAATAACGTTCACCCATCGAACTCACTCCAGTTGATCAAGGCTTTCCAAGATGCTGGAAAAAGCATCGAGGTGCAAATCGCTCCTGACGGCGGCCACACCGCCTTGAATAGAGATCGCATGATGGAATTTTTTATCAAGCATCTGATCACGGACTACAAAAAAGTCGTGCGGTAAGACTGATTCTCCCTGAAATGAAAAAGCCATACATCAAATTTCGATGTATGGCTTTTCGGTTTTTTGCCCAATTTATATAGTGAATAATCTGCATATTCTGAACTCTGCGAGTAATCAAATTTTCTTGGTCAATGGAGAGGGAAAACCTCTCGATAGCCGGAGAGCGATGACCAATGTTGTGTTTTTGGTCTTGTAGAGAGTTTCAATCACTGGAAAAAGTCGGCGGTTGGTGAAGTACCTTGGAAAAAATAGCATGCCGAGTTTTGGATTTCATCTTCAACGAATCGAGTTGTCGGAATATTTTTTCTAGCTTTAGGGATCATCATTCTTTTTATTTCTATGAAAAACTTTTCAGCGTCGATAGTACTCGGTGGTCTGCTTGTTTCCTGTTCGATGCATACCCCCGCGGATGCGCAGCAAGCTACCATTTCAGGTGAACTAGATCGAACTACGCTTCCCATCAAAGCACCCATTCGGCCGAAATACTCGGAATTGGACGTGCGCGATGCTACCGCTCCGCCGCGATTTGATGTGACTGCTCCCAAGGGCGCACCGAATGTCATCATCGTAATGATCGATGACATGGGCTTTGGCGCCAGCGAAAGTTTCGGTGGGCCGATCTCAATGCCGACATTTGATCGGCTTTCCAATGGTGGCTTGCGATACAATCGCTTTCATACCACGGCACTTTGCGCACCGACCCGTATGGCTCTGCTGACGGGCTACAATCACCACTCCAACAACATGGGGGTGATCACCGAGACCGCCACCACCTTTCCCGGATACACCGGCGTTCGACCTCAGTCGATCACGCCACTGGCAGAAGTGCTGAGACAGAATGGCTACAATACCGGCCAATTTGGGAAATCACACGAGGTTCCACCGTGGGAAATCTCAAACAACGGCCCTATGGACCGTTGGCCAGCACATTCAGGGTTCGAGAAGTTTTATGGATTCCTTGGTGGAGAAACCAATCAGTGGTCGCCCTTGATCTATGATGGCGTGACGCTCATCGAAACTCCAAAAGACCCGGATTACCACTTCACCACGGATATGACTGATCAGGCAATCTCCTGGGTTCAAACGCAACAAGCACTTCAGCCTGACAAGCCCTTTTTCATGTACTACGCCCCCGGGGCGACCCATGCGCCGCATCATGCGCCAAAAGAATGGATAGACAAGTATAAAGGAAAGTTTGATCAGGGTTGGGATCAGGTTCGTGCTGAAACCGTCGCCCGACAGAAGAAACTGGGGATTATTCCGGCGACGACAGAATTGGCTCCCAAGCCAAAAGATATCAAGGATTGGGAGACACTTTCGGCAGAGGAAAAAAAGATGTTTGCACGCCAAATGGAAGTGTATGCTGGCTTTGCTTCCCACACGGACAACGAAGTCGGAAGACTTGTCTCTGCGATCGAGGAACTGGGCGAGATAGACAACACGATCATCATCTACATCGCCGGAGACAATGGCGCCAGCGCCGAGGGACAGATGAACGGCATGTACAACGAGATGACTTATTTTAACGGTGTACAGGAGACCGTCCAGGAAATGCTAGCTCACTATGATGAATGGGGCTCACCGAGCACCTATCCGCACTTTTCTGCGGGATGGGCTGTGGCAATGGATGCACCATTCACCTGGACCAAACAGGTCGGGTCTGACTTTGGAGGGACTCGCAATGGCATGGTGATTCATTGGCCCAATGGAATCAAATCCAAAGGAGAAATCCGGTCTCAGTTTGGACATGTGATTGACATCGCTCCGACGGTCTATGAAATCTCTAATATACCGTCTCCAAATACAGTAAATGGGATCGCTCAGGATCCGATTGAAGGCACCAGTTTGGTCTATTCATTCAATGAGAAAAGTGCTGAAGAAAAACACACGGTTCAGTATTTTGAGATGTTTGGAAACCGAGCCATTTACGAAAATGGCTGGATGGCAAGGACAATCCATCGCTTGCCTTGGCTGCCGACACCGCTGCAGACACTTCAGGAAGATGCTTGGAATCTATATAACACAAGCGAAGATTTCAGTCTGGCGAAAGACTTGGCTTCTGACAATCCAGAAAAGCTGGAGGCGATGAAAGCACTATTTATGACAGAAGCGGAGAAATATCATGTATTGCCGATCGATGATCGCCTGTTGATACGTACCAACGCAGCGGCTGTAGGTCGTCCAACTGTACTGGGAGACAGAACTTCGGTTACCTATGTGGAAGGCATGCGTGGGATGGGCGTTGATATTTTCATCGATCTTCGAAATGTCGGGTATTCGATAACTGCAGACGTGGAAGTGGATGCGAATGGAAATGGGGTGATCGTTTGTCAAGGTGGCAGATTTGGCGGACTTACTTTGTATGTGAAAGATGGCAAGCCTGCATTCGGTTACAATTACTTAGGCTTGACCTCAACTGAGATCATTGCCAAGCAGGCAATGAAAGTGGGGCGACATACGATTGTATACAATTTTGCTTATGAAGGTGGTGGACCGGGAAAAGGAGGCGTAGGTACGTTATCTGTTGACGGGACAAAAGTGGCCGAAGGTCGCATCGACAAAACTCAACCCGGGATCTTCTCTGTCGATGACTTGGCTGATGTCGGTATGGATGAAGGAACCTGGATCATGGACTATGGAGCGTCTGATAAATTTTCAGGCAAGATTCACAAAATCACGATTGAGCAAAAGAAGTAAAAACTCTTGGACAGCTTAATTGAGGCAAGACCAATTAATAGGGAGAGGACGCTAACCATTGGCGTCCTCTTTTTTTTGTTTTTGGATCTATATTTCGCGGGAACATTTGGTTAGAACCTGTAATAGCTGCTTAAGGTTCGTCAGAATAGATTCAGTTCTGGAAGTTGCTTGCGGAGTGTCTTCAGAATCGTCGACAACGATTTCCACCCTTTTCTATTTGCTTCAGTAGATCACAGGCTTTCAAAATGTAAGGAAAAGCATCGAGAGGCATACTTCCAGACCGGGTGCGTATCGGTTTTCCTTGTGCTAATTGTTAAAGCTCTTATACACCAGCAAAGCCGCCGCTAAGTCTTCTATCGCCAGACCGGCGGATTTAAAGAGGGTGATTTCTTCATCGGAGGTTCTGCCCGGATGAATGCCTCTGATCAATTCCGCAATGTCGGCTTTGACGTCTGCTTCGGAGACGATGCCATTGGCGATGGGCAGTGCAAGTTCGCCGGTTTCATGTAGCGCACCGGCGCGAGAGTCTACAAAGATTGAGCTTTTGCAGATGGCCTCATCGTCTGTTTCGCGGGTGTCAGGTTTATGAGATCCGATCAAGTCTAGGTGCGTTCCGGGTTTTAACCAAGTTCCTTTGATAATCGGAGTTTTCGAAAGCGTCGCACACGCGATGATGTCTGCCTCGCGAGCCGATGCTTCCAGGTTTTTGACAGCTTGAGCAGGGAATCCCTGCACAGCCAGATCCGCTACGAACGCATCCATTTTTTCGGGATTTCGCATCCAGATACTGATTTTTTCGAAATTCCGAAGGACCGAATGGGCCTGAACCAGATGTCTTGCGACACTTCCTCCGCCGACTACTAGGAGGTGTCTTGAATCCGCTCTGGAAAGGTGCGCCGAGGCGAGTGCCGAGGTGCAGGCGGTTCTCCGTGCAGTGAGCTCAGTTGCGTTCATGATCGCCAAAGGCTGTCCGGTCTGAGAGTTGCTCAGGATGTATTGCGCATAGATGGAAGGTAGGTTTCGAGTGGTATTCGCTGGAGCAACGGTCACCTGCTTCATGCCCATAAACTCATCGTTCCAAGCAGGCATGAGGATCAGGGTGTTGTCTTCTCCGGCGGGGGTTTTGTAAAAGTGATGGTGTCTTACAGGCATGGTGTAGTTTGACAGGAAGATCTCCCGCAGTGCGTTGATCAGTCTGTCGTAGTCGAGTAGTTTGCTGATTTTCTCGTCAGGAATTAATAGCATAGGGGTTTTTGGGGCTTGTTCTGATGGCTAAGTTGTATATTTTTTTGACAATGGTCCTTGCATAGGCGAATGATTTAGAGTGTATTCAAACGTTGTTTGGTGCTTTGCTGGGATAGAGATTTGTTTCGAGGATGATGTTTTTTTTGGATTGGGGGATTTGATCGGGTTCTTTGACAGGAGGTTTTTTAAGATGGAATTGAGATTGATTGAGGCATAGTTTTATTCATAATCACAATCCTTTTTCCAGCGGGGCCGCCCTAGACCCTTACCTTTGTGCGGATACGAAGTGAAACCCGAGAGGATTTTTCGTAATCCAAACATCAAACCATCACATGGGAGAATTTATACTAAACCAACGATACACCAGTGCTGGAGAGCCTGAGCTGGGAGTCGGTATGGTGACAGAAGTCAGCAAAGGGAAAGTCCGAGTTACATTTCCGATAGCAGGCGAGGTGCGATTGTATTCGATCGAAAGCGCTCCTTTGCTACGGACGGTCTTCAAACCCGGACATGTCGTCGTAGACCAGCAAGGTCGGGCGATGCTGATCGAAGAGGTTGCGTTGGAAGATGGACTTTATGTCTATTTCGGAGTTGACCGGGAGATCTCCGAGGCCGAGCTAGGTGACGTGACGAGTGCTCACACCGTTGAGGACCGGCTGTTTGCGGGAGATGTGGACTCGCCCGAGCTTTTCGACCTGCGCCGGCAGACGCTCGATTACAATTACAAACGAAGAATATCACCAGTGCATGGATTTGTAGGGGGAAAGGTAGATCTGATTCCACATCAACTGTACATCGCTCATGAGGTGAGCTCTAGGTTTGCACCGCGGGTGTTGCTATCAGATCAAGTTGGATTGGGAAAAACCATAGAAGCCTGCCTGATTTTGCATCGCTTGTTGGTGACTGGGAGGATCTCTCGGGTACTTATCCTGGTTCCGGAGTCCTTGGTTCACCAGTGGTTTGTGGAGGTCTTGCGCAAGTTTAATCTGTGGTTTAATATTTTCGACGAAGAGCGTTGTAAGTCTCTTGAAAAAGGTGCGCCTGAGGGGAATCCTTTCCTCGACGATCAGTTGGTGATCTGTAGCATCAAGTTTCTGGCAAGCTCTCCAAAGCGGACGCGGCAAGCCGTCTCTGCCATTTGGGATATGCTGGTGGTGGACGAGGCCCATCACCTTGAATGGGCTGTGGACGAGGTTAGTCCCGAGTATGGTATTGTGGAGTTGTTGAGTCAGAAAGCCAGAGGCCTTTTGCTCCTGACTGCTACACCGGAGCAACTGGGGGTGGAAAGTCACTTTGCACGGTTGCGGCTACTTGATCCCAATCGGTATAACAACTACCTTGATTTCATCAACGAACATGACGGCAACAAGGATATTGCTGCGATTGTCGAGAAACTTTCCGGAGGCAAAGTCTTAAAAACGAAGGAAATAGCCCTGTTGGAGTCAATTTTTTCCAAAGAGAGAATCGCCTTACTCGGCAAAAAAGTGGAAGGAGCAACCCACAACCTGATCGAGGATTTGCTCGATCAACACGGGCCGGGAAGAGTGCTTTTTAGAAATACCCGATTGGCCATGAGCGGATTTCCTAAGCGGCTGGCTCAGTTGATCCCGCTTCAGGACGAAGCAAATCAAGAACTATGGACCGAGCGTCTGCGAAAGGAGTTTTACAACGACATGGAAAATACTTCTGAACGAAGAACTGATCAGGAGTTTTGGTTTGGTGAGGATCCGCGGATGAAGTGGCTGGTAGGGAAAATGGAGGCAATAGATCCCGCAAAGATCCTCTTGATTTGCACCTCCAAGGAAAAGGTGCTGGCCTTGGAGTCGGCGCTGAGTGCGTTTCCGGAATTTAACGCGAGCGTTTTTCACGAAGACCTGACGCTGGTGCAGCGGGATCGAAATGCCGCTTATTTTGCGGAGCCAGATGGTGCACAGATCCTGCTTTGCTCCGAAATAGGGAGTGAAGGGCGCAATTTTCAATTTGCACACCACCTTGTCCTATTCGATCTGCCTTTCCATCCCGAATTGCTGGAGCAGCGAATCGGCCGCCTTGACCGAATCGGGCAAAAAAAGGACATCACAATTCATATTCCCTATATCAAGGGTACGCCTCAAGAACTGCTGGTGAGGTGGTTTCATGAAGGCATGGATGCGTTTAACGCCAACCTCGAAGGAGGAAATGTGATCTCCAAGCGTTTCAGCCATCGACTGCTGGCTATTTCGCAGATGGCCTCATTTGAAGCCGCCGAATCTGAATTGGCAGCCCTAATCTCCGAAACAGCTGACTATCAAAAAGTGCTGAAGCAAAACATGGCCGAAGGGCGTGACAGTATGCTGGAGATGAATTCCTTTCGTCCGAAAGTTGCCGAACGACTGATTAGTCGAATCAAGGAGGAAGATAAAGACCCTGCGCTTGAGACCTATCTGACCAAAGTTTTCCGGCATTTTGACATTGAGATGGAAGACCTCGCTGCCCGCACCTATCTGCTGCATCCGGCCTCCTTCAGCGCGGAAGTATTTCCGGCTATCCCAAAGGAGGGAGTTCAGGCTACCTTCGACAGACAGCGGGCGCTCAGCAGGGAGGATGTGAGCTTTTTGACCTGGGATCATCCCATGGCGACGGGAGCGATTGACAAGGTGTTAAGTTCCAGCCTTGGAACCGCCAGCTGTGGACTGATTCGGGGGACGGGCAAACCTGGGCTGCTACTTGAATTGATCTTCGTCCTAGAAACTTCCGGAAAGCAACGCGTTGACATCGACCGCTTCCTTCCCCATACTCCACTGAGAATTGTGGTTGACCATACCGGAGAGGAAGTGACGGACAGCTACGCTGTGGCCATGCTCAATAAAAGTATTGTTCCTGACAAAATCGATCCCTTGCTGGGGAATGACCATTTCGTGGATAGGATGTTGCCTGATATGATTTCATCCGCCACCGAGATCGCCGAGGAAATGGCCGAGCAGGAAATAGAAAAGGGTTTGGAACGGATGAAGCGTACCCTGGATCATGAAATCAACCGCCTTACCACCTTGCAAAAAAAGAATAAAGACATCCGGGCGGACGAAATCCAGGCTGCGATTGAAGACCGAACTACCTTGTCCGCCCTGATCAGAAAAGCGAGAGTTCGACTGGATGCGGTGCAGGTGATTCGAAAGGAGTAGGAGAGGAACAGAAGGGTTGAGGGCTTCTATTACTTGCTCTTTGCTGAGTTGGTGAGTGCGTTACTGATTTCCTCCATACCTTGAGATTTTGGAGTAATTGTCCACTTGGGCCAAAGATCTTTTACGTTTAAAAATCCAAATTGCAGACCTTGGCTATCCAATATGAATTCCAATCATTCTCCCATCGGCATCTTCGACAGCGGCTTCGGCGGCCTTACGGTTTTCAAGGAAATCGAAACCCTTTTGCCCCAGTATGACTACCTTTATCTGGGTGATAATGCCCGCGCACCCTATGGATCCCGTAGCTTTGAGACGGTGTACCAATACACTTGGCAATCAATGCAGTGGTTTTTTGAGATGGGCTGCCCCTTGGTCATTGTGGCCTGCAATACGGCAAGTGCGAAGGCGCTGAGAAATATCCAACAGCTGGATCTGCCCCATACGGTCGATCCCACACGGAGAATCCTGGGAGTGATCCGACCGACCACAGAAGTCCTGGGACAATATACCCAATCCGGCAAGGTGGGCATACTGGGCACCATCGGCACAGTCAAATCAGATTCTTATCCGATCGAGATGGAAAAATACTGGCCAGAAGTGGAGGTTTTCCAGCAGGCCTGTCCGCTGTGGGTTTCGCTGATTGAAAACGATGAGCACGAAAGCGAGGTGGCGGACTATTTCGTGAGAAAATATCTCGAACAACTCTTTGCCCAGGAATCGGAAATAGATACGCTGCTCTTGGGTTGCACGCATTATCCGCTCCTGATGCCAAAGTTGAAAAAGCATGTGCCTGCTCATGTGAAGCTGGTCAGTCAGGGCGAGATCGTGGCGAAGAGCCTGGTGGACTATCTGGCGCGACATCCGGAATTGGAGTCCCGACTCAGCCGGGGGGAGACGCGCCGTTTTTGCACCACGGACAATCCCGGCGATTTTGGAAAACAAGCCCAGATTTTTCTCGGTCGGGAGATCGAAGCCTCCGGTGTTCATTTGTAAATGTCGATAGTTGGAGGAAGCTTTCTGACTTCATTTGAGATCTCCCAGCATCGTGGGGATCAGCTCTGCCACGGTGGGATGTGGGACTACGCTATCCCTGATTACGGTATAGGGCTGCTGTGAATACATAACATTGAGGATGCCGCTGATGATTTCGTCTCCGCCCACTCCCAAGATAGAGGCACCGAGAATTTTGTCAGTATCGGCATCGATGAGTACAGACATGAAACCCTTTGTTTCTCCTTTTTCCTTTGCTCTCGCAATTTCATCCATAGGCTTGTGGGCAATTTTCACCTTATAGCCTTTTTCTTTGGCTTCGCGGATCGTCAGACCAGCTCTCCCAAGCGGTGGATCTATATACAGTCCGTAGGTTGTAATCCGATCGGATACTTTTCTGTCTTTTCCATCAAAGCTGTTCTGCGCTATTATCTCATAGTCGTTGTAAGCGGTATGGGTAAATGCGCCTTTTCCATTACAATCCCCAAGTGCGAATATGCCTTTGACGGATGTTTCGAGGTAATCATCCACCGGGATAAATCCTTTTTTGTCTGGCTTGAGGCCGGTTTTTTCAAGATTGAGCAAGTCGGAGTTTGGCTTCCTGCCGACAGCAAGCAACAAGTGGGAACCTGACACCTTAGAAGCCTTGCCATTGGTTTCCAAGGTCAATTGAATGCCTCCTTTGGTGTTTTTAGCCTGAGTTACTTTGGAATTCATCTTAAACTTGACACCTTCTTCGGCTAGAAATTCCCGGATGGCATTGCTTACCTCTTCATCTTCCTTGTGGATTATGTGATCTCCCTGCTCTATGATGGTGACTTTGCTGCCAAAGCGCCTGAACATCTGGCCGAACTCCAAACCGATGTAGCTGGCGCCAATGATGATCAGATGGGTTGGGACTGTTTCCAATTTTAGGATGCTTTTGTTGGTCAGATGATGGACATCCGCAAAAATCTCCGGACTCGCAGGCCTGGCGCCTACGTTGATGTAGATCAGCTCAGCTGTTAGCTTATCTCCATTTACTTCCAGCGTTTTTTGGTCTATAAATTTCGCTTCTCCTTCCAACAGTGTGAGTTTTTCACTTTCCTGAATGCCCTGTTTTATTCCATCCACTGAAGTTTTGACCAAGGAATCCTTGCGCGTTTTTATCTTTTTAAGGTCGGCTTTTGCTCCGGCTGGAATTGAAACTCCAAGTTCGGCCCCGTGCATAGCGTCCCACATCCGGCGGGCACTGGCGACATAGGCTTTTGTGGGCGTACATCCATCATTGACACAGGTGCCTCCGAGATGTTCTTTCTCGATCAGAGCGACCTTCATTCCTACCTTCGCCAATCTGAATGCGAGGGGCGTCCCTGCCTGCCCGGAACCTATGATGATGGCGTCAAATTTTTTCATAGCAGTCCTTTCTTAATGTACCGGTGCAAATGGGCAGCACCAAATCTAGTCTGTTCCAATATACGTTTTCTGAGGATTTTGGCTGGGTGGGATCAAAGTGGAAATGATCGCTGATACTGGAGATTTTACCCTTTGTGCCAGTAAAGTCATGTTAGATTATGCTTGAAAGACAAGTTTCATCGAGTTTTTAATCGTCGTTTTTTTGGGTTGGAATACTCTCTTCGATGATGGATTCCAGTTTTTTGGCCCGTTTTTTATCTCCTGCCCAGCGGTAGAGGTCAGCTGCTTTTTCTCCGGCTTTTTCGACAAATCCCGTCTTGTCTTTCTTCGAGAGCCAGCCTATAAATTTCCGGATAAACGGAATATATGGGGCCAAAAGCAAGGAAGTAGTAGCAATAAAAAGCCAGCCCAATGGCACAAAAGGCAGTGCCATCGATACGAGGCCGGCGATAAAAATTACAAATGCGATAGCTGGAATAATGAATTTTTTCACTCAAACAAGATACATTTTAGGATGAAAAATGACCTGCTGCGTTAAATTGTTTTTTCGGGTGGGGAGTAGCCCGGCAATCTTCGTAGCCATGGATTTGTGCCGATTTCCTATTGGCGAGTAGCGCTGGGATCTCGTAGTTTTAGCTAGGACGGTGCGGAAAAAAATAAAATAAAAACAGAACCTAAGCAGAAGGCCATAGTCTGATCTCATCGACCCGAGGAAACGTCAATTCTAGAGTAAGGATGAGCCGAATCATGATTCGAAAAAGAAATATCCTTTTGCACTGAAATGCGTTTCTAGCAATACTTTGAAGTCATCGTCCGCGTAAGGGTCGGTGAATTCATTACTTTTGCCGCATCTAATCACCACTCCATGTTTCTCGACCTACTTATTGCCATGCTTTGGAGCATTTCCCCTTTTGGAGAGGCGAAACTTGGTATCCCTTATGCCCTCTTGAATGACATAAATATTTATTTGGCCTTTGTCCTTTGCTTTGTTGCCAATGTGTTGGTTTTTCCCTTGATGTCGTTTTTTTTGGATGTGGTCAATCGCTATTTCATGAGATGGTACCATTACAAGAAAGCAGCGATTTTCGTAGGTCGTAGAGCCAAAGCAGGAGCTGGCAAAAATGTGGAGAAGTATGGTTTTTGGGGGCTTATGGTCTTTGTACTGATTCCGCTTCCCGGCACTGGAGTATATGCGGGGACTATTGCGGGGTATCTCTTCGGGTTGGATAGAAGACAGGCTTTTCTGGCAAATACCATCGGGATTTTCATCTCATGCCTGATCGTCTGGGTGACCACGGTGGTGGCGATGGGAGGGTTTAATTAATCGGAACAGAATTGGGTCTATTAATTGAAGTAACGTAAGCCTAGCTGCAAATCAGCTGCATTCCAGTCCGAGTCTGCTGACAGACCAGGTGATTCCTCCTTTTTTCTGTCTGTGAAGATACAGACTGAGGAGATGGGTGGCGGATTGCCAGACATTTGCTCCACATCCCTTCAATATGAAAACACCAAATGGATGTTTCAACTTTAAAATCGCAGTGAACTGGCCAGCTTTTAATCGGGATGAGCATTTTCTGAAATAAACCTCCTAAACTGGGTTTTATATTCCCTTCTCCCCCAACTTTTCCACTTTCTTCAACCATTTTTCTCTAAACTCTTCTTTCGAAAGCCTAATGGGACCAATAGCTGTTGTCCGTACCTTTTTTACCCCGATGTAGTTCAGTGTTACCTTTTTGATGGCATTATGGCTTGGGCTTCTATAGACCAATCTGTAATACCAAGGCGGTTGATCTAAAGTGCAGATTATTCGTGCAGTTTTGTCTGTAAAAAGTTTGTCCCACCATAAAGAGTTTTCTCGTTTGCTAAACGCAAATCCTGGGAGTAAGACTCTGTCCAAAAAGCCTTTCATCATCGCAGGTACAGAGCCCCACCAAACCGGAAAAATCCACACCAAGTGGTCAGCCCATTTTAATTTCTCTTGGGCATCCAGTAGATCAGGTTCCAGTTCAGTCCGCTTTCTATAGCCAAATTGTAGGTTTGGGTTAAAATCCAGTTCTCTGATGTTAATTTCCTTGATTTCAGCATTCGACTTTTCCGCACCTCTTTTATAGGCGTTGGATAATCCATAATTGAAGCTTTCCGCGTCCGGATGACCGTTAATGATTAATATCTTTTTCATGTGTTTTTTAATTTAATTTTTAATGCCACATGGAATCTCGCAGGGTGAATGATCGTCCCATGGTGTGTCACTTGGGTCCTGGTCGATTTCCAGTCCATCAGAAAATAGGTTTCAGCCTTTTTTCATAAATAGTCCCTGTCAGATTCTCTTTTTTGAAAAAATGATAAAGGACAAAACAAGCAGGTGCTGTTAAAAAAGCGGTGCAGATAGCGAAAGTGGATATGCTACCAAAAAGCGCCAGCATTCCGGTGGCAGTATTCCCGAAATAAAAAACTAGGTGGTCTTGCTGCCCTGCAAAATAATGATGGACTAATTTTGCATAGGCATAAAAGTGAACTGACGTTTCATAGACCAGCCAGCTTGGGTAAAACCATTTTCGGATGGGCTCCCACCATTTTCCCCAAATTGACGTGGGTTGTTTGTTGTTTTCTTCCATTTTTTGAATCTTTTGCCAAAGGTCATTTTCATGGAAGAGCTTTCATTTGATATAGATCAAGTCCTATTTTTTGGGCTTCTTATTCTACTCAAGGTCTCCAGTGTGACCCCAAGATAGGAGGCAATATGGGTTAGCGGAATTCTGGTCGTGATATCTGGATGGATACTTAGCAAATGCTTATAGCGTTCTTCTGCTTTGTTGAATTGAATGGTATAAAGCCTTTCGCAAAGACCTAGCATGGTCTCGGTCACGACTTTGCTGACGAAGCGCTCAAAGTCATGATACCTGTTGGAAAGGTGCTCAAAAGTGTCTTTTGAAAATTCGAGAACTACCGAGTCCTCGACAAATTCAACATAGTGAGGGCTAGGTTTTGCACTGAAAAAACTTACTATAGAGGCCATAAACTGATTTTCAAAAGCAAACCAATCTGAAATATCTTTCCCGTCCTTTAAATAGTATGCCCGTGCACAACCCTCTACGATCAAATACGCTTTTTCAGAATACTGGCCCTCTCGAACGACTATCTCACCTCTTTTAAATGCACAGATTTTTGAATTTGCAACAAGGTCTTGCTGGCATGCTATGGATAGTGGCGAATAAAAATCGCCAATTCCAGTGATTGTTTTTTCAAATTCCATAGTTGGTTGTTGGAACTGGGTGAGTTTGTGAACTCTTACAAATATCATGACCATTTTTTAAATTGTCAGAATAAGAAAGTAAGACAATTCAAACTATCCCATCCCAAAGAACAATTTAACTACGCCCATACAAGGATTGAAATTTGACCTTGACACGTCCTAAAAAAGGCTGAATCCTTTCGAATCCAGCCTTTTTATATGCCGCCTTAATTCAAAGACCTATTCTTTGGTCGTTTCAATGACACCCCGGAAATAGCCAATGGATTCGGCAATTCCCATGAATGGATTGTTTTGATTTCGCTCATGCTCCAGGCTGCAAACTCCGGTGTAACCTACCTTTCTGATCATTCTGACCATTGCCGGAAAGTCGATTATCCCACGGCCTACTTCGAGTGAGTAACCCAGTTTCGTCGGTGCGGTCACGTCCTTGATGTGCATGTCGAAGACTCGGGTGTGATATTTTTCTAGGTCGGCCACTGGATCTTTTCCGTTGCGTGTGTCGTGGCCAATGTCCAGGCACATGCCTATTCTAGGATCGAGATCTTTAGTGTGATTCCAGACGTCTTCTGCATCTGGAAAGAGTTTGATATCCGGCCCGTGCAGATGGATGGCAAATTTAAAATCATATTCCTTCACCTTTTTATCGACATAAGGAAGCAGTTCCACGTTGGGAACGCCCACGATCAGCTTTACTCCAACTCTTTTAGCATACTCAAATGCCCTATCCACTTCGGCCTCTGTTTTCATATAGATCGGGCCAACAGCATATCCTTTCACCTCATGGGCTTTTAGTTTTTCATGAAAGGCAGTAATCTCTGCGTCGGTGCTTGCCATCGGCAGATGAAAATCTTTGATACACAGGTAATGCACGTCCAGGGCTTTCATCGTCTCGAGTGTCTTGTCGAGGTCGAATTTCACAAAGGTGAATCCTGCGATCCCTACCTTAAATTGTTCACCTGTTTCGGGAGCGGGCTGTGGTCCTGGTCGGGTTTCCTGAGCGTTGCAGACCATAACGGTGACTGCAAGCATGAAGGTCAATGCGGTTAATTTCATACGGTTTATTGTTTGTTTTTCAATTGCCCTATGGCATCTCGCAGGGGAAATAGTTATTCCAATTTTTGCCACCGGAGTTCTGCTTGATCTTAGTAGGGGGTATTTAAAGTTTCTTTGCTTCCAATTTAGGGAATACAAGCCAAAGCGAGTTGGTAAGATTTGCCAAATCTGCGAAATCGTTTGTCTTGGTTATTTGAGGCGTGTTTCCGGTTGTATGAGCGTGAATAAAGGTCAATACCTCTGGCAGGGATATGAATCGTCCCGCTGGGACTGATGAGACTGAGGAGGTTCCTCGCTATTGTTTTTCATAAATTATCGAGTCAATTTCTTTGGATAGTAACTTGGAATGAACGAAGATGCGGCTCAATGCCGTAGGCATGTTCGATCTTCTGGCCAGCCATTTTAATGGCTGGATAAAATGGTGATCAAATTGGTTTTCGAATGCCCTAGATATGGCCGATATGATCCCGTGCCGACCTCTGGCAAGGATATGAATCGTCCGCTGGGACTGATGAGAAGGGAGCCTACGCTATGCATGACCAACCTTCCAGCCACTCATGGTCGGTGAACAGTGCTGAGCCATAGTGCTTGCTCCCCGGGTCCGAGGGCAAATTGACTAAGTCGCGGCTAATAAGCTATCGACGCGTGGCGGGATTGGATTTTGCTGCATTTGCCCTTTTTTTGGCCTGGCGTAAAAAACCTTTAAGAAAAGCTCACAGACCCATTTACCCAATAAAACCCAAATTTACCGACATGAAGACGATGTGGATTACCCCCGAAGGATTGGACAAGGTCAAGGCCGAACTCGATCACCTCTGGAAGGTGGAGCGGCCCGAAACCACCCAAAAGGTTGCATGGGCGGCCAGTCTCGGGGATCGTTCGGAAAATGCCGACTACCATTACAACAAAAAACGACTGCGGGAAATCGACAAGAGGGTCCACTACCTGCGCAAATGCATCGATGATCTGAAGGTGATTCCCTATGCTCCCTTTCAGGAAGGAAAGGTGCTCTTTGGGGCTTGGGTCGAGATCGAGAATGCCAAAGGACACAAGATCCGCCTCCGCATCGTGGGAGGAGAGGAGATTTTTGAGCGCAGGGACTACATCTCCATCGATTCTCCCATGGCGCAGGCCCTGCTGAAAAAGGAAGTCGGCGAGGAAGTGCTCGTCCAAACGCCCAATGGGCAGATGGCCTGGAAGATCAGGAAGATCGAGTACGAGAAGTAGAGAGGCCGTTTTGTCTGGTCTGTAGGCTGGAAGATCGGTTGGGCGCTGGGTGTAGGCTCAAATACGCTTTCCTATACCAAACCCACGCAATCCCGATGATGATTTGACTACTGCGAGGGGAGCGTGACAATCCGATGAGCCGCCGTCTAGTCGATTCCAATTTTATCTATTTGACCGTATTCAATTCTTTGATTTTCATTCTGGCGTTTTCATTGCCAGGATTTAGTTCAAGAGATTGTTTATAGTATTCGATTGCTTTTTGCGTGTCGCCCAATGCTTCATAGGCTTCTCCGAGGCTATCGTAGGAATTGGATGACTCGGGGTAATTTTCCACATTCATCCTAAAGAATTCTAAAGCCTTGGACTTGTCCTCATGATTCCCGCTTTGAATCATTTGGTAACCTAGTTGATTTACAAGGTGCTCGGGAGGTGGGAAATCCCATGAAAGCCGGTTGGAGAGTGCCTGAAAATGCTGGATCAGTTGCTCTTTGCTTTCCACATCACGGTAGGAAATTCCATAGCCTTCAAAGATTGCAGAGATCCCATTATGGAAAGCAATGACCGGTACGGAGTTGTGATCTTCATTTTCGAAGTATTCTAATTTTGCAGGCAATTCCCCTATGCATTTACTATTCAATGCCTCATAGAATCGTACATGACGATCACGATTCCTGATATTCCTTTTGCCCCAATTGGCAGTGGCTAGGTAAATGAATCTTTCAAAGGATTGCTCCGTCAGGGAGTCCAACTTTTTGTCCATGGTTTCTGAATCCCATGTTCCAAAGCTTGGGTCAATCGCAATAAAGGAGTTGAATAGGGTCTTTTTTTTCAAATAGGCGTGGGAAGCCAAGAGGCCGCCTAAAGAATGTCCGTAAAGTATTCTGTAGGGGGTTGTTCTAAACTCTTGATCCAGCTCAGGCAAGAGTTCAACTTCCAAAAAGTCCAGAAACCGATCTCCGCCGCCTGTGTTATTCTCCCTGACTGTCATGATTTTTTCCGGCGTGTAGTCTCTTCTTCTATCCACGTTTTGAATCCCAACCACGATCATCTCCGGGATTTTCCAGCTTCGGTACACATCAGAACTCATGTAGTTTGTCATCGCCGCAACAGTCCTAAAGTGCAGGTTTCCATCCAGCACCACAAGCACGGGATATCTCTTGTAGGATGACTGTGGATCATCGTACGAATCAGGGAGGCTGATCCAATATTCTCTCTCTTCGCTCAGGATGTTAGACCTAAGTAAGTGTTTTGTGCCAATCACAAGTTGGCTAAGGTCTTGTGATTTTACTTGATGGATCGTTGTTAGCAAAAGCAGTATTGCTATAATGTTTTTACCCATTCTATTTATTTCAATTTTTCCCCGCAATCGTGGAATGTCTGCCCTCTCGGATGTGTTCTGCAATTGCCTGTATTTCTTAAATAGTTTTGATTTTCAGATTGATAAAGTGGCTGCTTGGATTCTTCTCCACATTGAAAGAGCTGTAGCTTTTCCGTCACTGTAAGAACCACAAATGGCTGTAGTTTTTGCTTTTCGTTTGCTCAAGATATAGAATCTCTCCAAAGATCAACTAAGCTTCAAGACTAAAAATCCCCTCCGGATCGCTCCAAAAGGCACCTGACTTTCAACTATTCCATCGAAAGACAAGATAAAATCTATCTGTAGAGGGGGGTGAGAGTAGTCCTCGATAGCCATTGAGAACAAAACTCCCAAATATCCTGACCGGATTACTACCGGCTACTTTTCTACTTGTGGCGGACTGGCGAATAGAAAATTTGAAGGAATAGGGCGGTGTAGTTACAACACCCAGTCCGGGGGATGTATGCGGCTGCCATTGCTGGGGATTTCTTTTGTATGGATAGAAAGAAGGCTTTTTGGCAAATACAATCGAAACTTTATTCTCCTGCGTCATCGTCTGGGTGACCACTGTGGCAATGATGGGGGGGTGATTAAACCTTCTGACTTGAATTTTTGCCCTTCAAAACCTCCAGAGCTTACTGTCCCTGCGACAAAGTATCTTGATTCTTTTTCAATTATGGCTTTTGGGATTTATTGGTCATCAATCCTACCATCATGACCAAAGCAGTCAGGATAATTACCTGAATGACAAGTGAATTGTTGACGAATGGAATCGACTTTGAAGGCGCAATGGATAGAAACAGCAAAATGGTGATAAGCCCACGGGGTGCAACAAACAAAAGCGGGCGCAAGGGGAGTTTGGAAAGTTTGAGTTGGATGGCCCTGACGGCGAAGATGCAAATCACAACTCCCAATGACCAGATGAAAGTATCCGTGTTGATGACTTCGATGGTTTCGATCAAGTATCCGAAAAGTATGAAGAAAATGGCGCGTATTAGGAATGCGGCTTCGGTAGTCAACTCTTTGAATTTTGTGACTTCAGTATTCAGATCTTCCGGTTTGAATCTTTTTATCCACTCAATTTTCTTCAACTCGTCTAGGTTGCCGATCGCCAGTCCAAAAATCAAAATAAAAATCAGTGCGGGTAGATGATAGATCTCTGAGACTGCGTAAATCAAAACAACCAACAATATGATGGGGACAAATTTTACATGGTGCTCAATCTTATTTAGGAGAAAGGATAAGCCGATGGTGGCAATGAAAGAAACCACCGCGATGATTAAGAGTTGGAACGCGAAGTATCCGAATGAAGAAGCAGTGATTATTTCATTGAAAGCCAAGAAGTTAAAAAGAAGAACCCCCAGAATATCCGACAGGCTGCTTTCGTAGATTACAAACTCTTTGTTGTGTGACCCAAGATTTCTGACGCTGGGAATAGCAATGGCGCTGCTGATTACGCAGAATGGGATTGCATTTACGATGCTGTCTCTAAGGCTATAGTCTCCAAAAAATCTAAAAGCAAAAGCAAAGACGAAGGCTAATGCAATAATGGGAAGTAAAGCCCCCAAGAACGATTTTCCGATTAGTCCAAACTTGGATTTATTCAGCTCAAGTTCCAAAGAACCCTCAAGCACAATCAAAATAAGGCCGATCGTACCTAAGACCGGGAGAAAAGGCGAAAAATCGGGAAGCGGAAGGTCGATCAAAACGGTAAGTTTTCTCACAGACCATCCCAGTAGCAGCAAGAGTATGACAGATGGAATTTTTGTCTTGGCAGATGTCAGGTCAAACACATAAGCAATGAGCAGCAACGTGCAAAATGTGATTACTATAGTGATCGTCATGAATGGTAAATTATGCTTAATTTTTGATTTTCCCAGTCAATAGTGAACCTCGACTCCGCTTTACTTTTGGCTGATGAGCCTACTGATTCGCACAATGTTCATTCGCATTCAGAAAGTCCAAAAGTTTAGTTTCAAACTTTCGTGCAGTCAGTTTCTTGGGTGGCAGCTTATTCGGATAACCTGATTTCGATTAACAATTCTCGCGAAGATAGGGGATTGTGGTATAAAAAAGGTAAATAAGGCCATTGGTTTTAGACGTATTTAATATTCTAAAAATCAAGTATTTATACGATTAGGGCGACTCTGTCTACCGATGGGCCTACGGATATTTTCTATTTAATCGACGAATTTTGTCGTCAATTTGACAAAATAATCCGGTGCCATACCATCGGAAATGGACCTAAGGGAAAACCTCGAATGAGCTCCAGCGAGATCATCACTCCCATGATGTTGTTTCACTATGTGGACTTCCGCAACATGATGCACTTCTATCTCCACGATGGAAAGCTGCATTTGGAGGGTCATTTTCCAAATCTGGTATCTTATCCGCTTTGTAGAATTGATGCAGCAGGCTGCTGTCCCCATGTTATTGTTCCTCAAATCACAGTGTTTCGGAGCCGCTACAGGCTTCTCCTTCATAGGCTACATCCCGATCCGAGTGTGCAAAAACAAACGCATCAAACGCAACAAAGTATTCAAAGGAATTGCTGCCACAGGTAAGTCCACTATGGGCTATTTCCATGGCTTCAAGCTCCATCTTGTGGTCAATGGCAAAGGTCAGCTGCTCAGTGTGATGATCACACCTGGAAATACTGATGACGGATAACCACTTAAAAACTAATTCCTTTATCAAGGCTCTGAAGGGAAAGTTGTATGCTGACAAAGACTACATTTCCCAGGCGCTCACTCAAGTGCTGTTTCTGGACGAGCTCCACCTGATCAGGCATCATAAAAGTTAAAAGTTGATCCCAAAAAGACAGCGAAATCCTCCAAACTTAACATAAGATAATTTTTACCGCATAGCGAATTTCCATTTCCCGCAATAATCAGGCATACTATTCAGCTGAATTGACCATTCCTCCTATCTTAGTGACTTGCTTTTTCAAACCACCCCATCACATCTCCCATTTATCCACAAACCTCAATGAAAGTATTCTTTTCCAATCTACTTGTAAAAGTTTTTATCGCTATTGTTCTCGGCATCGTGTTCGGGCTATATCTGCCGGAGTGGTTTAATCGGATATTTGCCACCTTCAATGCCTTCTTTGGACAATTTTTGAGTTTTGCCATCCCGCTTATCATCATGGGACTGATCATGCCGGCGATCTCAGATTTGGGAAAAGGTGCCGGAAAGATGCTCCTCCTCACCGCGGCCATCGCTTATGGATCCACGCTCTTTTCGGGTTTTATGACTTATTTCACAGCTTCCGGAATCTTCCCTGGACTCTTGGAGTCTCACCTCCAAACCGCCTCTGACATTGAAGAGTCTACCCTAGAACTTACGCCTTATTTCACCATTGCAATTCCCCCGGTGCTTGACGTTATGTCGGCACTGGTTTTGGCATTCATCATTGGACTGGGACTATCTTTTATGGAAGGGACTACCCTGAAGTCTGCCGTCAAAGACTTTCAAGTTATCATCATGCAGTTGATCGAAAGTGTGATCGTCCCACTTCTGCCACTATTTATCCTGGGGATTTTCGCCAGCATGTCTTACAGCGGGCAGGTGTTTAACATCCTGTCTGTATTCCTGAATATCATCGGAGTGATATTCCTGATGCACATTGGGCTACTTCTCCTGCAGTACTTAATCGCAGGATCAATCGTGAAAAAGAACCCAATACGACTCCTGGCGACGATGATGCCGGCATATTTCACCGCATTGGGCACTCAATCCTCCGCGGCCACGATTCCCGTCACCTTAATTCAGGCCGAAAAGAACGGCGTTCCTGAGAAAGTCGCAGGCTTTGTCATTCCCCTTTGCGCCACCATTCACCTGGCCGGAAGCATTATGAAAATCACGGCTTGCGCCATGGCGTTGATGATTTTGGAAGGACAGCCGATCGAGTTTACCATGTTCGCGGGGTTCATTTTTATGCTTGGGATCGCCATGGTCGCGGCACCTGGAGTGCCAGGCGGAGCGATTATGGCGGCGGTAGGAGTGCTGCAAGCCATGCTTGGATTTGATGAGGAAATGATCGGTTTGATGATTGCGCTATACATTGCGATGGACAGCTTCGGTACAGCTTGTAATGTGACGGGAGACGGTGCGATCGCCTTGGTGGTCAACAAGCTCGCTCCTCAGGATAAAAACCACGAGCAGTCGCCCAGGAGTTCTCCATCCTTCAACCTATGAATCAGCCGAATTAATTGATCGTTTACTATGAAAAAAATTGAAACTGAAATCCTCATCCAAGCAACTCCGGCACAGGTTTGGGCAGTTTTGGCTGACTTCGAAAGCTATCCCAAGTGGAATCCGTTCATTCCTTATATCTCCGGAAAAAAGGTAGTCGGTGAAATTATCGAAGTGAGGATTCAACCGCCCGGAGGAGGTGGAATGACTTTTAGGCCTGAGGTTTTAAAGTTTGAAAAGGAGAAAGAATTCCGATGGAAAGGTAAATTACTCTTCAAAGGAGTCTTTGACGGGGAGCATTATTTTGTCCTCGACCAAGTCGGAAAAAACGAAACCCGATTGGTTCACGGAGAGATATTCACTGGGCTCTTGGTGGCATTGCTCAGCGGAATGCTTCACAAAACGGCCCTTGGGTTTCAGTTGATGAATGAAGCGATCAAGGCAAAAAGTGAGCTAAACGGTTGAATCTATGGGCCCCAACCCTGAAGTCACTCATTTTCTCGACGCGCTCGATCACCCCTTGCGAACCGAGATCGAGCTTTTGCGGTCGATCATTCTGGAGTCAGATAAAGGGATCCGCGAAAACATCAAATGGAACGGGCCCAATTTCATCTTTGCCGGAACAGATCGGATCACGATGAAGATCCATCCGCCAAAACAAATACAATTGGTCTTTCACCGCGGTGCCAAAAAGCTGGAGCAGCCAAAAGAGCGACTGATCCAAGATCGGTTTGGTCTGATGGACTGGAGAGAAAATGATCGCGCAATTGTGGGATTTCGCACTCAGGCTGAAATCACCTCCAATCGAGACAATCTTTCAGTATTGATTCGAGCCTGGATCAAAGCTTAGCTCCTCGCCAAACCACTTTTTCAACATGAAATTACCCATTTTAAAAACTGTCCTCCGTATCACCCTGGGCGCATTTATGGTCTACGCCGGCATATTACACCTTACTTCTAAAAGAATGGAGTTTCAGGCCTTGGTACCGAGATGGCTGCCCGACGATCCGAGCTTTTTGGATTTTGTAGTGATTTCCTCTGGCGTCGTCGAGATCGGACTCGGACTTGCGATGATTTTTTGGACGAGCCAAAAAACAAAGACTGGAATCGCTCTGGCAGTTTTCCTTATCCTCGTGTTCTTTGGCAACCTATCTCAATATACTAACGGCATCGACGCCTTCGGTTTGGACACAGACCAAAAGCGGCTAATCAGATTGTTCTTTCAGCCGATTCTAATCGTTTGGGCACTTTGGTCTACCGACGCATTTAATCTCGGAAAAAAACCTCAACCCTAATTTAGTCCAATAAAGCTAGCGTTTCAACTGCTTCATCTGTTCGGGATTCTCGATGACCAGTTCGTTGTATTGCAGCGTCCAACCCATGGAATTGGTGAGGACGTAGATATTCAGCAACTCGCTCATAAGTCGCTCACGGGCATCGGCTTTCAGATCGGATGCTTCGATTTTTTCCCGGATGCGGCCAGTCACCGAGGCCTTGATCTTATTGTAGTCTTTGGCTTCAAATTTATTGAAGTAGTCTTGCGTCACATCGTAGTACTCTATTTCGGGATAAATATTGATCACCGGCTCGGGGATACTTTTCAAAATGACAGTCTTCCCTACTTCGTCAATCTCCGTCTTCAGCTTGCGTAGATCGTACTCGACAGTTGCTTTGGCATTGACCACGACCAGGGCCCGTTTGTCCGAGGTTATCATGTTTAGGAAGAGGTTTTGTGAGTTTTTGAAAGTGAAAACCTGGGAGTAGTAGCCCTCCGTCACGATCAATTTCCCCACACTCAGGATCTGCTGTTGGATCAGCGCAGAGTCCGCCTTGATCTCGTCCTTGTTTTCCTTTTTATCTACAAAAAACCAAACAGCTCCGAGTGCCAAAAGCGCTGCGACAAATCCAACGACAAATCGATTCATGACTTTTTCTTAGTAGGTTTATTCAAAGAAACGGATAAAAATCAAACGAGCTAGAACGCCTGGATCAAGGTTTTTGGAAAAATAAAAAACTACAGATCCAAGTTTGCTCAAGCGTTGACTTTGTCAAGAATACTAAATCGAAATCTCGCGCAAAGCTTGTGCTGTCAAGTCCAATGAATGCAAGCGCGCCGAATGCTCGAACAGGTTGGAGGTGATCATCACCTCGTTGATCCCGGTGTGACGGATGAGATCTGCCAACCCTTTTCCAACCGTTTCCTTAGTGCCGACAAAAGTAACTGCCATCATATTCTGGATCGCCTCAGCTTCGGCTTCGTTCCAGATTTGCGACATGTCCTCCACAGGCGGACGAAGTGGATAGGACTTTTGACGGATGATTCCCAGGGCCATTTGATAAAAAGAGGTAGCCAGAAAATTTGCTTCATCGTCTGTATCCGCAGCGATCACATTCACACAGGCCATCACGAAAGGGGCTCGGAGTTGCTCCGACGGGCGAAAATGATCCTGATAGTACTTTGTAGCCTGCATAAAATAAGCTGGTGCAAAGTGACTGGCAAAAACGTACGGAAGACCGCGCTCAGCCGCCAAAATTGCGCTGCTCATGCTTGACCCCAAGATGTAAATCGGCACGTCCAATCCTTCGGCCGGGAACGCCCGAACATCCGAGCGGGAATTGTCAAACGAAAAATATCGCTGCAAATCCTCCAAATCCTGCGGAAAGTCGTTCACCGTCTCGATTCTTCCCCGTCTCAAAGCCAAAGCAGTTCGCTGGTCAGTTCCCGGCGCACGACCTAAACCCAAATCTATCCTGCCGGGATAGAGTCGTTCTAAAGTGCCAATCTCCTCTGCCACCATGAGAGCACTGTGGTTGGGCATCATGATTCCGCCTGATCCCACTCGGATCGACTTCGTCCCTCCGGCGATAAACCCCATCAACACTGTCGGAGCCGAACTCCCCACAAAAGGCATGTTGTGATGCTCTGCGAGCCAAAGCCGGTTGTAACCCCAAGCTTCTGCGTGTTGGGCCAGATCCAGGCTTCGGGCATAGGCATCTGCGGCATCACTGCCCTCACGAATCAGTGCAAGGTCAAGAATAGAGTAGGGGAAATACTGGGGCATGGATAGTGTTGTATTGCAATGTTCAGAAACCAGTAATTCTTGCGATTCGTTCGGGATATAGAATTTTTTATAAATTTTGGCCTAAAAGAAAAAGGTCAGGTCAAAACTAGCTACTTGAGAACCATTACCGCCTTTGCTCCTTGATTCATGGACAGTCAGAAAAAACTCTCCATACCTACCAAAACTCAGGGAAGACTTTATCTTTGCACCCTCAAATACAATAAAACCATGAATGCATTCAAAGGCACCGGTGTGGCACTTGTCACTCCATTTCATGACGATCAATCGATTGATTTCGACGGACTAAAGCGCCTGATCGATCATGTTGTTTCCGGAGGAGTGGACTATCTGGTGGTACTCGGTACTACCGGTGAGGCCGCTACTTTAACCTCGTCAGAGAAGAAACAAGTGCTTAAAGCCTGCGTGGAATACAATGCGGGTCGAGTTCCAGTCATGCTCGGAATCGGGGGCAACAACACTCATTCCGTGGTGAATGAGATCAAAAACACCGATTTTTATGGCGTTGCGGCGATACTTTCTGTCAGTCCCTACTACAACAAGCCTAGCCAGGAAGGAATCATAGCGCATTATACTGCTATTGCCGATGCGTCACCAGCGCCGGTCGTTTTATACAACATACCCGGACGCACCATGTCTAATATGACTGCGAATACGACTCTTGCGCTCTCGCACCACCCGAACATCGTAGGGATGAAGGAGGCTAGCGGCAACCTGGAGCAGTGTCTGCAGATTGCGGCCGCGATGCCAAAAGACTTCCTGCTGCTCTCCGGAGATGATCTGATGACCAAGGCATTGATGGCTGTCGGCGGCAGCGGCGTGATCTCTGTGATGGCTAATGCTTTCCCCGGGCTGTTCAAAATACTTACCCACGGAAGCCACGAAGAGTCCCTTCTCGCTACTTTTTCGCTATTAAAAATGAATAGTCTGATGTATTTGGAGGGAAATCCGGTAGGGATCAAAAACCTACTATTCCATCAAGAAATTATTGCAAGCGATCAGGTACGCCTACCGATGTTTAAAGCCAGCGCAGAACTCAGCGGACAGATCAAGGCAGCGCTACAAGACTAATTCGCTATGTCTCCATTGTCCATCTCCCAACTGACCGAGCAAATCCGGCTGACCCTGGAAAACGAACTCGAACCGGTCTATTGGGTGATCGGTGAGCTTGCCGACTTTCGACAGGCTCCGCAGGGACATGCTTATTTTGAATTGGTTGAAAAAAAGGGAAGCCAGGTTTCGGCAAAGATCAAGTCCAATCTCTGGCAGTTCACCTACCGATCTGTCGCAGCAAAGTTTGAATCAGTCACGGGAACTGGATTGAAAAACGGAATGAAAGTCCTGGCTCAGGTTGCAGTCAACTACCACCCCCTATACGGGCTGAGCATCAACGTAAAGGACATTGACCCTTCTTTTTCTTTGGGAGAAAGAGCCAGGAACCGTCAGGAGACTATCGATCGTCTGACTCGGGAAGGATTGCTTCGCCTGAATGGACGTTTCGAACTTCCTCCGGTTGTCCAACGGATTGCGATCATCTCCAGTGCAAGCGCTGCAGGATATGGTGACTTTGTCAATCAAATCGACCAAAACCGCTACGGATACAAAGTGTATTACAAGCTGTTCAATGCGCTCATGCAGGGCAATGATGCGGTAAACACGCAGCTATCGGCTTTGGAGCGGATTAGAATCGAGCACGAAAAACTTGGATTTGATGTGGTGATCCTTATCCGAGGCGGAGGTGCGCAACTGGACTTGGATTGCTTTGATGACTATCGGCTGGCTGCTGCGATCGCAAATTTCCCGCTGCCGATCTTCACCGGTATCGGGCATGAGCGGGATGAGACTGTCGCCGATCTGGTAGCCCACACCAGACTAAAAACTCCAACTGCGGTGGCGGAATTCCTTCTTTCTAGCTTTCGGGAGTTTGAAGGAAATCTGGAAATGGTGACGCAAAGACTGGACAGGTCAACACGCCAAAAGCTTCGTGAAGAAGAAACTAAAATCCAACAACTCGAACTTCGGGCAAAGTCAATTGCGAAAAACCGGACCGCTATCGAACTTGAGAAGGTAACAAACCGTTTGAGTCGTATTGGCCTTGCCGCCAAAAATCAGTTGAAAATCAAGGAATACAATCTGCAAAATCTAGAACAGTCCTTGAAAAAGAGTTTTGAAGCTTATTTTCAAAAGCAAGCTGAAAAACTCGAAAATCAAGAAAAGCTTTTGCGCCAACTGGATCCCCAATCGATCCTAAAACGGGGCTATACACGTACGGAACTGGCCGGAAAACCAATCCACCTGGCTGATGCTCAGGTCGGAGACCAAATAGATACCTTTACACAAGACCAAAAAATCAGAAGTACGGTCAACCAAATCGATCAACAATGAAAACCCAAAGTTACACTGAAGCAATGAGCCAACTCGAAACCATTCTCAGCCAACTCGAAGAGGGAAACAAGTCTGTGGATGAACTTTTGGCCTTGGTCAAAGAAGCATCCGAACTAGTCAAACACTGCAGAACAAAGCTAAAAATTACTGAATCAGATATTCAGGATGCTTTCCAGAACGTCTGATCTGGTCAAACAGTAATTCAATTAGTTGAGCTTCTTCCCTTTCAAATATGCCTCCCGGCATGCTTGTTGCCAAAGCGGAAACTAAGAGACTCATCTCTTACTATCAATTCCCTACCAATGAAGTCCCTCGTACAACATATTTCAGCCCTTTTTTTGCTCTTCTGTGCAGGAAATGTCGCCTCTCAGAGCTTCTATCAAGAGCGTATATCGAGAGACAATATTCTTTCCATAGGCTTGGGTCCATCATTCGCCTACCTAGACAATGGCGGACAATACAAGGAACTCAATTTTGAAATCAAACCATCAATATCGGTCGCCCTGACCAGAAAACTGAATCCTACTTTTGACCTGCGAACTTCGCTAGGGTACCAATACATCAGCAGCGGAGGGAATCCAAGCCCTGACGTCATTGAAGATTGGATTGAGAATTCTGCCTCCTTCACCGCCAAAGGCCCGGTGTACTATTTTGATGTGATGCCCAGTATGTACATCATCAAATTCAGCAATCACATGCACCGCAGCCTGTTCAACCTTTACGGCGGATTCGGACTTGGCGTAATGCATTCTCGAACTGAGCAGACCAAGTCGTTCGACAGCGAAGAAGTACCGACCAAATACGAAATTACAACTGGCTATATTCCGGCGAGGGCAGGTTTGACCTATCGCTTGGGCCCCTATTCCGACATAGCCGGAGAAGGTACCATGATGTGGACTTTTACCGACAATCTGGACGGCAATGAGGGATTCAATAAATTCGGAGACGTCCTCTATCAATTCCAAGTCGTGTACCGGCATTATTTCGTTGTGAAGAATAACGACTAAATCCAACGCTCACATATGAGAAAAGTGACTTTCCTTGATTGATTTGGAATTTTTTGGACTTACGCTAGTTTACCTGTATTCGGAATTCTCGACATCACAAAAAACAAATACCGGTATTCAATCCTAAACAACAATTGACAAAATTCACTTGCTGGCAGAATTCTATAGATTTGGAAAATTTGAACTGATTTCCCTAAAACGCGCAAAATCGTCGGGAATACCGGCAGGGAAATCAAGAATTCCCTAGAATAGACCTCAAAAAATTAATTTGGAGGAAGATCGAACGATCCACCAGAATACCTCAAAGTCAGTCTGGAAAACTTGATCAACATAGGATCAGTTGGGCTGGGGGTCTTCCGTCACCTGAAGAAATTTTCGTGGAATAGAGATCAGCATATTTTGATATATGCCCGGTACGCGGATCAAGAAATAGTCTTTGTTCCCTTGTTCGATGACTTCTCCAGTCATGTTTTGAAGCGGGCCGCCGACTACTTTGACTTTTTCGCCCGGTTCGATTACACTACCGTCAGTTTCAACCGCTACTCCGGTGGCAATTACCCGTTGAATAATTTCGATTTCTTCTTCGCGGATTGTCGCATGTTGGCCGGCGAAATGCACAAATTTCACTGCTCCGGGCACTTGGAGGCATTCCCATAGTTGGTTTCTACTGGTCTTGACGAAAACGTACCCATTAAACAAAGCTTTTTGGACTTTCTTTTTCCGATCAGACCATTGTCGAAGCTCCTCGATCATGGGCAAAAACACTTCCCAGCCTCTTTCGCGTAGCCTATCAGCAACTTTCTTTTCCGAACGGGATGTGGTGTACATGACAAACCATTTCAATTCCTCCATCATTGCATGTTTTGGGAGGGCAAAAATACAAAAACCGAGCTGGAAACTCAGCTGAATGCAATAAAAAACCCCCGGAACAATGTCCCGGGGGTTTTGTCAAAAAAAACCACCAACCTTAAATCAATCATGCTCTAATCTTGCGAAGTCTCATCATGAGTCTGTCAGACAAGTAATACATGACCGGTACGATCACTAACGTAATGACTGTGGCAAAGGTTAGCCCAAATATTACTGTCCAGGCCATAGGCCCCCAGAATGCTGCATTGTCTCCTCCGACGTAAAATTGTGGGTCAAAATCACTCAATAACGTGGCAAAATTGATGTTCATCCCGATAGCCAACGGAATCAATCCCAATACTGTGGTGATCGCTGTAAGCAACACGGGACGGAGACGGGTCTTTCCTGCCTCAATGATGCTAGCCAACAGATCATCCGCATCCAGATATTCTCCGGGTTTAATGCCTTTTTCCAGTCTTTTTCTCGTTCTGACCAGATCAGTGTAGTCAATCAATACGATTGCGTTGTTCACCACGACTCCGGCGAGGGAGATGATTCCGATCCCGGTCATGATAACGACGAAGTCCATATTGAAGATCACCAGGCCGAGGAACACACCAATCGTGCTAAACAACACCGACGTCATGATGATGAAAGGACTGATCACGGAATTGAACTGGGCGACGATGATCAAAAAGATCATGGACACGGCAATCATCAGCGCGCTGACCAAAAATTCCATCGATTTAGCCTGCTCTTCCTGCGCTCCGGTGTACTTCACGGTAATGCCGTCAGGGATGGAGTAACTTTCCATCAACTCGTGAATCTGAGCGTTGATCTCGGTAGCATTGTAGCCATCGAGTACGTTTGAAAACATCGAAATAGCCTTCTCCAGATCTTTTCTTTTCACCGATCCATAGGTTGATCCATATTGGATGTCCGCCACGGCTGAGATCGGAACTTCGCGCTTGTCGCCAAACTTATCCCGAAAGCCGATTTTTTTGTTGACCAGCGTATTGATATCGTAGCGATAATCTTCGGAGAGACGCAATTGGATCGGATAGTCGTCTTCCCCTTCCTTGTATTTGGAGACTTCCAGTCCAAAAAGCGAAGTTCTCAACTCCGTGGCGATAGTTGAGGTGGAAAGACCAAATCGTCTGGCTTTTTCACGGTCAATAGCGACTACGACCTCAGGATTTCCCAAAGAAAGATCAGTTTTCAATTCCTCCATTCCTGGGATATTGTTCGACTCCAGATATTCCTTGGTTTCGTTGACAAAAGCAATCAGCTGCTCGTAGTCTTCACCGACAAACTCGATATTGACTTCCTTGCCCACAGGGGGGCCATTTCGCTGCTTATCCACGGTGATCAAAACCCCCGGATATTTCTCGACCAAATCGCGAATCACTTCCATCGCCCCATTGGTGTTGATCCCTTGGCGATCGATGTAATCAACAAAACCAATGGTAATCTTCGCCTTGTTTGGAGTGGCCTGCTGGCTTGGCCCTTCCATCGGATCGCCGGTTCCTTCACCTACCTGAGTGATCACCGACTCCAAAACTCCTTGGTAGGGTTCCAAAGCTACCATCATCTCATCCTCCATTTTATCAACAAAGGCATTGGTAGCGTTGATGTCGGTTCCAATCGGAAACTCCACAAACACGTTGATCAACTGAGGCTGATTGTCAGGAAAAAACAGAACCTTTGGCGCCGTGATTCCCAGCAAAACCAATGAGAAAATCAACAGCCCGAACATTCCTCCAAAGAACAAATATGGCTTTTTCCCCTGCAAAGCATAGCCGAGTGTAGCCTCGTAGGCATTTTCAAGCTTGACCAAAAACACCTCTTGGAACCAATGGATGGCACCTCTTAAAAGGAACACATTGAACAGGGTAAGCAATGATGCCACCAAGGCCAGCGAACCAAAAGACGTCCAGCCGATCAGATAGAAAATCGTGGACAAAACCAGAAAAATTCCGGCAGTGATAATAGATTTCCGCTTGGGCTTATTTTTCCCTCCGGAATCCAACTTCATAAACATCGAAGTCATCACCGGGTTGATCACCAGGGCGACCATAAGGGAGGAAGACAGTACGATAATCAGTGTGATGGGAAGGAATTTCATAAACTCTCCAACCAGATCGTCCCAAAACGCAAGTGGAAGAAAGGCCGCCAGTGTTGTCGCTGTAGAAGTAATGATTGGCCAAGCTACCTCTCCCACACCTTCTTTGGCAGCTTGGTGGGAAGGCTTGCCTTCCTGCATGAGCCGGTAGATATTCTCTACCACCACGATCCCGTTGTCCACCAGCATCCCCAAAGCGAGGATCAGGGAGAATAACACCATCAGGTTGAGCGTGATCCCGAAAGCATTCAAAATCAGGAAGGAAATAAACATGGACAGCGGAATTGCCGATCCCACAAAAAGCGCATTGCGGAAGCCCATGAAAAACATCAAAACCAAGACCACCAAGATGATCCCAAAGATGATGGAGTTTTCCAGATCGCTGACCTGAATCCGGGTCTGCTTGCTCTGATCGTTGGTGATGGTGATTTCGAGATCCTCCGGAAAGCGATTGGCTTTCGTCGTTTCTATGATCACTTTGATTTTGTCAGCCGCGTCCAGGAGATTTTCTCCACTTCGCTTCGTCACATTGATAGTGACAACGGGAAGGTTTTTGTCTCGGGCATAGGAAGTTCTATCCTTGAAGGTATCCTTCACTTCCGCAACGTCACGAAGGTAAACGATCTTTTGCTGGTCAGTCTTCACAATAATATCCAGCAGATCTGCGGGATTTTCAAACTCTCCATCGATGCGAAGGGTCCTTTCGAAATCACCACTCTTGATGCTACCTCCCGACATGGTGAGGTTTTCGGACTGGATGGCTCCAGAGATATCTCCAAAGCTCACACCGACAGATTCCATCTTGTAGGGGTCTGCATTGATCTGAATCTCCCGCTCCACGGTGCCGGCTAGGTCAGCTTTGGAAATTTCCGGTAGCTTCTCGATGGCATCTTCCAGGTATTCACCGAATTTCTTCAGCTCCTGCTCGGAGTACGGTCCAGAGATGTTCACGTTCATGATCGGGAAATCGGAAGTATTGACTTCCTGCACATTGGGATCCTGATCCAAGTCAGTAGGCAATTCACTCTTGGACTTGTCCACCGCGTCTTTGACATCTTGGATCGCTTTGGAAATCTCCACTCCGGGAGAAAACTCGATGACTACCGAAGAGAAATCCTGCACCGAAGTGGACTTGATGCTCTTTATATTGTTGAGCGATTTCAGTTCCTTTTCGATAGGTCTAGTGATCAGGTTTTCCATATCCACGGGCGAGTTACCCGGATAGGCTGTTCCTACATATACGGTCGGGATGACGATCTCAGGGAAACTCTCCTTGGGCATCGTCCGGTAGGCACTCAGACCTAGCACGGTGATGATCAGGGTCAAAATGACTACTGACGTAGAGTTGTCCACACTAAAGCTGGACAGCCCAAACTCTCTAATAAAGGTTGGTTTAGAAGTATCTGCCATGATTAAAGTTGGGCAACAGTTACACTGAAATTATCTCCTACTTCCCGGAATCCTTTGTCCACGATCGTTTCTGTACCGGACAGGCCTTCCTTGATCTCAGTTTCGTCACCGTAAGTCAAGCCACGTGTCACGTATTTTTTCTTGGCTGTGCCGTTTTCCACGATGAACACATAATCTCCTTTGGTATCGGCTAGAATCAGGTGCGCAGGCACTATTACGCTTTCGTTGTTTTGATAATCCTTGATCTTCAGGATAGAAATCATGTTTGGCTTAAGCTCGAGATTATTTGGGAGATAAACTTCGACTTTGAAAGTCCGGTTGTTTGGGTTGATCACCCCTCCGATTGAAGATACTTTGGTCTTCATGCGTTTATTGATAGATGGAAACTCTACCTCAACCGAATCCCCTTTGTGTAGCACACCGACAAAACTCTCCGATACGTCCGCCTGGATATACAGATCACTGCCTCCGATAAACTGAAACATCGGAACTCCGGGCTGCACCAATTCTCCTACTCTCACATCCACACTCTCCACGGTTCCGTCAAATGGCGCCTTGACCAAGGCCTTATCCATCTGGGTTCTCATGGTTGCAAGACTTTTCTCCAGTCCTTCTTTCCTGTTTTTAGCTTCCAGATACTGAATTTCAGTTCCAATCTTTTGGCTCCAAAGTCTTTCCTGTTTTTGGTAGATGACCTTGGCCAATTCTAGAGAACTCTCCACTTCCTCGATATTTCGCTCGATCGATTCCGAATCGATTCTCGCTAAGATCTGCCCCGCAGTCACACGCATACCCTCTACGGCCGGTATCTCTAGGATTCGACCGGCAGTCTCCGCGCTGATGTTTACATTTTTCTTCGAAAGCACGGATCCAGTCACTTCTACGAAGTGGGTGAACGTGCCTTGCTTAGCCGGAGCTGTGGTGATCAGAATCGACTTTTTTCCAGTTTTGGCAAAATCAGGGTCCTGCTTCGCTATCTCTGATTCGAGCGTTTTGATCTCAGTACCCAACTCAGCCGCCTGATCTTTGAGCTCAGCAAGCTTTGATTTCATTGCTTCTACGCCCTCCTCCTGCGCACAAGAGATCGTAAGGGCGGTCAGCAACACCATTGGTAAAAATTTAAGGATAGGTTTCATATCTGTCGAAATATTTTTTGAGTAGTAAAGAATAGTTGGTTTAATTTTCCAGACCTACTTGGAGGATACCAAGGGCTTTTTCGAGATTTACTTTTGAAATCAAGCCATCGTATAGTGCTGCCAGGTAGTTAATCTCGGCTTCGGTCAGCGCGCCATCTGCATCGATCACCTCCAGGTTGGAGCCTACACCTTCTTGGTACTTGATCTTGGCGATGTCAAAGACTTCCTGGGCCAGCTCTAAGTTTTCCTTCTGTACATCCAGGATATTCAAGTCATTTTTTAGCGATGCTTTTGCTGAGAAGATTTCATTTTGGAAACTGTCGTTCAGGAAAAATCGCTGATTCTCCAATTGATTGATGGTGTAGCGATTCTTTTGAATTCGGGCACTTTTACTCAACCCATCAAAAATCGGAATGTTCATCGTCACGCCTAGAAGGGAGCTTGAAAACCAGTTTACTTTGTCAAAGACAGTGGTCAGTTCACTCCCTGCACCGCTTCTTCTCATGTAACCATTAAAGTCAATCGTTGGCATGTACTGCGAGGTGTTGTATTTCAAGTCATATTGCTGCAACTCGATCTGCGTATTCAACTGGTCAAGTTCAACCCTGTGTTCGCCCTCGTCAGCCAATAGCTGGAGGAGATCTTCGCGGGGATTCAGATCTTGAAGAGTTTCAGTGATGAGGATATCCATCGTGAGCGGCATGCCCATCTGAATTTTGAGAAGTTCCTTGCTGATTTCCCAAGCCGTGCGGCTACGTTCTACTTGGGAGTACGTATTGTTGCGTTGCACCTGAATCCTGGAAACGTCGATTTTCTCCGCAAATCCCGCTTCGTTTAGTGCTTTGGTTTCCTGCAGCAAGGAGTCAATCCGGGCGAGGTTGGACTCCGCAAGTCGTATTCTCTCCTGATTGACCAGTACGCCGAAGTAGGCTTTCTTGACATTTTCGACGACATCATTTTCAGCTTTTACCAGATCGAAATCGGTCAGTTGAGTCAATGTTTTTGCGGCACGCAAGCCAATAAAAAACGAGCCGTCAAAGATCATCTGCGATACGGTCATGCCAAGAGCAGAGGAATAGTTCACCCCGAATCGTGCCGGGATCACGTCCGCCGGATTGCTTGGGTCGCCAAATGGCGGCTCATTGGGCAGGAATACCACTGGGATCATAGGATTATAGTCCAAGTTGAATGAACCGTTGATCTGAGGCAAACCGATAGCGGTAGTCTCCTTGACCGTCGCCTTGGAGATCAGGGTCTCCAAACGGGCGTTTTTGGTCACGTAGTTATTTTCGATCGCATACAGGATGGATTCGTTCAGCGTCAGCTGCGCAACCTCCTGAGCCTGGACAGCAGAAAATGCCAGAAAAAATAACAAAAGCGTATAAAGGCTCTTCTTCATAAGTTGGTTAGTTTTTATTCGTCAATTGCTTTTAATGTGGTATAGGCCGAGCGGCCTTCTTCTGTAAAAATCCCGTGCAGAAAATGGTCCAGCAGCACCGTCTGTTCATCTGCTAGATTGAGGCTTGACTTAGAGGAATTCTCCGGCTCAAACATCGAAGATATCTGATTGATTCGTGCTTTGGCGAGGATTTGGGAATCGATCTCAGGTCTGAAATACCCGAGTTTTTTCCCCTTTTCGATGACGGAGACCAGGTCTTCCATGATCACCTCCACTTTGAAATCTTCAAAAATTTTCCAGGCTTCCGGAAAATATTTTTGTACCTCAAAGACCACCACCGGATTCATATTTTGAAGCCTTTCACGCACCGTCTTGGACATGTTCACCAAGTGCTCGATGACCCCATCCTCTGATTCGAGGATCTCATTGAGTTTTTTGCGATCTGCCTCCAAGATCAGTTCGATGGTCTCTTTGACCAGGTCCTTTTTATCGGCAAACTCCTGATAAATCGTCTTTTTGGAAATCCCTCCCTGCCGGGCGATATCCTCCATTGTCACGGCTCTCACCCCATATCGGGAAAATTGCTCCGTTGCAATCTCTAGTATTCTTGTCTTCGTCACCGCACCCCATTTTTGAAACTGGCGACAAAACTATGGAAACTATATGTCGATTCAAAGTTTCCGTAGTTTATTAAAAAATTATCTTTCATGAAAACTGAAGATGACTGTGCAATTTCGAACAAAATCAAAAAATGAGCGCCGAAAACAGAATAAAAATGGGTTTGTGTTAAAATCCACTATCGGTTCAAAGTGGCAGGATTTCTCCACGGACAGATCCCAACAATGCTCGGCAAAACACGGCGTAATTCTTTCTTACACTGGAGTTACTCAGTGCGCTCCCATGGCCCTCAATTGGAGATTTGCCTAAAAAATTCGCCACGGTTCGCTATCGCAGGATTGGGGTTAAGCGAAAAGACAGTAATTTAGTTGAATGGAAAATCAATCCACTGACCGACTTGAGCTGGCGGCCAAGTTCGTGAACAATACCGGTGCGCCGGTTTTTTTGACTGGAAAAGCAGGAACAGGCAAAACCACTTTTTTGAGGGATCTCGCTCGGCTGACACACAAGGATTTTGTCATCGTTGCTCCGACGGGAATCGCTGCCCTCAATGCCCGCGGCGTGACGATACATTCTCAGTTTTTACTGCCTTTCGGCTCGTTTCTACCCACTCGGGAAGCCGAGGGGCACTACTCGGATCAGTATGGTTTTTTCACCCAGCAGACCATGGCGCGCAAACATCCCCTGAATCAAGTACGGAGAAATGTCCTGAAATCCATCGACCTGCTGGTGATCGATGAGGTGAGTATGCTGCGTGCGGATATTTTGGATGCCATAGACTACCGCATGCGGAGCGTGAAGCGAAACTACAATGTGCCGTTTGGTGGGATTCAGGTGTTGTTAATTGGGGACCTGTATCAGTTGCCACCAGTGGTGAAGGATCAGGAATGGGCGGTGCTCAGCCGATTTTATAAGTCCATGCATTTTTTTGAAGCAAAAGCCCTTCAGAACTCCGGTATGGTCTATCTCGAATTGGATAAGATCTTTCGTCAGCAGGATGATGTATTCATCCGAATCCTCAACAACCTGCGTGACAACCGAGCCACTCCAGAGGACGTGCGCGTACTCAATCAACACTTCAAAACCGTGGAAGAAATCCGGGATTTACCACCGGCTATCACCCTCACAACGCACAACTACAAGGCGGACGAACTCAACCTCCGGGAGTTGCGGGTGCTGGATTCTCCTTCTTTCTTTTACGAAGCAGTACTCGATCGCGATTTTCCGGAGACACTCTTTCCACTTCCACAATCTATTGAATTGAAGGTCGGAGCCCGTGTCATGTTTATCAAAAATGACTCCTCCGGAAATGCTTCCTATTTTAACGGTAAATTGGCCACCGTTAAGAGTCTTACACCTGAGGAAATCACGGTCGACTTAGACGACTCCAATACGGAATATGTCTTGAGGCAGGAGGTCTGGGAAAACAAAAAATACCGACTCCATCCCGATACCAAGGAACTGGAGGAGGAAGTCGTCGGGACTTTTTCTCAGTATCCCATCAAGCTGGCCTGGGCCGTCACCGTTCACAAAAGCCAGGGGCTGACCTTTGATCGGGCGATCATCGATGTGGGTCAGGCCTTTGCTCCGGGGCAGGTGTACGTCGCGCTCAGCAGGCTGCGGAGTCTCGACGGGCTCATCCTGAGAACTCGCGTCCAGACCGAGGTGATCTATTCAGATCCCAAAGTCGTCGATTTCACCCAGGGAACTGGCCTCCAAAAGGAGTTGACTGAGCTCCTGACTCAGAACCAAGCTAGCTACCTCAGCCGACTGGTTCAGGATACGTTTGAGTTTGAGAGCATCCTCCAGTCTATGGTTCAATTTGACAAAAAACAGGAAAGTAGCCTGGAGTTTGAGGATGAAAACCTCCGGGAAGACCTCCCGGCGATCCTTCGATCGCTGCAGTCAGAGCGCGAGAATACGCGAAAATTCCGCAATCAGCTTCTCGTTTTGCTTCAGCAGAATGAGGGAGAAAAGCTGCAGGAGCGAATCGAGAAAGGGGCGGGCTACTATCTCAAATTTTTGGAGGGAATCCTGGAAAAGTTGATGCTTCATGAAGTCAAGGTCATGGACTTTTCACGAATCAAAACCTACCAAAACGGCTTGGAAGAGCTGGAATTGGAGTTGCTTAGAAAATCTCTAAGCATTGCCAGGTCAGGACGGCTGATTCAGGCTATTACCAAAGGAGAAATCACCGGCAAGATGCAAGACCTCAGCCAGGAGATCGGCCAGAAGCGTCAATCCATTCTGGCAAAAATCCGGGAGACGCTCCCTGAAAAATCTAAAAGCAGTACCAAAACCGGTCGAAAAAAATCGACTGAGAATAAGACAAAAAAAACAAAAGAAAAGAAAGGGAGCTCGAATTTGTTGAGCATTGAGCTTTTTCTCTCAGGAAAAAGTCCACAGGAAATCGCCACCGAGCGGGAGTTTGCGCTGTCTACGATTATGGGGCATCTGGGATCTGGAGTGAAAGCTGGCATGCTGAAGCTTGAGCAGTTGGTGTCCGATCAAGCGATCCGGGAGATACAGCCGATGGCTGGAAAATTCGACTCACTCAAGCTGTATTACGAGCATTTCAATGGAAAATATGATTACGGGACTTTACGGTTGATTTTGTTTTCGGGAGAGGAAAAAGAAGGATAGGCAGGGGCGTTGCAAATTGAAAGCGGCTGAGAAAAAGAAAATGACTTAAGTGAGAAGAGTCAACGCTGGCACATTTTTGATACTTAGGTAGAGGAAGCATTCGGGAATCGATACTTCCGAAGGAGCGAAAATCTCCTTCATCGGCAAGCTCACCTCAATTCACTCTTAAAATGGAAAATCACCTACCACCTCAAAAAGAGCAGGAAATCCGAAGGGATAAATCCTCGACGAAGTCATTCATTTTTAGAACATTTTTGCATGGGGCTATATTGATTTTACCCACGGTCATCATCCTGTTTTTACTCTCTCTGATATTCAAATTTGTATTTAATCTCGTTTCGCCAATCAGCTCGATCTTAGCCCCAAACGCAGAAAAAAGCACTTTCTTGATAAATATTCTGGCACTGATCATATTGCTTGGATTCATCTTCATCATTGGTCTGATTTTGAGAAATACGAGCAGAAAGCGATATTTTAAAAATTTCGAATCCAAGTATTTGCTTCAAATCCCGCTGTATTCTACTGTCCAAGAAATCATTGCGCAATTCACCGGCCTCAAAAAAATGCCGTTTAGCCAAGTCGTTCTGGTGGATGCATTCAACACAGGTGTACTGCTGACGGGCTTCGTAACTGAAACGATTGCTGGGGAAATATATACCGTTTTTGTCCCAACAGCGCCCAACCCAATGAACGGGAACATCTACCATGTACCGGGATCTCAATTAAAATTTTTGGATATTGAGCCTGAAAAAGCCATGCGTTCCATCGTCGGAATGGGTACCGGCTCATCCATTTTGTTTGCCGCAAAACACCGCTTCGGAGAAGTAGCTGAGATGAGTCGAACTACCCAAATCAATACATCGGCTGTGTCAATACACTCATAATCGCCTGAATTCCTTCTTTGTAATTTCCCAGTCTCAGATTTTCGTTTGGACTATGCTGGTTATTGTCCGCATTCACCGTGGGGATTGTAATCGCAGGAATTCCCAATGCATCTACAAAAGGAGAGATTGGTATAGACCCTCCCGAGATCCGAATCTGCACCGGATCTTTCCCAAAAGCCCGGTTCATTGCTTTTCTCAGCCATGCTCCAGCGTCTGAGTCCATCGGCGTGCGAAATGCCTGATAGGAAACCGACTTTTCCATTTTGACTAGTTTAGGGTAATTCATCCGCTCTTCGTCCGTTGGATCCTCGCTGACAATATGAAATCCCTGTGCATTGATGTGATCTTCAATCAATTCGAACAGGCGATTTGGATCCGATTCCGGTACCAAACGAATATCTAATTCTGCTACCGCAGTGGCGGGGATGATCGTCGTCGCCTGAGTACCCGTATATCCCGAATTCAACCCCCGGATATTCAAAGACGGATAGTTAATGCTTTCCTGATAGGTTTCTCCGACTTTGTCTGTCCGCCCGATTCCCAGCCTTTTTTGTACAGCAGGTTCATTGTCGGGTACTTTGGAGAAAATCTCCCGCTCGGCATCCGTGAAGGTGATGTCATCATAATACCCCGGAATTACTATCCGACCGTCTGCGTCCTTCATAGATGCCAGCAACTGAGATAGCAGGAGGGCTGGATTGGGGGAATAGTTTCCGTAGTGGCCGCTGTGCTGGGGGACTTTCGGGCCGTAGGTTGTGAGCGTCATATCAGCGATTCCGCGGGCGCCATAACTCAGGGTAGGTTCGTTGCTTGTGTGGCGTGGGCCATCCATGATGAGCATCAGGTCGGCCTTGAGTTTCTCTTTGTATTCGACTACTGCAGCTGGAAGTCTCGGCGAACCCTGTTCTTCCTCAAAGTCCAAGATGATTTTGATGCTATAATCCGGCGCCAATCCCGCTTCGGCCAATGCATCCCATCCAGAGATAAACATGGCAAGCGGCCCCTTGTCATCCGAACTTGATCTTGCGAAAATCCTCCATTCCGGATCGTATTCTGATTGGAGTTTTTCGATCGCGATAGGCTCCCAATTGCCTGACTCATTCTGGGCTTTCAACACCGGAACATAAGCGTCCGGTTGATCCCATTTGCTGATATCAACTGCTTGGCCATCTACATGAAAATAGAATAGTGCGGTTTTAGTGGCTGCGGCTTGGGTTTTTTCTACCAAAAGGAGTGGAATACCTGCCGTCTCCAATCGCTCGACGCTCCAACCTCTATCTTCAAAAATGTCCTCGCACCATTGGATATTGACCTCGATCTGCTCAGGAAAAACGGCATCGTTGGGCATGGAAACGATCTCCGTGAGCAGGCTGAGTGCAGGCTGCCATTGGGCTTCGGTCATCGATTCCAATTGCGCACGCGTGGGTGTTTGAGCATGAATTGCAAAAGAAAAAAGCAAAAAGAAAGTTAAAGCTTGTAGTCTCATGAGAGGAGGAAGTTAGCAATGGGGCCAAAAAACGTATTTGAAAGGAGTGAAGCTTAGCGGTGTGAAAAAACGCTCACCGATACTTGTCATTCAGTCCGACTCCTTCCAAAATCATGGGGATGATTTTCTCCATTCGGGAGAGCTGCGTAGCCTCCCGCTTGGCGGTTGTCAAGTGTTCGACAAATTTCTTTTGTTTGAATGGAGTGAGCGAGTCGAATGCTTCCTGAAGATTTTTGTCGGCGTCCAATCTATGCTGAAAGAATTCAGGGATCTCGAGTTGTCCGGATTTCTGAGGCTTCCAGACTTTGCCTGCGACTTCGTTGCGAATGGCTTCATGAATATATTCCAAGATCTTTTCCTCGTCGATTTCGTCAGCAGATTCAAACCGCCAGTGTCTGAGTGCTTTGGTTACGCCTTCCTGCGCATTGACGAGTTTCTGATAAGGGTCGGAAAGAAACACGCCGTTGTAAAACCAAAGGCTGAAGTAATTTTTGAAACCCACGGCACTGACCACATTTTTGCCTTTATGCGTGTAAACTGGTATACCCCATTTAATGCTTTCTTCCAGTTCAGTTTTTACAATAATGGATCTGAGTTTTTCTATTTCTTCTTTCCAAAGAGAATCGCGGTCCATATGGTTGTGTGGTTTTGGGAATGATTAATTGAGAGATCAGAAAGTTAAGGAATTCAGACCTTGAGTAGTCCCCGAAATCCTCGAGCTGCATAATAGGACTCTGCGCCGTTGTGGTACACGAAGATATGCTCGTAGCGACGATCACAGAAAAGCGCTCCTCCGAGTTTTCGGATGGCAGCAGGCGTTTCAATCCAGCTGGAGGTTTTGGTGTCAAATTTCCCGACTTGTTGTAGCTCCCGGTATTGGGCCTCCGATAGAATTTCAATCCCCATTTCGGCTGCCATTGCCTGGGCGCTTGTTTTTGGCTTGTGTTCCTTTCTGGATTCCCAGGCTTCCAGATCGAAACAGCAACTTCTGCGTCCTGCCGGGCTTTCGGCCGAGCAATCAATAAAGATGAGTTCGTCCGGTTTGCCGTCAGATAGCAGTACTACATCGGGTTCGCCACCGGTGACTTCCATCTTGTGCAGGGATTCGAGTTTTTTGGGATTCGCTTCGAGCTTTGCCTGAACGGTATTCCAATCAAGCCCTTCATGGCGTTTCGTATTTTTCTCAAAACGCAGTTTTAAAATATCGAGAAGTTCTTCCCGGGATAGCTCTTTTTTGGAGTTGCTCATCGTGCTGGGTTTATTGATTTAAAAATGATTCGCCTGGTTAAAAATAAAGCATTAAGCATCGATTTTTCAAATGAAAGAGAGATAAGAAGAATAAAGTGCTTCGAATTCAGCTGCTTTTTTCCAGACTATAAAAATCCTATAAGTATCTAAAATACAATAAGATATCATTTGCTCCTGATCTCTTCTCAAAGAAATGTTGGGAAAATAAATTATTGGCTCAATCCAAGTTCGTTTCCCGCTTCGTAATTCCTTCCAGATCCAACGGCGAATAGTCTGATTTCGGATTGGACTTTTTTTCAAGGAAAACTAAAACCGAATTATTAACCTAAATCACAACAACATGAAAAAGGAATTGATCAAGCCGCAAGGTTTGGTGACCAATGCAAACCGACGTCAGTTTCTCAGAGTAGGAACGATGACAGTCGCCGGAGCAGGCTTGCTACTGATGGGCTGTAACGATGAAGATGATATGGTGCCACCGATGGATGGGAAAGTCAATCTCGGTTCGGGAGATACGGGGATTTTAAATTATGCATATGCCCTGGAGCAGCTGGAAGCGGCTTTTTACGCCGAAGTGATGAAAGGAAGCTATTTCGCCAACGCCTCAGCAGAGGAAAAAACCATCATGGGCGATCTGGAAAAGCACGAAAGAGCACACCGCGAATTTTTCAAAGCGGCCCTGGGTACCAATGCGATCAAGGGACTGGAAGTCGACTTTAGCAGTATCGATTTTGGTAACAGAAACTCCGTTTTGGCAGCCGCTAAGACTTTCGAGGATTTGGGCGTAGCTGCTTACAATGGTGCGGGACAGTTTTTGGAGAGTGCTGATCTGCTCTTGATCGCGGGAAAGATAGTTTCCGTTGAGGCAAGACATGCGGCTGCTATTCGTGATCTTATCAATCCGGGTTCGGCGGATTTTGCAGGCGATGACATCATCGATGCCAACGGACTGGAGCGCACCCTCACCTATACTCAGGTGCTGACTGCTGCCAAGACTTACGTAAAGACTGAAATTGACTTCAGCTCCCTACCAACCAGCTAATTCCACACTTTAAATCACACAGACATGAACTTGATCAAATTATTAGATAGCATGTGTCCTGACACGAAAAGTGCTGAGGACAAAGACCGTTTTTATTCCCGGCGAGATGCCTTTAGGCAATTTGGGGATTTCAGTAAGAAAGTAGCGATGGCGGCAGTTCCGCTAGGCGTATTGAATGCAATGCCACAGGTGGCCAAGGCGGATACCGCCAGCTTGATCGGAGTATTGAACTATGCGCTGACATTGGAACATCTGGAGTATCGCTACTACCAAATGGGCTTGGATTCAGGAGTCATTGATGCGGCAGACCGGGTGATTTTTCAGAAAATCAGAGATCACGAATTGGCTCACGTGAAGTTTTTGCAGGAAGTGATCGGAAACGTACTGAAAGGTACCGCGGTTGCGGAGCCAGGCTTTGACTTTACCGCAGGCGGAAACTTCATGCCGTTTACCGATTACCCGACCTTTTTGGCGCTTTCTCAGGCTTTTGAGGATACGGGAGTGAGAGCATATAAAGGACAGGCCGCAAATGTGAAGGAGAGTGATGTGGTGTTGACTGCGGCCTTGTCCATTCATTCGGTGGAAGCGCGGCATGCCTCGATGGTTCGTCGACTTCGCACCAAAAAAGGACAAGACACCGTCAAAGGCTGGATTACCAACGGGTCGATCGGCTCACTGCCAGCGGCAACGGCTGCGATCTATGCCGGGGAAGAAAATCTCACTCATGCCGGCGTGAATGTGTCAACTGCCACAGGAATCGATGCCGCAGCCGTGTCTGAGGGTTGGGATGAGCCTTTGAGCAAGGATGCTGTTCTTGGTATAGCAAGCCTGTTTCTGGCGAGTTAATACCTCGGGTTCGGGCAGTGGATTGAATAGGTGTCAAACAACGGCAGTAGCCAATTGTCTGATGCCTATTTTTTTTATTTCACCATCCCCATAAACTCCTCCTCCGAGATTAGGGGAACACCGAGTTTTACAGCTTTCTCCTTCTTGCTCGGTCCCATATCCTCGCCTTCGATAATGAAGTCGAGATTTTTCGATACCGAAGAAATGTACTGACCTCCATGCGCTTGGACGAAGTCCACGATCTCGTCCCGCTTGAAGTTCTGGAGCTTGCCCGAGGCCAAGATTCTTTTGCCTGCCAGTGCGTTGCCGAGCTGTGCGAATTCCTTTTGTTCGATTTCGAAGTTGAGTCCCTGGGCCCGCAGTTTGGCGATGTGGTCCAGGTTTTCAGCTTGGGCAAAAAACTCCCCGATGCTGTGCACCAGGGTTTCGCCGACGCCGTTGATCTCCAGGAGTTGCTCGGAACTGGCTTCGCGGAGCTTATCGATGTTGCCAAAGTGCCTGGCAAGGAGTTGGGCGGTGTTTTCGCCGATATTCCGGATGCCAATGGCGAAAAGGATTTTCTCGAAAGGCTGGGCTTTGGACGCGTTGATCCCGGCAATCATGTTGGAAATGACGCCTTCTTGGAAGGTGTTGGACTTCAGTTTTTTGATGCGTTCGCTTAGCTCGTCGGGCAGATCGAGGCCCAACTCCAGCAAAATCATGTGTACAGTTCCATGCCTTTTGCTTGCCTCCAGGATTTGCTCAAACTCGACTCTTCTGCCCAGAAACAGCTCCAAGACCAACGCCACTGGAAGAAAGTCTTCCATCTTTGGCAACTCGGGATGATCTTTGAGCTGATGGATCAGACGCTCCACGTTACCGGTGTTGACGGGTACCTTTTTCTTCCAAAGCCGGATTTGCTCCTGAAAAGCTTTGAGGGTTTCCATAAGTGGCAGCTCGGCTTTTTCTTCCAGAAAATCTTGGATCTGTTTGGAAGAAATCCCTTCCGTCAGCGCAAAAAGCGCCTTTTGCAAGGTAATGTACAGGATGCCGGAGGTCTCCCGCTCGTACTGATCCTGGCTCATCTCCAGTCCGAGGAGCTCGCTCTGGCGGTTTTCGAGCGCGTAGATGTCAGCATAGCTTTGAATAAAACCCTGATCAATCAAGGCACGGATCCGCTCGGTACCGAGGGAGTCGATATCCATCGCCCTTTTACTCACAAAATGCTCTATCCGTCCCAGCACCTGGGGCGGACAAGTCGCCGCATTGGGGCAATAGTGCTTGGCTTCGCCTTCCCTGCGGATCAGGGCTGTACCACATTCCGGGCAATTCTCAATGTATTGGATGGGAGCGGAGTGTGGCTCTCTTCTGGCCGGATTGACAGCGGTGATCTTGGGAATGATCTCGCCGCCCTTTTCCACAAAGACAAAATCCAGCTCATGGGTGTCAAGTCGCTCGATCTCGTTGGCATTGTGCAGAGAGGCCCGCTTGACCGTGGTCCCGGCGAGGCTGACCGGCGAAAGATTGGCCACAGGTGTGATCGCGCCGGTTCGGCCCACCTGATAGGTGATGGACAAGAGCTGGGTTTCGGCACTTTCAGCCTTGTACTTATAGGCAATCGCCCAGCGGGGAGTCTTTGCGGTAAATCCGAGCTCCTCGCGCTGATCATAATCGTTGACTTTCAAGACAATCCCGTCTGTATCGAGGGGGAGAGAGAAGCGCTTCTCCCGCCATTCCTCTATATAGGTTAGAACCTCTTCCAGTTTGCCTGCTTTCAGATACGTCGGAGACACATTGAACCCCCAAGTTTCGAGCAGGTGGATAGCTTCGTCGTGTTTGCTGACACCGATCGTATCGCCGAGCAATTGATAAAAATAGCAGTTCAGTCGACGCTTGGCGACCACTGAGCTGTCCTGCATCTTGAGCGTGCCAGAAGCGGCATTCCGGGGATTGGCCAGCAAGGCTTCGCCTTTTTCCTCCCGCTCGGCGTTGATCTTTAGAAATTCTTTCAAAGGCAAGAAGATCTCCCCGCGTACTTCGAACTTTTCCGGCACAAATGGGCCGGTGATCCGTAGCGGAATATTGCGGATGGTGCGTACGTTGGCGGTGACATCGTCCCCTCGGGTGCCGTCGCCACGGGTGACAGCACGTGTGAGCTGCCCATTTTCATAGACCAAGCTGATCGCTACTCCGTCAAACTTCATCTCGCAGAAATACTCATAGTCCGCATGTCCGAGTCCCTTTGCCACCCGCTCATCAAAGGCGACCAACTCTTCCTTGGAGTAGGTGTTACCCAGAGAAAGCATCCGCGACTCATGGGCGACGGTTTGAAACTCCTTGGTGATCGTGCCGCCGACGCGCTGGCTGGGACTGTCGGGATCGAGCAGGTCGGGAAACTCCGTCTCCAGCCGAATCAGTTCCTCGAGCAGCTGATCAAACTCCAAGTCGGAGATTTCGCTTTTGCTCTCCTGATAGTAGAGATGGTTGTAGCGGTTGATCAGTTCGGAAAGTTGGGCGATACGGGCGGCGGCTTCTGTCTGCGTCATGGATTTGGGCGAAAAGTGAAAGGTTAAAATTACAAGGATTGGGGGATTGGAAGATTTGAAAATTCAAAAATTGTAAGATTAGAACCTGGATATGAAAAGGCAGGTATGGGAATGTGCGGATCTAGGTGAGGTTTTTTTGGAAAATAATTAGGTCAATTGCACTACATGTGTGATTTTCGCCAAAACCTTGAACATTAAGTCGAAATGATTAAATCAATAGTTTCCGTGCGTTTGGTTATTTTTTCCCTTACGCTTCTTTTCTGCCTCCAGTACGCGCCGCTTTCGGCACAGTCCAAATCTTCCACCCGCGAACTCTGGCTGGACTACCTGGATCGGGTGGCCCGACCGGTGATCTCCAACTTGGCGGAGGATCAGCTCAAGGCAAACATGCCTATCGCTTTGGCACCCAAGATTGACAATACAGAAACCCGCACCCGCGTGGCGTATCTGGAGGCCTTTGGTCGTACGCTCTGCGGCATCGCCCCTTGGCTCAACGGCGAGGGGGGGTCGGAACGAGAGCAAAAGATGAGGGCCCAGTACCGCGCTTGGACGCTGAAGGCAGTGGAAAATGCCGTCAATCCCGAGAGCAAAGACTACATGGTTTGGGAAGGATTCCAGCCCCTCGTGGATGCTTCGTTCTTTGCCCAAGGACTGATCCGAAGCCCATGGATCTGGGAAAATCTTTCTCCCAAAGTACAACAGCAAGTGGTCGTTGCGCTGCTCATCTCTCGCAAGACTATCCCCTCTTATTCCAACTGGCTGCTCTTCACCGGCATGGTGGAGGCGTTTTTCTGCAAGTATGGTTACGAATATGACCGCGTTCGTCTGGACTACGGATTCAAGACCTTTGGTCGGCAATGGTACACCGGTGACGGGATGTTTTCCGACGGCAACAGCTTCAATATGGACTACTACAACAGCTATGTAATCCAGCCCTTTCTGGTCGATATCTTCGATGTGGTGAAGGAAAAAGACAAGGCTTACAACTGGATCGAAAAGGATCTGGTCAAGATCACCGCCCGATATGCAGAGATCCAAGAAAGGACGATCAATACCGACGGAAGCTTTCCGGTCATCGGGCGATCGATTATTTACCGTGGTGCAGCTTTTCAGCACTTGGCAAATATGGCTTTGTTGAATCGACTACCGGAAAGTCTGACGCCGGCGCAGGTTCGTGGGGCGCTGACAGCTGTGATCGGCCGTACCCTCGATGCTCCAAATACCTTTACAGAAAGTGGCTGGCTCAATCTGGGTTTGGCGGGCCATCAACCAAATCTCGCGGATTACTACATAAACACCGGCAGTCTGTACCTCTGCTCTGCCATCTTCCTTCCGCTGGGACTTCCGGCTGATGATCCCTTCTGGACCAGCCCGGATGCGGATTGGACTGCGAAAAAAATCTGGTCAGGAGGCGACCTTCCAGCCGATCATGCGATGCACTTGAATTGATCTTTTGGAAATCGCAAAAATCTAGGATAGAAACTCTGCAACTTGGTGTCTCTGCGAGAAACTTTTTCTCGCAAAGCCGCCAAGTCGCAAAGATTTTTTGACCACCCAATTTTTTAATCCGCACAGTGGGCAGGTTTTTCATTCCTTCCGGTCTTTCGATTCCGGAACTCTAATCCCTAATTCTAAACTCACCGCCCTATCTTTGCCTCCCAATCCCCACGCAACGATGAGCAAAAAAAACAGTCCAGAAGGTAAGATTCTTGATGTGGCCTATGGGCTTTTTCTGGAAAAAGGCTACCGCCATACCACCATGGATGACATTGCCCAGGAGACAGGAATGAGCAAAAAGACGCTTTACAAGTACTTTCCGGGGAAGCTCGAGTTGCTTTCTGCGGCTTTTGACCTGCTCTGTACGCGGATGAGGGCCAAGGTGGAAGGTATCGTGGACAACCGCTATCTGGCCTTTCCGCTGAAGCTGCGCTCTTTTCTCAGCGTGGTGGCCACCTACCTCGCACCGATCAATCCGGAACTTTTTGAAGATCTCCGAGAGCATGCGCCCGAAGTATGGCAGGAGCTGAAGGCCTACATCAACGAGTCTGCTCACATGCGATTTGCAAAACTGATCGAGGAGGGCACGAAGCTGGGCTTGGTCAATCCCCGCATCAATGTCAGCCTCGTGGTCATGCTTTACGCCGCTGCCATCCAGGCGATTTGGGATCCGAAGTTTGTCGAGCAGTTTCCGGAGGCGATACAGAAAGGGGCCAAGATGCCGCCTTCCGATGCCTTTGAGCAGGCCATCACCATCATCTACAGCGGCATTCTGACCGAGGAGGCCCGCAACGAATTTCAAAATGCCTAGCCAGGCCTTTGTGGGTTTTCCCTATCTTTGGCCTCTGTTTTTGAAGAAAAAGAAAGATGGGCAATCCGCTGTACGAGCTTAAAAAAGAAGACTGGAACCGGCTCTTTCCGATCCATCTAGAGGAGCACAATCCGGAGTGGAAGAGGATTTTCCAAAAGGAAAAGGAACTCATTCTATCCAAGATCTCCGGCTTTTCACCCGAACGGATCGAGCACGTGGGCAGTACCTCAATCCCGGGAATCAAGGCCAAGCCCTACATCGACATGTTGATCGTGATGCCCATAGAATATATGTTCAGCGAGGACCTGATCGCCGCTTTGGCAGAGATTGGTTTTACCTACTTCTTGGTGCCAAAACGGGACGATATCGAGGCCTACATGTCTTTTGGCAAAGGATACCATCTGGACGGGACGAAGTCGCAGATTTTCCATATTCATATGTGTTCCAGCGACAATTTTACCGTGAACCAATTGGCTTTTCGGGATGTATTGCGAAGGGATGGAAAACTGGCCAAAGCCTACGAAAAGCTGAAAGTCGAATCAGCCGCAAAATTCAAGAATGACCGAGGAAGCTACTTGCTTTCCAAAAATGAGTTTGTACAAGAAGTAATTAAAAGCACCGCAAATCCTGCATAATCCGGATGGATTTGCAGCTTAAGAAATAGAAGCAATCAATGAGCAACAAGAATTTTAAAAGATACACGGTCACCTCGGCCCTTCCCTATGCCAATGGCCCACTGCATATTGGTCACCTGGCGGGATGCTATGTGCCGTCCGATATCTACGTGCGCTACCTGCGCTCCCAAGGAAAGGACGTGGCCTACATCTGTGGCTCCGACGAGCATGGCGTGGCCATCACGATCAAGGCCGGAAAAGAAGGCAAAACTCCCCAGCAAGTCGTAGACCACTACCACGAGATGATGAAGGGAAGTTTTGATGCTTTCGGGATCAGCTTTGACCACTACTCCCGTACTTCCGCCAAGATCCACCACGAAACCGCACAGGATTTCTTCAGGGATTTGTATAAAAAAGGCGAGTTTCTGGAGCAAACAACCGAGCAATACTACGACGAGGAGGCCAACCAATTTTTGGCCGACAGATATATCGAGGGCACCTGTCCCAAGTGTGGCAATGAAAATGCCTATGGAGATCAGTGCGAAAAATGCGGCACCTCCCTCAGCCCGACCGACCTGATCAATCCCAAGTCCAAGCTCAGCGGCAGAACCCCGGTGCTGAAAGAAACCAAGCATTGGTTTCTTGATCTGGCGCGCTACCAGACTTATCTGAAAAAGTGGATTCTCGAAGAACATGCGGAGGATTGGAAGAACAACGTCTTGGGCCAGTGCCGCTCTTGGCTGGAAGCTGGAGACGGACTCCAAGCCCGATCCATGACACGCGACCTGGACTGGGGCATTCCTGTGCCCGTCGAAGGGGGCGAGGGAAAAGTGCTCTACGTCTGGTTTGACGCACCTATCGGCTACATCTCTTCTACGAAAGAATGGGCTGCCGAAAAAGGCGTCGATTGGGAGCCTTACTGGAAGGACGAAGACACCAAGCTCGTACACTTCATCGGCAAGGACAATATCGTCTTCCACTGCATCATCTTCCCGGCGATCCTGAAGACCCACGGAGGATACGTCCTGCCGGACAACGTGCCCGCCAACGAATTTCTGAATCTCGAGGGCGACAAGATCTCCACTTCCCGCAACTGGGCGGTGTGGCTGCATGAGTATCTGGAAGAGTTCCCCGGTAAGCAGGACGTACTTCGCTATGTCTTGACCGCCAATGCGCCGGAGACCAAGGACAATGACTTCACCTGGAAAGATTACCAAACCAGAAACAACTCCGAACTGGTGGCGATCTACGGCAACTTTGTAAATCGTGCCGTGGTGCTGACGCAGAAATTTTTCCAAGGAACCGTACCCGAAAGGGGAGAACTGAAAGGCTATGATCAGGAGGTTTTGGCTGCTTTGGCAGAATTTCCTGCAAAAATCTCCGCCTCCATCGAGCGCTACAGATTCCGAGAAGCATTGGGTTTGGTGATGGATTTGGCCCGCTTGGGAAATAAATACCTAGCAGACACCGAGCCTTGGAAAGAGATCAAAACCAACGAAGCCCGCACCAAGACCATCCTCAATATCGCCTTGAATATCGCTGCAAACCTGGCCATTGTGTCTGAACCCTTCCTTCCCCATACCGCCAAAAAGCTGTTTGACCTCTTCGATATCGAAGCGGGCAAATGGGAGGAAGCCGGCAATGGCGAATTGATCAAGGCCAATCGCTCCCTGGGAGAGATGGGCTTACTCTTCGAGAAGATCGAAGACGAAACCGTCGAAAAACAAGTCCAAAAACTATTAGATGCCAAGAAGATGAACGAAGCTGCCAATGCACCCGTGGCTCCGATGAAGGAGCTGATCACCTACGATGACTTTGCGAAGCTTGATATGCGGGTCGTGACGATACTCGAAGCCGAGAAGATGCCAAAATCCAAGAAGCTGCTCAAGCTGAAAGTGGATATCGGTCTCGGTCATCGCACCGTGCTGAGCGGTGTCGCAGAGCACTTTGAGCCGGAATTTCTCGTCGGCAAGCAGGTCACCATGCTGATCAACCTTGCACCCCGCAAGATGATGGGCATCGACTCCGAAGGTATGATCCTGATGGCCGAGGACAAAGACGGAAAGCTGAAGCTCTTGGTGCCACACGAAGGCACCGCCAGCGGATCGACGATTTCGTAAGTGAAGACGCTAGTAGCAAGATGCCATTCTGAGATCCTTTGAGGTTTTCAAACCTCGAAGGATTTTTTTTAGAAGAAAAAAACCTAAAAAGCTTCTATCATTGCGTGTCCTGATAATTCAAGATCAGACAATACCGAGGATGCAGGAATTTTGCCCACTGCAGACCGTCAAATAGGTATAGTAAGTTGGAACTTCGCCGGCGTACACCCAACTATAATTCGGATAGGAGCAGTGGGCTGATTTGCCAGCGAGCCGCGTTCGGCCTTGTGCGGCAGGAGCTTTGGCAAATCTTGATTTTTTCGTTCTTTTTTATCAAGAAAAAAGGACAGAGAGAAAAATCAGCCCAAGAAAGTTTTGGGAAAGTGTTTATTTGGATAGTCGTAGAAAGCACGCCTACACCAACCAGTACATCCAACTATTGGTGAATTTGAGCAAAAGCTTAGAAAGAATGTCATGAACCAGGACTTTGGGATTAACCAAAAAGGAATTGATATCCTTTCGCACATTTTTAAAAATTACCCGATGGTAAAGCAGGTCAAGGTCTATGGCTCTAGAGCGAAAGGCACCTATGGCGACCGAAGCGATTTGGATTTGGTTATCCTAGATTCGATTGATCGCAAGACTTTGGGTCATATCTTGATGGACATCAATTCCAGCGATTTTCCATTATTGGTGGATCTTCAGGCTTGGGATGATATCAAAAATGAAAACATCAAAGATCATATCCGTCGGGTCGGCAAAGATTTTTACATGAGTACAACAGAGTCTTTTTCTGAAAATAGCAAGTAGAATTCACTTGGAGGTTTTTGCCAAAGCTCGAAGAACTTTGGCATTGAAAACCAAGGGGATAGTTCATTAAACTGTGTCTAGGGTTTAAACTTTGTATCAACCCATTCCCTTAGTTGGCCTAGGCCAACTAAGGGAAT